>SVDT01000035.1 GCA_015057775.1 Paenibacillaceae bacterium | reverse complement strand
CGGTTGCATCAAAAACTACGGCAGCTATTACGGTTAATGGGCAGGAATTGATAGGGGGAAAAGCTTCTGTTGCTATGACTAGTGGTTTGAATAACGTTGAAATTAAGGTGACTTCAGCAGGCGGTTATACAGTGACATATATGGTAACTGTTACAAGGGCCAGCAGCCCTTATCTGGCTTCTGTGACAATGACAGGATTCCGCATACCCGGTTTTTCAAAGACCACGTATAGTTATAATCTTACAACCCGGAATCTTGCCAGTACAAAAGTCACTCCTACACCTGAAGATAAAGAAGCAGTTGTTATCATTTCTTTAAATGGCACCACATTTAACAGCGGTCAGGCAATATCACTTATTAAAGGCTTAAATCCAATTGAGATCGTGGTTGCTTCTAAGACCGGACTTGATAGCAGAACCTATATTTTCAATATAAATAAGACGTCATAATATTAAAAAATGTTATCATCGGCATAGAGTAGGGAGCTTATTTCCCCTCTATGCCTTTGAGAATTGTATGGGAGAGAGGGATTGAATGTTTTTAAATAAAAAGTTACGCTGCTTAAGCGGGGCACTGACCGTGGTACTGCTTGTTACTACAGTGCCAGTGTGTGTTTATGGTGAAACAGGAGAATTATTTAGTACAGAAGATCAGGATGCAACCTCAATTTCAGACTGGATTGGAAACATTGATTTCAACAATAATTTTGATTTTACCACGGTGTTCCCAGAGAAAGGATGGTATCAGTATAATCAATTAAACCTGGAAGGGGTACCTTCACCTAAGGATCTGAACGATAACGATGGTAACAATGATATTATAGAATACTGTACTGCATATGGTACCAATACGGCTGTGGGGAAAATATATAAAGATTATATTGTAAAGACTCCGGGATACTATAATCTGAATGCTTCTGTTCAGGTTTTTCCCTATATGAATACAGATAAAGGAACACTGCGAATTGAATTGTACGATAATGAAACAGGAAGTGGCGAGCCTGTTGAGAGCAATTATGAGGTGAGTAAGAGCACAGCTGGGATAAGCACAGGTACTCCTGCCTGGGAAACAGTTACGGTGCCGGTTCTGTATGTAAAATCAAAAGTTAAAATGATACGTGTTGTGCTGGAAGCCGAAGTCACTTACTTAGGCGATGCAGGTGACTATGTGGATTTTGACGGTCTGAGTGTAGCACTTACTGACGCAGCCGCACCTCCCATTATCTCAAATTTAGATGGAGATACAGTGTCATTTACAGAAGGAGGATCTGCATTACCTCTGGATAAAGACAGCGATTCCACAGTAAAGGTAGATTCCGCTCACGGCAGTTTCTATACTGGCGGTTCAGTTACTGCTTCCATTACCAGTAATAAAGTTGCTTCAGAAGATGTGCTTGAAATTGCCCAGACAGGTGGGATCACACTTTCCGGTAGCAATGTCCTCTACAGCGGAACATCTATTGGCTCGTATTCAGGAGGCACTTCAGGATCAGGATTAACCGTTTTACTAAATTTAAATGCAAATGATACCAATGTTGAGGCATTAATAAAAGCGATCACATACAAAAACACAAATATAGTAAAACCAGATACAAAACCAAGAACGATTAAGGTAGCTGCAGTAGATAATCTTTACCATTCAGAACCGGTTTACACAACCGTTAATGTACAAGGTGTAAACTATCCTGCTGTCAGAAAAAGTGATGTAGGAGCCAGTGTATCAGCCAGTTTGCCAGTTAAAACCGCATTTTCTGTGGACTTAAGTACAATATTTGAGGACCCGGATACGGACTCTATGACCTATAAAGTGAAGATTAACGACACGTCGTTCGTATCAATAGGAAACAATTACTCCTATACCCCTTCGCCAGCAGGCACATATACCCTTGTATTTATTGCTAATGACGGAACGGTGGACTCTTCAGACACCTATACAGTAACACTTACTGCAGTTAATACAGCACCAGTAAGGAAAAGCGGGGTGCCAGCATCTATATCGGAAAACGTTATAAAAGGTGATCCAATAAACATTAATTTAAATGATATTTTTGAGGATGCCGATCATGATGATTTAAATTATAAGGTTAAAGTTAATGGGGGAGCAGAAACTGCGGCAAATGATGTGCTACCCTATACTCCATTGGTTGTTGGACCGTTAACTCTGGAATTTATAGCAAATGACGGAATTGCAGATTCGGAAGATACCTATACTTTAAATCTGAATGTGAAGGCGGCCAATACGCCTCCTGTAAGGCAGGATGATATAAATGAAGTGGTATCAGACAGTATAGCAGTTAATAAACCATATACAATTAATCTAAATACAATATTTCAGGATAATGAAGGTGATTATTTAACCTATAAGGTAAAAGTAAACGGAGGTACGGAAGAGACAGCAGATGCGCACTATTCATTTAAACCAACTTCTGCGGGAACCAAAACACTGGAATTCAGGGCGAATGATGGATCAGTCGATTCCACAGAGACCTTTACGGTAATACTAACAGCTGTAAATACGGTTCCAAATAGAAAAATTAATATAGGAGCCACGATAACCGAAAATATAACTGTTAATACCACCTATGCATTAAATCTAAGTACAATATTTGAAGATGAGAATCTGGATACCTTAGACTACAAAGTAAAAGTTGATGAGGGTACTCAAACGGCAGCTGACAAAGATTATACTTTTGTACCGGATCAGGTTAGAACGTATACACTGGAATTCACCGCCAATGACGGAACTGCCGATTCTACAGATACCTACAAGGTAACTCTGAATGCAAAAGCAGCAAACACACCTCCAGAAAGAAAAAGCGGAGTAAGTGAGTCCGTAGTGGACAGCGTAGCAGTCCAGAAAACCTACTCCATTCAATTAAATGATATCTTTGAAGATGTTGATCATGATGCTCTGACCTATAAAGTAATAGTAAACGGAGGGGCAGAAGAAACAGCAGATGCAAGTTATTCCTATAAGCCTACCGCTGCAGGAACAAATACACTGGTATTCAGAGCCAATGATGGATCAGCCGATTCCACAGAAACCTATATGGTAACGCTCAATGCCGTTAATACAATTCCAGAGAGGATAAGTGGAGTAGATGCAGCAGAGTCCGCAACAATAATAATCAATAATGCTTATACACTGGATTTGGATACAATATTTGTTGATGAAAACAAGGACGATTTGATCTATAAGGTAAAAGTAAACGAGGAAGCAGAGAAGTCTGCTGCCAGGAACTATTCCTACACTCCGACAGAAGCTGGAACATATACACTGGTATTCAAGGCCAATGACGGAACTGCAGATTCAGAAGATACCTATACCATAACTTTATCAGCAACCAAAAATCCGTTGAGATCTATTACATCTCCTGCGCCGGTTACTGAAATAGCAAATGGTACATCAAAAACTGCTTCTGCACTAGGGCTGCCTGAGAATGTGTTTCTTGAGACAGATATGGGTGAGGTATCCGCAGAAGTCACCTGGGACGTGGAAGGAAGCTCCTATAATCCCGATCAGAAGGAAGAGCAGACGTTTGATGTGGAAGGAACTGTGGTTCTTCCTGAGGATGTATATAATCCAGATGGGATATCCCTTCAGGCAACGATCCATGTTTCTGTAAATGCTGAAGTGCCGGTTAATAAAGTTCTTAAGAGTATCTCAGCATTACCCGCTGTAACAGGGGTTTCCAATGGTGCATCAAAAACTGCTTCTGCACTAGGGCTGCCTGAGAACGTGAACCTTGAGACAGATAAAGGGACTGTATCAGCTGTTGTAACCTGGGACGTAGCAGCAAGCTCCTATGATCCTGACCAGAAGACAGAACAGACCTTTACCGTGGAAGGAACTGTGACTCTTCCCGATAAAGTGGTGAATCCCAATGGGATACCCCTGACTGCCACCATCGAAGTAACCGTGGATGCCGAATCAGCAGCGGATAAAATCCTGGAAAAAATTTATCCTCTGTCTGCGATAAAAGGAATTACCAACGGAACTGCCAAAACAGTTACTGCCCTGGGAATCCCGGCAAAAGTTACGTTAGGAACCAATTACGGAAACGTCCAGGCAGATGTGGACTGGGATTTAGATTCAAGCGCCTATGATCCGTTACTAAGTGAAGAACAGAGCTTTACCGTGGAAGGAACCGTAGTACTTCCAGACAACGTGATTAATCCCAGTGGAATCCCTCTTGATGTAATCATTCACATAACGGTTTTGGAAGAACAGGAAGAGCAGGAATACTACACCCTTCGAATCAAAGTAACAAAAAGACCAGATAAAGTCAGCTATACATTGGGAGAAGACCTGGATACACAGGGCCTTGAAGTAACCGAATATCAAAAAGCCAGCCCCTCCAATGCAGTCAGAAAAACAACTTTATCAGAGGGACAGTATGATCTGGAATATAATCTTACCAGAACAGGAACCCGGACAGTTAAGGTTATTTATTACGCAGCAGACCGTTATGGGAATGAGAAAGAGTTCACAGATGATTTCACAGTCATAGTAAAAGAACTGCCCCGAGACGACAGTGACGATGATGACAGAGAGATCACAGAGCCCGGAAAACGAACTGGCGGAGACGATGATCATTACTACCCAGGTAACTGGCAATCAGATGAAAATGGCTGGAAGATAATTGGAAAAGATGGAAGCCGACCGGTGAACCGGTGGGTGTATACTGACTGGAAAGGAACAAATGACTGGTATTTCTTTGATGATAACGGATATATGGTAACTGGCTGGTTTGAATACAAAGGAAGTGTATATTATTTAAATCCGGTCAGTGACGGAAAAAAGGGATCTATGTATACCGGCTGGAACATGATTGATGGGAAATGGTACTATTTCAGTGAGGCAGCAGACGCTACCAAAGGTTCCATGCTCAAAGATACTGTAACTCCCGATGGGCATCGGGTAGGACCCAATGGAGAACGTCTTTCTTAATATCACAACATTTAAAAAGCCCATTACACTATTAATTCCGTAATAGATTATGAAGTTTCCCGGATGCAAAAAAAGAAAGAGCGCATGCAGCATAAATACAGCCTGTTTGCGCCCTTTCTTTTTGCTGTATAATGAAAAATATTTTTATTGCTATATTTTTCCATAAATAGTAAAATAAACAAAAATACATGAAATTTAATGCGTGATCGGCAACGGATCCGGGGGAAGAATTAAACAATTAATGAAAGAAAAATACAAGAAGAACAGAAAAGCCCTGTTATTTCTAATTCTGTCAGTCTGTCTGATATCAGGTTTGTTAAGCATCCGGAATCAATATATTTCTTATTCTATAGCGGATGGTTTTTTAAACCTGTCAGAAGAGAATTTGGAGAAGAAGGCTGTTCAGTTAAATGGTGTATGGAAATTTTATGAAGGTACATTAGAAGATACCGGCTCACAGACTGCAGACAGCATCGAGGTTCCTGGATCCTGGCGGGGAAAGGTGATAAACGGAAAGAAGCTGGGTAAACATGGCATAGGCGTATATGAACTGCGTGTAAAATTACCCTCTCCCGGTGAATATTGTATGGAGCTTAACTATGTTTCCAGTGCATATGAGCTTTACATAAATGATAAAAAAATTGTAGAGAATGGAAAAATTGGAGCTGATAAGGGTTCAGAAATTTCCAGCTGGGCTCCTCAATTAGTTTACTTCTATGCAGATCAAAATGATCTCGTAATTAAAATTAAGGTATCTAATTTTCATTGTAACAATGGGGGAATTGTCCTTCCTGTCTATATAGGGAAACAGGTTCCACTGTATCGGTTCCACCTTATTAACCTGATGAAAAACATCGGATTTATAGGCATTCTGGCCGGAATGGCGTGCTATTTGTATGTTTTTAACTGGTGCCTGAATAAAAAAGCCCAGTCTATTTATCTCTGGATTTTTTGTATTTCTGTGCTGATTGCTGCTTCTATAATAGACGGCGAGAGTCTGGTCAGTATTTTTCCACTTCTCACCATTGATACAGTTCTAAAGATAGAGTATGTGTCGTTTATGGTTCAGATCACCTCCATTCAGTTTTATCTGTGGAGCATGTACCCAGAACTGGGGAAAAACCACCCGTTTCGTTTTTTAAAGTTTTTTGATGTTCTCTATACTGCAGTTCTTATTTGTCTGCCGGTTATGCCGGTTTTATATGACGATATGGTATTCATACCCATTCTGTTTGTAAATGCGATTTGTTATTTTTTTAAGATTGCCAGGGCGTTTCAGTTGAAAAAAACAAATGCCGGCCCGGTTTTTCTGGGCTATTGCGTATTTCTTGCATCGTGTGTCCTGCAGATCATGGATATTCAGCATAATATTGATGTAAAATTCTTAAGCGATTTTAATTTCTACTACTTTGGGGTGCTTTTTTTCCTCCTTGGCCAGGGATATGTTCTGGCAGTCAATGTGGAAGATACCTTCCACCAGTCGGAACTTGCCCATGAGATGGAGATTGCTTCTTTGCAGGCGCAAATTTCCCCTCACTTCCTATTTAATATTCTCCACAACATATACTGCCTTATGGACACCAATGTGAAGATGGCAAAAAATATGCTCATGTGCCTGTCAGACTTTCTAAGGGTAAAATACAGATTTGATTACAGAACCTATACTCTTTATCAGTTAAAGGAAGAGCTGGATTTGGTAAATGCATATGTGGAACTGGAAAATGTAAGAATGAATGGTGCCTTAAAGCTTGAGATTGATGCACCGGATGAACTCCTTTCAAATGACATTCTTCCACTAACCATTCAACCGCTGGTGGAGAACTCCATCAAGCATGGATATAAGTCTGGTGAACTGAATATTCTGATACGGGTCATGGAGACTTGTGACAACAGATTGGTAATCAGTGTAGAGGATGACGGCAGGGGGATCAGCCCGGAAACACTTGAGACCATTGATAAAAGTAGCACTCCAAAAAGCAATGCTCCAAAAAGCAGCACCTCAAAAAGCGGTGTTGGGATCAGCAATATTAATTACCGGCTTAACATATGTTTTCAAAGCAGACTGGTTATTGAGAGTCAGGACTTAAAGGGAACGAAAATCAGCTTTCAGATTCCAAAGAGGGGGTAATGTGCAGGTATGCAGGTTGTGATTATTGACGATGAAAAAAATTCAATTGAATATCTTACGGAGTTACTGAAGAAAAAAGAGGAGTTTTCTCTGGCTGGGGCTTTTTCTGATTCGAGAGAGGGACTGGCATATTTATTAAAGAACCCCTGTGACCTGCTGTTTTTGGATATAGACATGCCGGGAATTAATGGCATGTACATTGCAGAGCAAATCAGCAGCCTTCACCCCAAGATTAAAATCTGCTTTGTAACTGCATATAATGGTTATGCAGCCAAGGCATTTGAACTGAATGCAGTGGACTATCTGCTAAAGCCCTATACGAAAGAACGGCTTTTTAAATGCCTGAATAAATTAGAGACTACCACTACCGGACAAAACGTGTATCAGGAGATCAGCGGGCAGTATGATTATAATTTAGATATGATCTGTGGGTTTAACGAGGAAGACATTGTTCTGATACCGGCGGCTGATATATTTTATATAGAAGCGTTACAGGGGGTTTGTATGATACATACCAGGGATCGCGTATTCCGTGGAAATAAAACTCTGAATTTTTATGAGGAGAAGCTGAAGAAGAATTCATTTTTCCGCACTCATAAATGCTATCTGGCTAATTTATCCAGAGCAGAACGGTTCCGTCCGCGGATTAACTATACCTATGATATGTATTTTAAGGACATTTCCGATGTGATACTGGTCAGTCGGAATAAGGTAAAAGAACTGAAACAATATTTTAATTAATTCAGGAGGAAAATACGATGGGTGAAAAAGTCAGAGTAAGTGAACTAAAGGCAGGAGATATCCTTTTACTGGAGCCGAATAACGAAAAGATATCTAAAATTATTGCCTGGGTTACCAGATCAGAAGTAAGCCATACCGCCTTAAGCTGCGGGCCGGGCAAGCCTGTAGGAACTGTAATCGAGGAAACGCCCCCCAATGCGCTGGAGGACACCATCCTTACCAGAACAGCAAGAACCGCCTATGTGATGCGTCTAAATCCAGGGAATAACAATTGCCAGCCAGTCATGGACATCGCAACCCGCTATGTTAGTGAGAAGCTGCCCTATGCACATGCCCAGCTGCCGTTTATCGGTCTTTATTGTATCACTAACAACATATTGGGTGATACAGGGCTTCAAGGCCTTGTAACAAGGATTGTAAAGCTTTCCATGGGTATCTTAATGGAACTGGAAGATGCTTTAATATACAAGGGCAGAGAAGCGATGATGTGCTCCCAGTTTGCTTATCATTGTTATAAGGAAGCGGGAGATGAGTATGAGATTCAATTAAAGGGTACTCCAGGCTTTCCTCTGCTTGACCGGATTATTGAAATCATACAAAAAGATCCTTCCAGCTATAACAACCGTATATTTGAGGCAGATGTGGAAAACAGTTTCGCATCCGATGAAAATGTGGATGAAGTAATCGACCAGATATATGAAGCACTCAGTAAGAATCAGTATGAAACGGAGCTTTCTGCTTCATATGAACTGTCGGATGACCTTATTATAGAAGTAACCCGTTTTTGCATTCAATTCGTAAAGACTTTTTCCCGTGGAACAGACGGTGGTAACAATGATGCAGTACCATATTTGCAAAAGTTAAAGGATATGTATGAATACTTCATCTCTCCGGGAGACCTGTTAAAAAACACCTTAAATCTAACCTGCATCGGCACGGTTGATTACGACGGTTATCAGGGTTAAGGTAGCTTTTGATAACATGTGATAAACCGTTTACCCACCCCGATTTACCAGTTGTGGCGGTTTTTTGCATTATAAGGACATCCCCACTCCAATAAAAAAAATGCAGATATAATATAGCCAGTTGATCGTTATAAATCAGCTGGCTTCTTTTTGTGTAAAAAAACCACATAAAATAGCCGTTTAAGGAAGGCGGGGGAATGAAATGGATTATGAAAAAACCAGACAATGGCTGGATGATCATGGCGTAATACTGGAAGAAAGCTTCTATAATGCATTAAACAATCTGGCTAGAGACTATAAGAAAACAAATGATTTAAGGCTTCTCGAGGAGGTCTATCAGAAACTGGGGGTTAATAAACAGGCTGTTTCCTGGTGGAAAAATCACCCATGCAGCACCCAGACAAGGCAGTCCAAGATACAGTTGATCGCCTCTTGTGCAGAGTTATTTCATTTAACAGCGGAGGAAACCGAGCTACTGGCTAATAAGGCAGGTCTTTCTCTAAGTAGTGATCATGATTTTAACGTATATTTCAGACAAATATTAAATGGCAGGAGAGTAAGGTGCAAGTCCATCTGTGACGCGGCCAATGTCAGTGAACGGATGCTGCAATACATTAAACGCTATAAACAGCCATCAAAGGAGACACTGCTGGCAATTGCCATTTCTCTTGGTCTTGGAATTGATGAAATACAGCATCTGCTTAAAAAAGCGGGATACGCGTTGTCTGCATCTCTTCCCAATGATGCAGTTGTCTGCTGGTTCCTTTCCGGTGACAGAAGAACGGATGGAACTGCTCCGGTGCTGTTTCATATTAATGAGGTGCTAGACGAGCTGAAGCTCCCTCTTCTCATGACGAGGCTTAAAAGCTCGTGAGTATAATAGTTTAGAAAAATAAAACCATTTTTTCAGCCGGACTCAGTGCCGGCTTCTTGAAGTTGGGCGATCAATAAATAGATATATGGCATTATATATGTGAAAAATCAGACGAGATCGAAAGAGCGTGTGATAATTTAAAAAATTATCGGGAAAACCTTTATAATTAATATCAATTATGTCGACAATATAAGATTAAAGGCAATCGCATATCTAGTGCCAGACTAATTTCGACATGGCATATGTAGTACTTCTTTTAAAATTATCATAGATTAATTGATTAAATTGACTAAAATAAAGTGAAAAATGTCGAATAATGCGATAAAATTCACTTTTCAAACACTTAGAAAGGACTTATATTGATTACAAGTAAAGCAGAAGAAGGAGGGGGTATCTTTATGACAGATGCTGAGAAACTGCGGATTGTAGAGATGGAGAATAAGAAGCTGATGGAAGAAAATTCGAGACTCCATAAAGTGATTGAAAGGTTGAATCAGACGCTGAACAGATTGATCGGACGTTACATAAGTACTGACAAAATCGCCTGACAGGGGGATGGATAAGGAGTGCAGGGGGGCACTCCCGGAATGTCCCTGTCAGGGATCAATCCCCTTAGGGGATTCATCCTGATCACTTATATTTAATCCTTTGTTTTTACGTACCATTTCCCAAATTGTCTGGTGCATCCATTCAATGGTTTTATTCAGTTTTTCATTTTCAATCTCCAGTTCGGTGATGCGGTCTCCCATTCGGGCTATGATTTCCCGGTTATTATTCACTTTGTGGGGCACAAGAATGCGCTTTACATAGGGAGACGATGAAGCAATGATTTGAGAGGAAAGCAATTCGTCCCTTTCTTCACAGGACAAATCCATGAAAGCCTGATAGCTGATGGATAACGCTATCATGTCCACCTTGCACTTTGGACATACCGCATTCCTTTCCAGCTGATAATAACCATAATACCCGCATTTGGAACAATAGTATACGGACAGTTCTCTCATTGGTCTCCTCCTTTTTTTATAGATTGATAAACAATCTACTCCTATATGTATAACGTTAAATCGACAAAAATATAACGCAAAAACAGAAATATCGATAAAAAAATTACTATTTAGGCATTTTGTATAGTTACAACTCTTATAATTGTTAAAAACAAATAAAAGCCCGCAGATGTTACACTGCGGGCTTTTTGGCAATTGAACGGATGTTTCATTTATAAAGGTGTCTATTTACTGAATAATACCATTTACATCAACAACATAAACTTTTTCATTGGTGTCTTTGAAATCTCTGAAGCCTGCGCCAAGCTCTGGTTTTGCTGTGGACTTAGATGTGGAGGAAGCTTTCTGAAGAACACCGTTGGTATTCACCAGATAGTTTTTGCCGTTAAGAGCAAATGAAGCAACTCTTAAATCCGCATCTGCCTGTTTTCTTAAACCATACTCGTAAAGAGTATCGTCAAGAATACCGTGGAAGCCCTGACCTTTCTTGCTTCCGGAAGTTACAAAGTACCAAATCTGGTTCTCGCCTGAATCTTCGTTCATAATGGACTGTTTTCCAGTGTTGATCACGCCGTTGTCTGCGAAATAGAAGTTTGCAGTATTTCCGTCTTCCAGATTTACAACCTTAAGACCGGTCTGCATTTCACCTTTTGTATTAAATCCATATTTCTGGGAGTTTACAGTGAATAATTCAATACCCTTTTTCGCAAAGTAAGGAGCACCGTTTTTAAAGAAGAACCAGTGCTGTTCGCCTTCTGCGCTGATGCCCTCGATGCCTTCGATTTCTCTCCAGCCATCGACTCTTGCACCGCTCTCATCATAGTACTGATAGCCTGCTGCGGAAGTCTTGTTGTCAGTATTTTCGGCCGCTTCTGAAGGAGTTGCTGTTACAGGAAGTTTGTACCAGCCGGTCTGCATTTCGCCATTTACAAAGGTGAAGTAAGAACCGTTAATTTTTTTATCTACCTGATCTTTAACCATAACGCCGTCTTTGTCAAAAAAGTACCATGCATTTGTATGGTCGGAATCTTCTTTCGCACTTTCAAGCTCAAACCAGCCTGTTTTCTGTGCGCCGTCATTTTCGTTACCCAGGTAATAAGTTGAACCAGCGATTTCTACCTTGCCGGTAAGCATCTGACCCTGTTCGTCAAAATAATACCAGTTGTTGTTGATCTTCTGCCATTTGGAAACGACTTCTTTTCCGTCTTTTCCATAATAATGCCAGTAATTTTCCGGTGAATCAGGGGAGTCCCAGTAGCTGTCATTGGTAACAGAAACCCAGTAATTGGATACTCTCTTTCCACTCTCGTCTACATAGTACTCATCAACTTTCTGACCGACAGCGATTTCGCCATCCTCATTTAAGTAATACCAGTCTTCTCCGTACTTCTTCCAGGAATCAGTGGCGTAGTAATCACCCTCCTCATAGAATTTCCATGTACCGTTTTCTTCTACCCAGCCAGTTGCTTTGGCATAGACAGTAGAGGCTGTGTTTAAGATGCCCATCTGTGGGGCAGCTGCAGTTAAAATACCGGCAGCGGATAATACAGCCATCAATTTAATTTGCTTTTTCATAAATATGTTCTCTCCTTTTTTGCAGTAAGTTTTATCGTGGCCGAAAATCCATAGTTGCATTACTCTGCGATTATAACGTAAATGAAAGGAACAAAGAAAGTGTGGTTTGATGGCAGATATGGAAGGAGCTAACAGAACAGGAGAAAAGTTGTTGACAGGCAGGGGTTACCCGGAATGTACCAGTACGCTGTAAAGCAGAGAGCACCGGCAGTTGCCTGTAAAATAAGGAGGAGCGGGGAAACAAACGGAACATAACTGGTAAAGTTGCCAAAGAAAGCCTGTTTCTTGGAAAAATGGAAGCTTTTAGAAAGTAAGAAAACTTTAATAGGAAAATAAAGTACGGTGTGGTATAATCACAGACAGATAATTACCATTCCTTAATAAAGGAGAAAATAACATGAGAATGAAAATATCCAATTATATAGCCCAGAGGCTGGTGGAGCTTGGGATCTCCCAGGTGTTTACGGTAACAGGAGGAGGTGCCATGCATTTAAACGATGCATTGGGACATCAGGAAGGGCTTACCTGTCTCTATAACCATCATGAGCAGGCATGCGCCATTGCTGCCGAATCCTACGCCAGAATTAAGGGCCAGATCGCCGCTGTCTGTGTGACCACAGGCCCGGGGGGTACCAATGCCATAACCGGAGTTTTAGGCGGCTGGCTGGATTCCATTCCCATGCTGATTCTGTCAGGACAGGTTCGCTACGATACCACAGCCAGATGGTCCGGCGTAGGAATCCGTGCCATGGGAGATCAGGAATTTGACATTACAAAGGCAGTTGACTGCATGACCAAATACAGCGAGATGGTGATTGATCCCATGCGAATCCGTTACTGCCTGGAAAAGGCAGTTTATCTTGCGTATTCCGGCCGTCCGGGACCTGCCTGGTTAGATATCCCTCTGAATGTGCAGGGCGCTTACGTAGAAACCGACGATCTCATTGGCTTTGATGCAAAAAATTATGAGAATGGGGGAGACGGCTGGGTTTCTGCCAGTAATGCCAAGATAACTGAGGACGAAAGCGGTCTTGGAGAAAAACGTCAGATACTGCCCCCTAAGCCGGATAAGAATGCAGTACGTGAGGTCCTTTTAAAGATAAAAGCAGCCTCCCGCCCCGTGATTAATGCAGGGAATGGTATTCGCATCGGACAGGCCCATGATGCATTTATGCGTGTTGCGGAAAAGCTGGGAGTTCCTGTTGTAACCGGCTGGAACAGTCTGGACTGCATCTATAATGCCCACCCTCTTTATACCGGAAGAGGTGGTGGAATGGGAGACCGTCCCGGTAATTTTGCCATTCAAAACAGTGATCTGGTGCTTTCCCTGGCCAGCCGTTTAAGCATCCGTCAGGTTGGATATAATTTTGCGACCTGGGCCAGAGAGGCTTATGTGATTGTAAATGATATTGATCCAGAGGAGTTAAAGAAACCATCGGTACATTCCGATATGCGGATTCATGCAGATGTGAAAGATCTGCTGGCAGTGATGGAAGATCTTTTAGATCACGAATTTATGGCAACCAGGGAAGATCCTTTCTTTCAAGGAGGAACAGGGATCAATTCCCTTACCTGGAATGAGACATGCCGCATGTGGAAAGAGACCTATCCGGTGGTTCTTCCAAGGCACTACAGCCAGGATGAACACAAGGAAGTAAACATTTATGCATTTATAAAGGAACTGAGCTCCCGCCTTCCTGAGAACAGGATTACTGTGGTTGGCAATGGATCAGCCTGTGTGGTAGGCGGTCATGCTTATGTAATAAAACCGGGCCAGCGTTTTATTTCCAATTCTGCCGTGGCCTCCATGGGATATGATCTCCCTGCAGCCATCGGTATTTCCAAGGCAGATCCGGGAGAGGACATTATTCTGGTGACAGGAGACGGAAGTATCCAGATGAATCTGCAGGAACTGCAGACCATTATACATCATCACCTCCCCATTAAGATATTTGTAATCAATAACGGGGGTTATCACTCCATTCGCCAGACCCAGAAGAACTATTTTGGAGAACCGCTTGTGGGAATCGGAGATGACAGCAGAGATTTAAGCTTTCCTGAAATGGAGAAACTTTCTGCGGCATACGGATATCCTTACGTCAGTGCCCACCACAACGGTGAGATTGACCAGGCGCTCCTTCACACCCTGTCTTTAGACGGACCGGTGATTTGCGAAGTATTTGTCAGCAGAGATCAGAATTTTGAACCTAAATCGGCGGCAAAGCGGCTTCCTGATGGAACCATGGTTTCTCCTCCCTTAGAGGATTTGTCCCCGTTCCTTTCCGAGGAAGAGATGGACCGGAATATGATTATTCCCCGGATCAGGGACTAGATTTTTATACAGGGAGGAAATAAGGTGAACGTTGTTGTAACAGGAGCGACCAGCTTCCTGGGAAGAGCTGTGGCGAACCGCCTTTTAAAGCAGGGCAGCAGAGTATATGCGGTGGTTCGCCCCGGTTCGGAGAATTTAAGATATCTTCCGTCAGATCAGGACGGTCTGGTAATAATAGAACGGGAACTTGGTGAGCTTGATACACTGGATCAGGTAATTCATGAACCTTGTCAGGCCTTTTATCATTTTGGCTGGGATGGATCCGGAAGCGAGAACCGGATGAAGCGGGAAGTCCAGCAGAAGAATGTGGTGGACGCTTTAAAGGCATTAGAGGGGGCCAGACGTTTAGGCTGCAGACGTTTTCTCTTTAGCGGTTCCCAGGCGGAATACGGAATTCACAAGGGAGCCCTTTCTGAGGAAACTGACTGCAGCCCGGTTTCTGAATACGGAAAGGCAAAGCTGGACTTTTTAAAACAGGCAACAGAAAAGACGAACCAGTGGCAGCAGGAAGGGATATCTTCCATGGAGTATATCCATGCGCGGATTTTCAGCGTGTATGGACCGGGAGATCATCCCTGGTCTCTGGTGGAAAGCTGTTTAAGGGCATTTACAAGAGGAGAATACATTTCCCTTGGGGAATGCACCCAAATGTGGAATTTTTTATATCTGGAGGATTGTGTCCGGGCGCTGATACTTTTAATGGAACAGGAAAAAGAATCGGTTTCCGGAATTTATAATGTAGCAGCGCCGGAAGAGGAAACAAAGCCCTTGCGGGAATACATACGGCAGATGTATGAGACCATGGGATATCATGGCAGCTACAGCTATGGAAGAAGACGTCCCAATGCAGAGGGACTTGCAAATCTGATTCCGGACATTAGTAAGCTGGAGAAAAATACAGGATTTTCCCCTCTTGTAAGCTTTTCTGAGGGAGTAAAGAAGACCTGCAGCTATTAAAAAGGGATTGACATGGAGGAAATTTTGTGGTATGAGAGATAGGATTTGTATTGTATGCGGACAGGAGCTTGATGGCCAGCCTTTGATGACACTGGATCACATGCCGGCTTCTGCCCAGGATATCCCGGGGATGGAAGAACTGGCAGAAGACAGAGGAATCAGTCTAAATCTGCATCAGTGCAGCTGCTGTGGTCTGGTTCAGTTTGATTGTGAGCCTGTGCCTTATTATAAGGACGTTATCCGGTCAGGCGGATTCAGCACTACTATGGTGGAGCTAAGAAAACGCCAGTACCGGCATTTTATTGATTTCTGCCACCTGGAAGGAAAGAAGTTAATTGAGGCCGGCTGCGGTCAGGGAGAATTTCTTTCTGTCCTTTCCCAGTTTCCCGTTACTGCATGCGGGATTGAGCACAGGGAGAGCCTGGTTTCACTTGGAAAAGAAAAAGGACTGAACGTCTGGAAACAGTTTGCAGGGGTTGGAGAGATTCTTACGTCTCCCGATGGAAGCACCAGTGGCCCTTATGATGGATTTTTGTCCTTTAACTATCTGGAACATCAACCGGATCCGGTGGGTATGCTTCGCTGCATCGCAGATAATTTAACAGATGATGGCGTGGGACTGATTACCGTGCCCAGCCTTGAATATATTCTGGAATACGATGGCTACTACGAACTGATCCGGGATCATATCGCTTATTATACCTTTGAGACACTTCGTTTCGCAGCAGACCAGGCTGGTTTCGAAGTACTTGAAGAGGAGATGGTAAACCGGGATACCTTATCCGTCATTGTCAGAAAGAAAAAGACTGTAAAAGAGAATGCGGGAAGGAAAAATCCCGAAAAACTGGATGTCTCCGGTCTGCTTAAAAGCCGGGTGATCATCGATGAAGAACTGAAACGTCTGGTTGATGAGTTAGAATCAGAAGGAAAGAATCTTGGGATCTGGGGAGCCAGCCATCAGGGCTTTACCCTGGCATCCACAACGGTAATCGGTGATTTCGCCAGATATATTATCGATTCAGCACCCTTTAAGCAGGGACGGTTTGCACCTGCGTCCCATTTGCCTATCGTGGCACCGGATCATTTCCTTACGGATCCGGTAGATGCCATTTTAATCGTGGCGCCAGGCTATACAGAAGAGATCGCTAAATCCATTGTGGAAAAATTTGGACGGAATGTGGAGATTTTAGCGTTGAAATCCAATCATTTGGAAAGGATATAAGAAAAAAGTATGAAAGCATTTGTTTTAGTTGAACCGGGAGTAGTGGGCTGGCATGATGCGCCAGAGCCCCAGCTTACGCCTTATGGGGCGATTCTTCGACCTGTAGCTGTAACACCCTGCTCCTCAGACGTTCATACCGTTTACGGCGGAGGTTCAAGAAAAGCTCCGAATCTTATTTTAGGCCATGAATGTGTGGCGGAGATTTTAGAAACCGGAGATCTGGTAAAAGATTTTAAGCCTGGAGAAATTGTTGCAGTTCCAGCCATTACACCGGACTGGAGAGCCATGGGCATTCAGGAAGGGAATTATAAGCATGCATCTGCTCCGTTTTCCGGCCATCAGCTGGGAAGATCCATTCCCGGCGTATTTGCGGAACGTTTTCTCATCCCAGATGCGGATACCACACTGGCAAAGATTCCTGAGGGAGTTACTCTGGAACAGGCTCTGATGTGTGTGGACGTTGTTACCACCGGTTTTACCGGAGCGGAATATGCAGATATTAAGTTTGGCGATACGGTAGTGGTTATGGGAATTGGCCCCATCGGTCTGATGGCTATTGAGGGCGCCAGACATTTGGGAGCAGCCCGGATCATTGCAGTGGGAACAAGACCTGTATGTACCAGCCTTGCTCTGGAATATGGGGCGAGTGAGGTCTTAAGCTATAAGAACGGCAATATCGTTGATCAGGTGATGGAACGGACCGGGGGTCTGGGCGCCGATGGCGTTATCATCTGCGGCGGCGGTGATGAAGTATTTACCCAGGCTGTTGATATGGCCAGATATGGAATTGGAACCATTTCCAACGTGAATTACTTTGGCGGTACCGGAAACCTGGGTTTCCCTAAATTTTCAGGGGGCAGGGGAATGGCCGGAAAAACCATTCATACGGAACTGGCAAAAGGCGGAAGAATCCGGATTGAACGCCTTTTAAAGATGATACAGTACGGCAGAATTAATCCTCAGAAGCTGGTGACCCATCACCTGCATGGACTGGATGAAGTGGAGACTGCGCTCCAGATGATGAAAGAAAAACCTGCAGATTTAATAAAAGTGATGGTTAAGACAGATGGGAAGTGAACAGATGAAAACAATAAGCATTGTAGTTCCCTGTTATAATGAGGAAGAAAACGTAGAAGCCATGTATCAGGCTATATCAGGCGTTTTTAAAAGGGAATTAAACAAATACCGTTATGAACTGATTTTTATTGATAATGATTCCGCGGACAGAACCAGAGAGATAATCCGTAATTTATGCTCAAAGGACCAGGGAGTAAAAGGAATCTTTAATGCCAAAAATTTTGGACAGTTCAACTCCCCATACTATGCCATGCTTCAGTCGGACGGCGACTGTACGATCTTGATGGCGGCAGACTTTCAGGACCCGGTGGAGATGATCCCCAGATACGTAAAGGAATGGGAAGACGGCTACAAAATCGTAATCGGAATTAAAAAGTCCAGCAAGGAAAGTAAGATTATGTACTGGCTGAGAAGCTGTTACTACAAGATGATTAAAAAACTGTCTGATGTGGAGCAGATCGAACATTTTACCGGATTTGGACTTTATGATAAAACATTTATTGCGGTTTTAAGACAGCTTGATGATCCCACTCCGTTCCTTCGGGGGATTGTGGCAGAACTTGGTTTCAAAAGAAAAGAAATTCCTTATGAGCAGCCCAAACGGCGGGCTGGGAAAACCAGCAATGATTTTTTTAAGCTCTATGATGCGGCAATGCTAAGCATTACTTCCTACACCAAGGTCGGACTTCGTCTGGCAACTATTTTCGGAAGCATCTGCTCCTGCGCCAGCATGATGGTGGCTCTTGTTTATCTGATTTTAAAGCTGATTTACTGGGACCGTTTCCCTGCTGGAATGGCGCCTCTCCTGATTGGCATGTGCTTTTTAGGATCCGTTCAGATATTTTTTATCGGTCTTGTAGGAGAGTACATTCTTTCCATCAATGCCCGCATCATGAAACGTCCTCTTGTGATTGAAGAAGAACGGATTAATTTTAATTGCGGTGCACAGGAAGATACAGATGAGGATCTGCTTCTTATGGCAGCCTCCATGGAGGATGGGAAACAGAGATGAAATATAAGATAGATGTTATGAGGATCCGTGACAATTCCATCGTATTAAACGGCTGGGTGATCGGAAAAACTCCGGAAGAAGAGGTACAGTTCCAGGTTCTTGATGAGCAGGATACCCCTGTGGAATTTAAATACGTACCGGTACGCAGAGACGATGTAAGCCAGATTTATTTTAAGAAGACAGTTGAAAAAGATCTTGGTTTTGATATCCGGATTCCTTATGTCAGGGACAGCAAAAAAGACCGGACTCTGGTGATTAAATGTGAAAACAAATCAGTGGCGGTAAAGCTGAATGCAGATATTATTGAAAAGCAGAACAGCTCTTCCCACAAAAAGTCAGCAAAATTAAAGAGTATGATGAATAAGCAGACCCTGCAGTCTGCCATGGATTTTCTTATGGAAAACGGACTCAAAGCTTTCGTGATTAAATCCAGACATAAGCTTCAGGGAATTGACAGCGATTACGATTATCCGGAATGGGTATCCCTTACAAAAACAACGGAGGAAGAACTGGCACAGCAGAAAGAGATGGTATTTGACTATATGCCAAAACTTTCCGTTGTCATACCTGCTTACAAAACACCGGAACGTTTCCTTTCTGCAATGCTTGATTCCCTTCTTGCCCAGACCTATACAAACTGGGAGGTCTGTGTGGCTGACGGAAGCCCGAAGGGGGAAGGTGTGGAGCGGGTATTAAAGCGCTATGCCATGAAGGATGAAAGGTTCCGTTATGTGATACTGGGAGAAAACAAGGGCATTTCCGGCAACACCAATGCTGCCATTGAGATGGCTACCGGTGATTTCATTGTTCTTGCAGATCATGACGATACTCTGGCGCCTGATGCACTGTTTGAATGTGTAAAGGCCATTAATCAGGATCCTGAAATTGATGTAGTTTATACCGACGAAGATAAGCTTGATATCGACGGAGGAGAATTGTTTGAGCCTCATTTCAAACCTGATTTCAATCCGGATTTATTAACCAGTGTCAACTATATCTGCCATCTGTTTGTGGTAAACCATGAACTGCTTCTGGAAGTAGGATTATTTAAGGAAGAGTTTGACGGAGCCCAGGATTATGATTTTATTTTACGATGTACAGAGAAGGCAAGGAAAATCTGTCATATTTCAAAAGCACTTTACCACTGGCGGTGCCATCAGGATTCAACAGCAAGTAATCCGGAAAGCAAACTCTATGCTTTTGAAGCCGGTGCCAGAGCTGTGAAAGCCCATTATGACCGGTTGGGAATCCCTGTGAAGTCTGTTGAAAAGGGGATCGACTACGGCATCTACCACACAACATTTGAAATTACGGGAGACCCTCTGGTATCTGTGATTATTCCAAACAAGGATCACAGTGCAGACCTGGATTTATGCATGCGTTCCCTGATTGAAAAATCAACTTATAAAAATCTGGAATTCATTGTAGTGGAAAATAACAGCGCGGATCCGGCAACATTTGCCTACTATGAGAAGATTCAGAAAGAATTTGAATTTGTTCATGTTGTAACATGGGAAAGAGAATTCAATTATTCTGCCATTAATAATTTTGGTGTTACCTTTGCAAAGGGAGAGTACCTTTTGTTCTTAAATAATGATACGGAGCTGATTAATCCCGAGAGTATTGAAGAGATGTTAGGATACTGCCAGAGAGAAGATGTAGGAATTACAGGAGTGAGACTACTGTATTCCGATGATACCATTCAGCATGCCGGAGTAGTTGTTGGATTCGGCGGAATCGCAGGCCACACCTTTATTGGTCTTCATAAGGCGGAGAGCAGTTATTTCAATCAGGCCATGTGTGCAAGAAATTACAGTGCGGTTACTGCAGCCTGTATGATGAGCAAGCGGTCCCTGTTTGATCAGGTGGGAGGATTTTCCGAAGACCTGGCGGTTGCATTTAATGACATTGATTACTGCATGAAGATTCGTTCCTTAAATAAACTGGTTGTTTACGTACCCTATGCTCTGTTCTATCATTATGAGTCAAAGTCCAGAGGACTGGAGGATACACCAGAAAAGGTGGAACGCTTCAACAGGGAGATTAAGAAATTTTCAGAAAAATGGCCGGATATTTTACGGGACGGTGATCCCTACTATAACCCCAATTTAACTCTTCGCAAATCCAATTTTGCACTGAGGGATTTGAAGAAAGAAAAAATAGGGGAACCCTATCAGTTAGAGGTTTAAGATGCAAAAGAAAGTAACAATCATTATTCCCAATTATAACGGATTAAAATTTATGGAACCCTGTTTTAAGGCCTTAAGAGCTCAAAGTGATCAGAACTTTGAGCTTCTTGTGGTGGATAACGGCTCCACTGACGGCAGTGTAAAATGGCTGGAAGACCATCAGATTCCCTCCATATTCTTAGAAGAGAATACGGGATTTTCCGGTGCAGTCAACATCGGAATCCGGGAATCAGTAACCCCCTATGTCATATTACTAAACAATGATACAGAGCCTCAGCCGGATTACGTAAAAGAGATGGTAAAAGCCATCGAGCGTTCTCCTAAGATATTCTCCGTCAGCAGTAAGATGATTCAGCTTTACCATAAAGATCTGATGGATGACGCCGGAGATATGTATAGCGTATTAGGCTGGGCCTATCAACGGGGGGTGGGACAAAAAAGCAGCGGATATAATAAAGCCTGCCGTGTATTTTCTGCCTGTGCCGGCGCTGCCATTTACCGGAGAGACGTTTTTGATAAGATCGGAGGCTTTGATGAGGACCATTTCGCATATCTGGAGGATATCGATGTGGGATACCGGGCGAAGATCTTCGGCTACAAGAACTGGTATTGCCCCAAAGCTGTGGTTTACCATGTGGGGAGCGGAACCAGTGGTTCCAAATACAATTCCTTTAAAGTAAAACTGGCTGCAAGAAACAATCTTTATCTGAATTATAAAAATATGCCTTTGCTCCAGTTAATCCTGAATTTTCTTCCCATTCTGGCCGGAATGGCGGTAAAATATATGTTTTTCCGTCGGATTGGCTTCGCTTCTGATTATATAGAAGGAGTGAAGGAAGGGCTGAAAACTTTGAAAAAAACAAAGAAAGTCAGGTTTCAAATGTCCCGCCTTGGTAATTATATAAGAATTGAGGGAGAGCTGATATTGGGCACATTTCTCTATGTTTGGGAATTTATGAAAAGGAAACTAAAAATTGACAGGTCAATTTAAGAATATTTTAATGGCATCATATTGACATATCATGTATAATAAACGGGAAATTATCATGGAAGAGTATGGAGTCATGCAAGTAGGAAGGTTTTGCTGCTATGATTAAAGATAATCAAAAAAAATTTAATGGGTTTCATGTAGTACTGGATGGACTGGTTATAATTCTGTCTTATGTGATTGCCTGGCTGCTTCTTTTACTGGGAAACTGGTTCTTCAGTCCCTATAAGCAGGTTTTGCCACCTCAGTACTATTTTGCGGCGCTTCTCCTGATTTTGCCGACCTATCTGCTCCTCTACGGCATTTTCCAGCTGTATGCACCGAAGCGGGTTCAGGAAAGGCGTTACGAGTTTACTAATATCTTAAAAGCCAACGTACTGGGGCTTCTGCTTTTTACCCTCAGTCTGTTCCTGGTTAAGAAAAACCCGTATTTCAGTGAGTTTTCAACCAGACTGGTATTTTATTTCTTTGCTGTCAATGTCATATTGGAGACAGCGGAACGAAATTTAATCCGTATGGCCCTTCATTCCATGCGGACCAAGGGATACAATCAGAAGCATATCCTTCTGATCGGCTACAGCCGCGCAGCAGAAGGCTTTATTGAACGGGTGCGTATGAATCCTGAATGGGGCTATCAGATCAAAGGAATACTTGACAATAAGAAAGAATGGGGTTATGAGTTTAAAGGAATTCATGTCATAGGAAAGGTAAGTGACTTAGATGAGATACTTGCCCTCAATTCCCTTGACGAAATTGCCATTACCCTAAGCATCAGCGAATATGCGGATTTAGAACGGATTGTGGCTTCCTGTGAGAAATCAGGAGTTCACACCAAATTTATACCTGATTATAATAATATGATTCCCACAAGGCCTTACATCGAAGACCTCCAGGGGCTTCCTGTGGTCAACATCCGGCGTGTGCCGCTGACTGACCCGGTAAACGCCATGTTAAAACGGGCGGTAGACATATTCGGAGCAGCCTTTGCTCTTTTGGTCTTTTCGCCGATTATGCTTCTTACTGCCATATTAATCAAGCTTACTGCTCCCGGTCCTCTTATCTATAAGCAGGAGAGAGTCGGGCTTCACAACCGGTCATTCCATATGTACAAATTCCGGTCCATGGTGGTACAGGCTCCTTCAGAAGAGAAAATGAAGTGGACAACCAAACACGATTCCAGAGTTACCCCGGTGGGGCGTTTTATCAGAAAGACCAGTATTGATGAGATGCCGCAGTTTCTTAATGTATTAAGGGGAGATATGAGCCTGGTGGGTCCTAGACCCGAACGGCCTCTTTTTGTAGAAAAATTCAAAGAGGAAATCCCAAGGTACATGATTAAGCATCAGGTGCGCCCCGGAATCACAGGCTGGGCTCAGGTAAACGGCCTTCGGGGAGATACTTCCATTACAAAACGGATTGAACATGATCTTTATTATATTGAAAACTGGACACTGGGATTTGATATTAAGATCCTGTTCCTGACGATGTTCAAAGGGTTTATTAATAAAAATGCGTACTGATATCGGATACGACACAATTAGGATGAGGATAAGTAAATGAGAAATGATTTTGATGATGAATTAAACCGTGAAAGCTCACGAAAAGAAAGGCGCGGTTCTGATTC
>SVDT01000034.1 GCA_015057775.1 Paenibacillaceae bacterium | reverse complement strand
TCCGGTCGCTTCATAATGATCCCTCCTTCATTCAATGGAAATATTCTATCATATAATAAGGAAAGCAACAATTATTTATTTTGACATTAACCCCATTTCAAAAGCTTTTAAGTTGATTTCAATCGAATGAGAGGGGACATTTTCCCTTATAGCTTCAAACCAGATCTCCTTTTCTGTATCTGTAATTGCAGCCAATGCTCCTAATAAGACAGCATTAACCGTTTTAATACTGCCTGCTTTCTGTGCATATGCCAAAGCATTTACTGTATAAAGGTTGATTGGTAATTTCTTCAGTCTTTCTTCCAGATGTTCAGGATATGGCACAGAATTAGTCACAACTGGCATTGGGTCAATTCTCTGAGTACTGACAATTAGTGAGCCGTCCGATTTTAACCAGTCAATATAGCGTACACCTTCTAACCATTCAAAAGCCAAAATCACATCCGCACTGCCCTTTTCTATAACAGGTGAATAGATATTTTTACCAATTCTTACGTGAGTAATTACACTTCCTCCTCTTTGAGACATTCCATGTACTTCAGATATTTTAACTTCCAGATCTTTTTTTTGTCCCAGTGTACCAAGTATTTTGCTGGCTAGTAACGCACCTTGTCCTCCCACTGCTGATATCAGAATATTCATGGCTGATTACCTCCTGCTGAGACGTTTTTTCTAATTGCCTGAAAGCTGCATACCTGGGCACAGAGTCCACATCCGATACATAAAGCTGAATTTATTTCAGCCTTGTTGTTTTTAAAGGATATGGAAGGACAGCCAATGGTCAGGCAAACTTTACAGCCTTTGCAATCACTTACTTTAAGAGGCTGTATGTGTTCAGAATTCCGATTCAATAATACACAAGGTCTTTTGGTTATAATCAGGGATGGTTCTTCCACCTGGGTTTCCGTTTTTATTATTTTTTCCAGATTAATAAGATCATAAGCATCTACAGTCTGAATTCGTTTGATTCCAATAGCGTCTGCCAGAGAACGATAATCAATTGCTTTGCTCTCTACTCCTCGAATTGTATAACCTGTACCAGCATGATCCTGGTTTCCAGTCATCGCAGTGGTCTGATTATCAAGTAATATAACCGTTACATTGCCCTGATTGTAAACTACATCAATTAATGCTGTTATTCCTGAATGAATAAAAGTTGAATCACCAATAACCGCCACAGTTTTTTTAGAAAAATCTGTTCCTCGAGCTTTTTCTGCCCCCAGAGCCATACCGATACTGGCTCCCATGCAAATGGATGTATCCATGGCATTTAATGGTGGGAATGCAGCCAGCGTATAGCAGCCAATATCCCCCATGACATGCAGCTTTAACTTTTTGAGCACATAAAAAACGCCCCTGTGATGGCAGCCAGGACATAAAACCGGGGGTCTGGCAGGAATGTCCGTTGTCAGATCTGTTTCAATTGATTGGATCCTTTCACCTGATATGGCATTTCTGATTATCTCCGTATTTAATTCTCCAATTGTGGGAAAAACTTTTTTGCCGATTACGTTCAGACCCCATGTCTTGATTTTTTCCTCAAAGACAGGCTCTAACTCTTCGATAATATATACTTTTTTACATTTCTTAATAAAATCAGTTATTTTATTTTCAGGCAAAGGATAAGACATTCCAAGCTTAAAAAAAGACGCATCTGGAAATGCTTCTTTTGAATATTGGTAGGCAATTCCGCTGGTAATAATGCCAAACTCCATATTATTGAACTCCACCTGATTTAATGCAGTTATTTCCGCATATTTTTCAAGTGATCTTAATCGCTCTTCTGCTACCACTCTGCGTTTTTTTGCCACTGCGGGAGCAACAATGTATTTATTGGGATTCTGCTGATAATTTTTTAAAGACGTGCTCTGATTATTCTCTAATTTGACAATACTTCTGGAATGTGAAACTCGTGTGCTTAATCTCAGGATTACGGGAGTATCAAACGCTTCACTGATGTTCAGTGCATGACCAACAAATTCTTTACATTCTGCACTGTCAGATGGTTCTATTACCGGAATCTTAGCAGCGATACCAAAATATCTGGTATCCTGCTCATTTTGTGAACTATGCTGTCCTGGGTCGTCAGCAACAGCAATCACTAAACCTGCATTGACACCTGGATAAGAAATGGACATAAAAGGGTCTGCGGCCACATTAAGCCCCACATGCTTCATTGAAACAAGTGTCCTTGCCCCTGCAATCGAAGCACCTATACCAACCTCCATTGCAACCTTTTCATTTGGTGACCATTCTGCATTAATCTCTTTATATTTAATTATGTTTTCGGTAATTTCAGTACTGGGTGTTCCCGGATATCCAGTTGCCACGGTTATACCATATTCAAAGGCACCCCGGGCAACTGCTTCATTGCCTGATAATATTTTTTTCATATAGTATGCTGTTTCCTCCTATTGGTTTTGATAGCAGTATCCTTCTATTATCAATAACTCTGACTGCCTTACCTTCACTGCGTTTAATGCTTTGAGGCTCAACAATATTAATTTTAGCTGAAATTCCAATAACACTCTCCAATTTTTTTGTAACCAGAGAGCTTAATTGATCCAGATAGTTTGGATATCCGGGCAAAATATGGTCATTAAGTTCGATATTAATGTTTAAATGATCCAGATTATTAATACGATCAACTACAATCTGATAATGGGGACTGACTTCTGTAAAATTCAACAGTACTGATTCAATCTGGGTGGGAAATACATTAACGCCCCGGATAATTAACATGTCATCAGTTCTTCCAATTGGTTTTGTCATCCTGGTATGAGTTCTGCCGCAATCACATGGTTCTTTCGTCAGACTGCAGATATCTCCGGTTTTATATCTGATCAGGGGAATTCCTTCTTTGTTAATGGTTGTAATCACCAGACAGCCAGGCTCACCTTCCGTAAGTACCTCTCCGGTGTCTGGATTAATCACTTCTGCAATATAACTATCCTCCCAAATATGTAAGCCATTTTGACAAGCACATTCCTGAGAGACAGAAGGCCCCATAATCTCACTCAGACCGTAGATGTCAAACGCTTTTAATCCCAGCTGGGATTCAATCTTCTGCCTCATTTCCTCTGTCCATGGCTCAGCTCCGAAAATACCGGAAGTAAGACTTAGTTCATGCTTTTTTATTCCCATCTGTTTCATAGTATCGGCAAGATATAAAGCATAGGACGGTGTACAGCATATGCAGGTACTTTTGAAATCTCTCAGCATATTTATTTGCCTTTCGGTATTTCCAGTTGATGCCGGAATTGCAATTGCACCAACCCGCTCAACCCCATAGTGCACTCCCAGCCCACCTGTAAACAACCCATAGCCATAACAATTTTGTATTCTTGAATCTTTTTTTACTCCTGCCATAATCAGACAGCGAGCCATATTTTCAGACCAGTTTTCAATATCAGTTCTGGTATACCCTACTACTGTCTGTTTACCAGTTGTTCCACTTGATGCATGTACCCGGATAATATCCTCTAAGGGGGAAGCAAACATTCCAAACGGATAGGTTTTTCGTAAATCCTCCTTATCTGTAAATGGAAGATTTTTTAAATCATCCAGGGTGTTGATATCAGCTGCAGAAATTCCTTTTTCCGTCATTTTTCTAGCATAATACGGTACATGTTCGGCTACATTTTTAACGGTTTGTTTTAATCGCTGAAGTTGCAGTTCATGCAGCTGGTTTCGTTCCATACATTCTATTTCCGCATTCCAAAATTTCATCCTTGGTCTCCTGTCTTTTATTTTTATTTGGTAATTCTATACCCTTTGAAATCTTTCTTCACGGTTGATTTTTTTGATTGTCGTAAACTGCAAATCCAGATCAATTAATCTTGAAATTTTTGTTAATCCGCCATCCAGACCAACTTCTGCAAATTCCTCTATTCCCATATCTCTGATGGATAAAATTGTTGTTCTCCACATCATTGCCGACGACATATTCCGGATTAATTCCATTTTGAGCTTAGCGCTGCTATCAATCATCTGTTGATCGTATACGGATAATATCGGGATGGATAAATCTTTTACTTCCAGACAATTAATATAATGGGCAAAAGACTCTATACCTGCCGCTCCTAAAGGACAGTGAAATGCATACCTGGTTTTCAGCTTTTCAGCCCTGATTACTCCATCTGCAACACACATTGAGAGAATGGTATCAATACCTGCCTCAATTCCAGATAAAGTAACGCAATCATTATTGTTATCAATGGCTACATATACCATATCATTCAACTTTTTTCGATCTATCATAGATGTTATCTGTTGAAAGCTTTTTCCTATAATTACTGCCATAGTCTGATTTTCAACAGTGTGAAGGCTTCTGTATTTTTCAATTTCTATTAGCATCCTGGCCCCATCAGTAAAGCTGACAGCGCCTGAGCAGGCGGACGCAACAATTAACCCGAGGCTATAACCTACGAAAAAAACAGGGCGATAACCTTTACTTATGTATGTTTCGTAGATTACATACCCAATGGTATACACCGCCAGCCATTCAGTAATCATTTTATTATTTTCTGAAAACGTAAAGAGGTATTCTTTTATTTGGTATTTTAAAAGAACTGGATCCTTCAGGCACAATGTCTTGATTTTTTCTGTCTGTGCCTCGTTTAAAGTGCTAAGAAGCGGCCGCACATCCACTCCCATACCCTGAAAAAGAAAAGCCATGTTTTTCAATTATTACTCCTCCATTCCTTATTTTTATAAAAAAACATACCTTAATAGTTAATACAGTGTATCTCTGCATTTTACTATCAGGGTATGTTTTTAAAACTTTATTGGAAAAAGCCAGCATTTTTCATCTCATTAATAGTCTTTTTTACCGCATTAATAAAATACTGAATATCTTCATTGCTATGCTCCGTTGATAAAAAGCAGTTTCGTCCCTCCCACACATAAATGCCCTTTTCCAGAAGGCCATAATAAAAAATTTCCTTTTCCAGATTAATGTTAAAGCGGAATAATGAGCTAAAATGATTAATATGAACCGGAACCTTCTCCAAATCAAAAAATTCATTTAATTCTGTAACCATCTCAGCGGTTTTCTGATTCAGATTATCGTATATCTGCTCTTTATTCTCTTTGATAAATTGTAAGACTGCATGTGCTGCCGTCATTGCTAATGGGTGATGACAAAAGGTGCCGGCAACAAACGTTCTCTTATCGTCGCAGGGAGGAACAGAATTATCACCAAACTTCCACATACCGCCGTCTATACTGTCTAAATATTCTCTTTTTCCAGCCAATATTCCGATTGGCATACCTCCGCCAATCACCTTGCCATATGTAACTATGTCTGCCTTAACACCAAAATATTCCTGGGCTCCACCTGTGCAAATTCTAAAACCGGTGATGATCTCATCGAAAATCAGCGCAATATTGCACTGCTCAGTTACCGCTCTCAACTTTTTAAGAAACGGGCCTGGCTGAAGGTCAGGTCGTCGGCTTTGCACTGGTTCAGTTAATACCGCAGCAATAATATCTGCATGAGATTCAATATAGCTTAGGGAATCCTCAGAATCATAATCCAGCAAAATAAGATCCCGTACCGAATTATCTGTAATTCCAGGAGTCAGTGAAATGGTATTTAAATCAGGATCATCGGTAGGCATAGGTATTCCCAATACTCCATCATAGGTTCCATGAAAAGCTCCCTTAAAGCAGACAACCTTATTTTTACCGGTAACTGCTCTTGCCACTCTGACCGCAAACATATCAGCCTCGGTTCCGGAATTGCAGAAAAATACTCTTTCTACACCAGTTAACTGAGCAATATCGCTGGCTACTTCTCCAGTCAGCCTGCCCATGGGCCCCAATGGCATTCCTTTTTCTAATTCAGCAAGCAAAGCCTTTTTAACAAAATCAGGATTGTGCCCAAACAGCAGAGCTCCGAATCCCATAGTTAAGTCAATCATTTCATTACCATCTAAATCAACCAGTTTGTCTCCCCTGCCCTGATCAGCAATTATCTGATACAGCATCTCTTTATAAAGCAGCCGGAAGCCTGCAGAATTCCGGTTACTTGCGTATACATGCCTATATTTTTGAGTCTGTTCTTTTGACGTTTTTGTCAGATTATTTACACGTTGTTCAATGTTTTTTATATAGGCCAGCTGAAGGGGAGGGACTTCATCTTCCTGATGCAACTCCATTTTCCGATAAGGTACGAAGTAATCCACCCGTTGCGCTGCAGTCTGTCTGCCTGGCTGCGGCTTTTGTTTTTGCGCAGGCTTAACAGCTTCTGGTTCTTTCTTCTTATTGGGCTCCGTTATTAATTTTAAAATTTCATTTTGTTTCATAATGATATGATACTGACTGTCAAAAATCTTGACCAGATTACCAAAATCAAGAGAATTACTATTAAGTGACGAATCTATGGCAGGCAACATTTCCGATTCCACTGAATCAATTTCCTGAGTTTCCTCTTGTACCATTGGACTATTAATTACAATGTGTTCTGCAACCAGACGTAATGTATTTAATGTAGTAAAAAAAATGTCTAATGGAATTACCAGTTGATATCTGGAATCAATCTGTTTGGACAAGGTTAACAATAAAATGGAATCCAGACCATATGAAATTAATCTTCGGTCAATATCCATCGCTTCTTTTTCCATTCCTGAAATCATATGTATAATATCTTTTAATTCATCTGCCACTTTTAAAACTTCTGTCTGATTCAGTTCCTTAATCATAAGTTATTTCCTCCACCCCAATATTCTTTATTACTTTCTCAGATTCAAGCATCTGTTTTAGATAACTTCTTTGTTCCAACAGCTGTGTCCGCTGTTTATTTAACAGCAGATCAGCAGTACCCGCACACAGGTCAGAGGCCGGTAATTGATGTGACCTGTCTTTCCAGGATGTCCTCCGGTCAAATGCATAGCCTGGTAATGCCACCTTTTTTACCTGATATTCTTTATATAAACCATCCCATTGCAGGTTCAGCCCATTTAAATAAAGATTTTTTAAAGACTCACTCAGTTGCTTATAGCTGCCGATTCCATTTCTAAGCGTTGGTACACAGATTGCCTCCTGATTTTCCATACATTGCCCTGCCAGGCCGCACAAAGTGGCTGTACCGCCAATTTCAATAAAGGCTGTTACTCCCAGTTTTTCCGCCTGTTCCATGGCGGCTTTAAAATTGACTGTATTTTCTAAATGCTGCATCCAATAATATTTATCCTCAAATAAATGATAATCCTCCAGCTTTCCTGTTACACTGGAAATTACTTTAACCGGACTTTCCTGGCCCCGGCCAGTCAGATAATCCAGACTATCACCATAGGAACCAGTGTAGTTGTTCATTTCCACCGAATGGTATGGATATCGGATACCAAGATCATTAACAAATACCCGCTCCTGCTGCTGAAGCAGATCAATAACCTGATCCACTTCTGTTGCCAATCCGGAGACAGTCACATTTTTAGGTGCGTTTACCGCTGCAATTGATACATTATGACAGTCGCTTTTATTGATAATCTCCCGCATTCGGCCTTCTTCCACCAATACTCCTACCATTTTTCCATTTGGTTTTACGCCTGACATCAGCCTGCTTCTGAGAGCAACCATATTTGTTATATCCTCAAAACTGAGTATTTTGCTATAACAAAGCGCAGCATATTCACCAATACTGTGACCAATTACATAATCCGGAACAATATTTAAATTGTCCCATATTTTGGTCAAAGAATATTCCAGGGAAAAGATTACTGGTTGTGAGTATAAGGCATTGTTTAAATGATCACCCGTCCGCTTGTATAGTGCATCAATTACAGAGATTCCTAGCAGCTGTTTAAAACGTTCATCGCATCTGTTAAATGCATTTCGAAAGGCAGATGAAAATTGATAAAACTCCTGAGCAGCATTTTCATAAATTGATCCTTGTCCCGTAAATAAAAAAGCGGTTTTTTTTCGTTTTTCTGTGGATCTTCCCATGTAAAACCTGCTGATCTCCTGATTCCCTATCATTGAGTCAAGGGTTTTGATTATATGTTCACGGGAATTTCCAACCACTGCAAGTCGGTATTCATTTTTAGCTCTGGTCACATTGGTGGAATATGCAATATCGGATAAATTTTCAGTTGAACGGCTGATAAAATCACGGATATCAGAGGCGGCTTTTACTAATGGTCCTTTATTTTTTGTGGATATGGTAATTATACATTCCGGAAACTGTGGTTTTTCCTCCCAGCTATGGTCTTCTTCTGGTTGGGACTCTTCCAGAATAACATGAACCAGATTTCCGCTTATACCAAAAGAACTGATCCCCGCACGCCTTTTTTTATCGCCGCGCTGCCATTTGACGGGTTCAGTCACAACTTTCATTTTTTCCCAGTCAATATTGGGATTGGGCTGGTTAAAATGAATGCTTGGAGGAATACATTGATGTTTTAATGAAAGAAGTACTTTAATAACGCCTGCAATTCCGGCGGCTGCTTCCAGATGTCCAATGTTTGACTTTACAGAACCAATCAGGATTGGTTTCTGGCGATCCTTAAACGCATCACAGATCGCCTGAGTTTCAATAAAATCCCCCAGTGACGTACCGGTTCCATGGGCCTCAATGTAATCAATATCCTGCTGACTTAATCCGCCCTGCTTTAGGGCTGCTTCGATTACTCTTTGCTCTCCCAGCCCGTTAGGCGCATAAAAACCGTTAGACCTTCCATCCTGTCCAATGTATATAGCCCGAATGAAAGCTTCAATGGTATTACTATCCCTTTTGGCATCTACGGCTCTTTTCAACAAAATGACACCGCCGCCTTCCCCTCTCCCAAAACCATCGGCAGACGCATCAAAGGTTTTACATCGTCCGTCCGGCGATAAAGCATGGAACTGTGAGAGCCCAATAAATGACTCAGGATTTAACAATAAATTAGCTCCGGCTACAATAGCCAGGTCACACTGACCTCCTCTTAAGCTGTCTACCGCCATATTCATTGCCGAAAGGGAAGAAGAGCAGGCGGAATTTATACAGATTGCCGGACCTTTGAAATCATAAAAATAAGCGATCCGGCCAGCGGTTGCATGAGAAGATATTCCAATTGCCGAATAAGGTCCAAGGTCGTTTACGTTTCCGGAAAACACCTCCCGGCTGATATAATCCACCTCGTCCAGTCCGATAAAGACTCCTGTTTTGCTTCCCCGTAATTGAGCAATGTCAATACCTGCATTTTCTAATGCTTCCCAGCTTAGTTCCAACAGTAACTTTTGCTGTGGATCAAGAGAGGCAGCCTCAACAGCTGAAATCTCAAAATGGCTGTAATCAAAGGTTTTAATATCGTGGTCCAGAAAAGCTGCAGATTTGGTGTACATTTTTCCCGGTACTGAGGAATCTTTACTATAAAAAGGCTGTGGGTCAAACCGATCAGGCTTAATTTCAGTAACAGCATCATATCCCTGCATTAGCTTTTCCCAGAATAACTGGGGATCATTGGCACCTCCCGGAAACCGGCAGTGGTAACCAATTATTGCAATCTCATCTTTTTGCTGCAAACTTTTTAATTCAGCGTCTAATTCATTTATTTTTTCTGCAGCCTTAACTAAGGCTGCTTTGTATTTGCCTATTTCATCCATAATTCTCCCTTCCCCAGACATTATTTTGTCAACTCAGCAATTTCCAGCAGAATGTCATCGATGCTCTCCTCAGATTCAAGTACCGGCTTTTGATCAAATACAAACGCATCAGTCAGCAGATACTCGACCAGTCTGGTTATGGTGGGATAATTAAAGAACACTGAAATATTTAAATCAATACCAAATAATTTGTTAATTGCAGTTCTCATGGAAAATGTCATCAGCGAATCAGCTCCCTGTTCTCTTAACGCTTCATTCAGCGACAGTGATTGGTCACTTTCAAAGCCCATGATTTTTGCACACACAGGCCGGACCTTAGAGATCAGGAATTCCTCTCTCTCCTCAGAGGGCAATTTCTTTAGCGTATTTAATAATACACTGCTTTCCTCTTCACCTTCTTCCTCTTTTGAAACTGCATCCAGAGTCACCAGCCGTTCCAGGAAAATACTTTTACCTGCAGCATCATGAAATGATTTGCTCATCTGATTCCAATCTGCATCTACAACCACCAGATTCTCGTAAGGACGTTCCATAAAATCTTCAATTATCTTTTCAGCCTGTTCTTTGGAAAAAGGCTTCATCCCAATCCGTTCCATATTACTGGATATGGATTTATTATTGGCAGCCATACCGCTTTCACCAAATGCTCCCCAGCAAAGGGTATATCCTGGAATTTGATTGTAACTGAGATAAGACGCAAAGATATTCATAAAATAATTAGCCGCTGCATAATTAGCCTGTCCCATATTTCCAATAACACTGGTAACAGAAGAGGTCATCATAAAGAAATCAAGGGGATCTTTACAAAGCAGCTGATATAAGTTGATACTGCCATTCACTTTTGCCTTAATGACCGCTTCAAAATCAGACCACTCAGCATTTTGGATTGTCTTATCATTAATAATACCAGCGGCATGCACCACGCCCCCGATAGGCGGCAGGCTTAGTTTAACCTGGTTTAAGACTTTTTTCAGGTTTTCATAATTACTGATATCCGCAAAAATTATATCTGTTTTAACGTTAAGATCATTAAAACGTCTGATCGCCTCTATTGCTTTTTGCCCTGGTTCTTTTCTGCATAATAAGATCAGATGTCTGGCTCCGGATTTTACGAACTGCTCTGCATAAGTGAGGCCTACAGTTCCGGTTCCTCCTGTAATCAGGTAGCAGCAGTCAGGCCGGATCTTTAATTCAGAATTTGGAGAAGCTGCATTTTTTAAATAATCCCCATGTGAAATTAATCTTGCACTATAAGAATTCTTTTCTCTAAAACAGATATCCTGGAAATTGTGATTTAATAATTCATCTAAAAAATTGCTGTCCTGATCAAAGACAGATTGGTCGCAGTCAATGATTCCGTTATATAATTCCGGGTATTCAATACTGAATACTCTGGATAAGCCCCATAACAAAGATCCTGACAAGTTAACGCAGCCTCTGTTTTTAAAAGGCTGAACATTCCTTGTTACAATTTTTATGCTGCTGCCCTGTGAGTATCCTTCTTCACTTATTGATTTAATAAGGGATAACAATGCTTTTACCGGCTGGCAGTCCACTAGTTCCATGTCATTACGGCATGAATCTGCTTCTTCTCCGCCGCAGAAGATGATATGTAAATTTCCCTTTTTACCATTCTGGCAAATACTCTTTAATAATTCCGGCCAATCTGAATCCATACCCGCTTTTATTGGCTCAATACCCAGTGTTTTCATTTTTTCACCAATACAGCCGGTTAAAGAATCTTCCTTTTCCTCTGAAATAATCAGATATTTATCATCAGATCTGATTAATTTAAGCGGTTTAGTTTCTAAGAGAGGAATCCAGTCTGTATGATAATACATTTTATCCAGACTCCTGGTTTCCCGCAGTAAACTGTTGCTGTCAGTGATTTTTGCCATTAAATTAATAATTTTAATCACTACCTGCCCCTGATCATTATATACGGTGAGATCCACGTAAATAATTCCATTTTCATAACGTGACCTTGTATCACACCACAAGCGGTCTGAAGGATAATAATTATAAGTGAACTCTTCCAGATAGTATGGAATAACGGTTACATTTTTGTCTTTAAAGATACCATCATCACGCATTTTTTCTTCAATAAAGGCAAAACCGGTCTGCAAAATCGAATCAATTGTACCAGGATAAAGTACATATTCATTTAAATAAGGGACTGATTTTAAAGGCTCAATCTGACAAATACACCCCTTATGTGCAAAACTAATTGCTTTAATTCCCCTAAACCCATCTCCAAGCTTGAAACCAGACTGTCTCATGGCATAGTAAACACCTCTTGTTTCCATATCAGCCTTGTAGCTGAGCTGCCTGTATTCATTAACATCCGCCTGCTGCCAGGTGAATTGAAATTCGTGCAGAATTTTAACATTACCTTTGACATGCAGCTTCCATTTATCATTCTCAGAATTATAATCTTTGCTGTGAATGCTAAACTTCGGCAGATCACCGCTCTTTTCTATACAAAGCTGAACTTTTCTTGCAGCATCACCGTCAACAGATAGAGGAGACCGGAATTCCAGGTTACTAAGAGTACAACTTTTGGCATCATCAATCTCCTTAACTCCAGCAAGCATCATTCCAATATGGGCTGCTGCCGGTGAAATGGCAATATCAAAAATAATATGCTCTTTCATAAAAAATGGTTCTGCAGCAGTAAATTTACTTTGAAACAGCACCGTATCATTGATATGAGACAGATCAATTTTCTGACCAAGGATTTTGTGACAATCAGCGGAATCAATGGTCTGGGATTCCCTGTCATAAAATAACTCCATAGGATATTTACTTTTTTCATATGGATAATTGGGAAGCTTTGCTTTCATCCAGCTTTCGTTCCCGGCAAAATCAATCTGATTCCAATTTAAATTAACACCTGCTGCATAAAGAAGTGCGATGTCTTCAGCAATCTGAATATCATCTGCTTTTTTCAAATTTAATGATGATACCAAAATCCGGTCCTGTTCAAATATCAGTTTCGCCAGAGCGGACAGCACCCGGTTACTCCCAACCTCCATTAAAATATGATTTTCCTTCTTTTCAATGCTGCTGACAGCGCCATAAAAATCAACCTCTTCCCGGATATGTCTTGTCCAATACATACTGTCTAAGATTTCTTCTGGTCCGATTTCCCTTGCATATAAAGCTGATACGAATCTGACATGCGGGGGGTGGTACTCTATTTCATCAGCAATTGACTGGTATTCATTAAGAATGGAGTCCATTAGCATTGAATGAAAGCCATGGGAAACTTTCAACTCTTTTACTGTAATTCCTTCTGCTGCGGCCCGACTGGCCACCAATCGAACATCAGTTGAAGAACCTGAAATAACACAGGTATTGAGTGCATTCCGGGCAGCAATACAAACCGAATTTTCATAGCCCTGCAAAAGTTCCGTCACTTTTTCCCTGTTTGCAAAAATGGTAGCCATACTGCCGCTGCCAGGAGCCTGATCCATCAGTCTGCTGCGGACCGATACCAATTTAACCGCATCCTCAAGGCTTAGTATTCCAGCTTCTACTGCCGCCGCATACTCGCCAATACTATGTCCCATTACCAGATCAGGTTTAATCCCATAATCTTCCCACATTTTTGATAAAGCATATTCAATTGCAAAAATTAACGGCTGGGCATATGCAGTCCTTTCAATAATCTGATCAGATGTGTTTTCACCATATATTAATTCCACAATGGATTTGAATAAATGTGGTTTGAACAATCCTTCACACTGATTAAAAGCCTGCCGGAAAATCTCATTGGTATCATACAGCAGCTTACCCATATTTAAATACTGGGAACCCTGTCCGGTAAACATAAATGCAACTTTGCGGTCTTTTTGTAACATCAGCGGATCTTTCGTGTTAACAAAAATCCCTTCTGTATCGTAACCATCAAGATACTGTTCCAACCGCTTAAGAAGCATAGTTTGGCTGCCGGCGCATACGGCAAAACGGTAATCAAGATCCGTTCGGCAGCGGTTAGCCGTATAAATAATATTTTGAAATTCCTCTTTTGTGCTGTTTGTCAACAGGACGTGATACTGGCGGACTAATTCTGTTAATGAGGTTTTACTCTTGGCAGAAAGCTTTAATACCCAGTCTATTCCATCCTTTTCAGAATCCTCCACTCCATTTTCCTGTGGCTGCCTATATTCTTCAATAATGACATGAGCATTGGAACCACCAAAGCCAAAACCATTTACTGCAGCTGCCCTTAAACCATTTTCTTTTTTCCACTGGGTATGTTGACTGACTACTTCCAGGTTGGTGTCTTTCCAGTTGATTAAAGGATTGGGAGTATGAAAATGAAGGTTTCCCGGAATTAAGCCATGCTTCATTGAGAGCAGTACTTTTATAATTGAAGAAATTCCGGCGGCAGCTTCCAAATGGCCGATATTGGATTTAACTGAGCCAATCTTTAAGCGATTATTATTATCCCGGTTTTTTCCATAAACAGCTGCAACTGCATTTACCTCAATAGGATCCCCCAGCTTGGTTCCGGTTCCATGCATTTCCACATAATCGATATCCAGGTTATTTAAACCGGCATTGGATAAGGTTCTGCGTATTAATTTTTCCTGGGCTTCTCCGTTTGGAGCAGTCAGACCATTACTTTTTCCATCCTGATTAATGCCCGTTGACCGGATAACTCCCAGAATTTCATTCCCATCCTGAATTGCCTGAGACAAGCATTTAAGCAGAATCACTCCACCGCCCTCACCCCGTCCATAGCCATCGGCTGAAGCATCAAATGCCTTGCTATGTCCGTCTGTGGAGGTTGCCTGTAATTTTGAAAATCCCACATTACTGCAGGGACTTTCAATGATGTTAATTCCTGCCACAACCTGTAAATCCGCTTCTTTCGCCTGCAATGCTGTACAGGCCAGATGAAGAGCGGATAAAGTGGAAGAACAGGCGGTATCCACGCTGACACAGGGTCCTTCAAAACCAAACGTATAAGCAATTCTTCCGCATGCGGTACTAAAGCAGCTTCCAGTTAATGAATACGGTCCTATTTTAGATAAGTCCCCAGAATGTAAATGTGCCATATTATACTCATTTGTAGAAATTCCAAGATATACTCCGGTATCACTGCCATTATATCTGGCAATATCTAAATTGGCATTTTCAAAAGCCTCCCAGGTCAGCTCCAGCAGCAGACGCTGCTGTGGATCAAGAGCCTGTGCCTCCTTTGGGGAAATATTAAACAAGCGGGCATCAAATGCGTCTATATCAGACTTTAAAAAGCCTCCTTTTTTGCAGTACATTTTTCCCGGCGCATTCTTATCTTCATCATAATATTTTAAAAGATCCCAACGTGACTTTGGGATCTCACAGATTCCGTCTTCTCCACTTAGCAGGAACTCCCAATATTTATCAACATTGTCAGCTCCGCCCGGCAAGCGGCAGCTCATTCCCACGATGGCAATTTGATCCCTGATCTGCCCTCCCCCATTTTCACACCATGCCTCATTTTCTTTTTTTGTGTTAAGTAAGGAATCAAGATAATTCGTCAGAAGAGAAACATTAAAACATTTAAAAATATCAGATACATTAATTTCAACAGAAAACTCTTTTGAGAGTATTTTGACAAACAGCGGAATATCAAGTGATACCATTCCATATTCCGTAAAAGGAGTATTATTATCTGTAATGGTAATGTCGAAATTATCTTCAATGATTAACAGTACCCGTTTTAAAATAGTATTTTTCGTATCTATCATATAGTTCTGTTCCTTTCTGAAAAAGTAACCTTAGTATTGCTTTCCCCCGTTATCTGTTCATTTTCCTGTCCCAGTTTTTCTAAGTGATCCAGGATGGATTCAAGATTTTCCACAACAGAATAATCGGCATAATCAAATATAGCTGCCTGTCGATCCGTATTCACTGCTATAATAGCAGCAGCATTTTTTATCCCCACCATATGCTGACTTGCGCCTGATACTCCAAAGCTGATATAGATCTGAGGTGATATACTTTTTCCCGACTGTCCAACCTGTCTTTCTTTTTCAATTAATTTTTCTTCTACAACAGCCCTGGTGCCAACAATACCCATATCATACTTCTCTGCAATCTTATAAATCCGCTCAAGTACTGTACGATCCTTTACTCCCCTGCCAATACAGAATACTTTTTTAAACAAATGAATATCGATTTCCTTTTTCCTTTCCCGTTTCGTTCGTTCTTCAACCACCCACGCTGCATTGCATTTTGGTTCTTTACCTGAAAATGTGAACTCCACAATACTCTCTTCCCGGGGGGGTCCTGCTTCCGCTTTGATAAACACATCCTTTTTTACAGTTCCCATCATGATATTGCAGTTGATACATTTTATGGTTGCCGTCACTGAATCATTGATTGCTGCTCTTGAAAAACCAAGCTCGCCCGCCTCATCAAACTCGATTTCAATGCAGTCGGCAGTCAATCCCGCCTCAAATCTGGTGGAAAGTACTGCTGCTAATATTTTACCGTCAACAGTTGCCGGAACCAGAATCACCTCCGGATAAATTTGAGTTACCATTGCAGCAATCACTTCGGTAAAATATGGCAGGTCAAAGCGTCCTTCCTCCCGGCAAAATACCACCCGGTCAGCCCCATACAAAAACAAGGCAGATATTCGTTCCTCATCCATATGCCCCACACAAAAAACGGATACCTTTCTTTTTGAAGCATCACCAAGTGATCTGGCTTTTGTAACAAGCTGTAAGATATCTTCACGGTCGTATTCCTGTGAATCACAAATAACAGTTATTTCCTTACTCATACAAACTAGACCTCACTTTTTCAGCTGTGTTTCCCCTTTATAATATTAAAAATAAACGCTGCTTTTTCTTCGGTTTTCCCGTCTATATATGCTTTTTTCTTTTTACAAATCTCCTTTTCAATCTGCATCACTCTTGTTTTAGAGCCTTCCAGTCCGCACTTTTCTTCCTCCACCTCAAGATCGGCAGCATTCCAGACTGTTATTTCACTTTTCCTGGCTTTTTTTAATGCTAACAGGCTGATTTGTGGCTGTGACAGAATAAAGTCATGAAAAGCGACAATTGCCGGCAGATTTAATTGACCCACCAGATTTTCCGATTCTGTTACCTGCATCACTTTAAGTGCATCCCCACTGGCATCTAAGATTTCGGCCACTTCAGGTAAACAGTAATATCTAAGGCGTTCGCCTATCCCATAGACTACCTGTCCGGTTTCACCATCAATTGTTCTTCTGCCACAAGTCACCAGACTTACATTACCAATCTTTTTAATTGCCTTTGCCAATATGTAAGAAGTAGCAACGGTATCTGATCCCCGAAATAAATTATCATTTAAAATAATTGCCTGATCGGCTCCCATCGCCAGAGCTTTCTGCATCATCCCAACCGCCCCCATTGGTCCCATGCACAGGCATATAATTTTACAATCCATAAATTGTTTTATTTTGACACTCTCCTGCAAAGCATATAAATCATAGGGATTTATTAAATATTCTTCCACCCGCGACTCAGAGGGATAAACCAGTTCTGATTTTACCGGTTTTATGCATACAACAATTTTCATAATAACTCCTTATGATTTCTCACAGACATCTGGCATTGACCATGGAATAAATCGTGTTTTTCTGCATTTCATTGGTTCCGGAATGAATACTGCTGGCAAGTGCGTCCCGCATTTCCCGCTCCAAATTGTATTCTTTACTATAACCATATGCACCAAAAATCTGCAGTGCATCCCGGCATGTTTTAATATAATTTTCACTGACAAAAAGTTTAAAAACAGATGTTTGTAAATAAGCTGATTTCTTTTGATCTTTCAGCCAGACAATTTGGTAAAGCATCATCCGTGCCATTTCTATCGCCACTTCCATTTCCGCAATTTTATGAGATACCGCCTGATTTTCACCAATCGGCTTTCCAAACTGCTTCCTGCCATTGACCTGCCTTATACACTCCTCCATGACCCGCTGCATAACACCAATGTGGGGAGCAAACTCAAAACATCGTTCCCACTCCAATGCCCCCATCATGATATTGCCTCCACCATTAAAATTACCAAGCAGGTTCTCTTTGGGAATCCGGACATTGTTTAAAATCAATTCACTTGTAGGACAGGCACCAAGTCCCATTTTTTCAATGTTTTTGCCGGTTGTTACTCCATCATACTGGCGTTCCACAACAAATGCTGAAAATTTAACCGGTTCTTTCTGAGTCACCGCGAAAACAATAAAAATGTCTGAGATGGGCCCATTGGAAATAAACATTTTAGTCCCGTTTAGCAGGTAACAGTCTTCCTGTTCTACCACAGTAGTTGTCATTGAGAATGCATCAGATCCAGATTCAGCTTCTGTTATGGCTATTGATCCGATCCGTGTTCCTGCTACCATCTGGTGTAAATATTTATCTTTTAATATTTTTGTACCATAAAGAAAAATCAAATTCTGTGCTACCCATATATGATTATTAATAACAAAAATAAAACCATTATTCATACAGCCATAGCCAAGTGCCTCAAAAACAATTGCCGCTGTCTCATAGCTTTCGCTCAGGCCTCCGTATTCTTCATCAACTGTAATGCCGAGTAAACCGAAATCACTGACTTTTTTCCACATTTCCATGGAAAATTCTTCATAATACCGGCTGTCGTTCAAATTCTCACGTGCAAAATCTATTACTTCCTGCCGGAACTCTTTTTGTTCTCTGGTAATCGTAAAATCCATTATATGTCCCCTTCTTCATAAATAAGATTTACATAATGTGGTATCACCCTGGGATAAGATGTATCAGCTTCGAGAATCACAACATCTCCCTTCTGGCCAATTTCTTTGAAGCCATTAAATTTATAGGTAACATACATGATCCGGTTTTTATCTGTGGGAATAAACTGGGCTCTGATTGTTTTTCCATACTTTCTGGCCTCGTTAATTAAGTGATTTAAAAACACATTTCCAACTCCTTTTGACATTACGCGGCAGGACATTAAAAGTAGTTTGATTTCCCAGATTTCCTGCTGTTTTTCAATCAGAGCCAATCCAATTTTTCCATACGTTCCGAATTTATCATCAAGCTGTGCAACAAACACATCGTGCTGCCCGCTGTTTATAAAGCCCTTTAATTCCTCATAAGAATATATGTATCCGGTTGAATTTAACTGATGGGTTCTGACTGTCAGCTCCTCTGCCCTCTTAAGATCTTCTTCCTGTGCTCTTTCAATTTTAAAACACATCTCTAACGTCTCTAAAAAGGCTTCTTTGGTGCCGGTATATACTTCCTCCTGCTGGTTTCTTTTCATGTCATTTTGATACATCTGTCTTCTTTTTTTTGAATCCTCTGTAATATATTTGGGGTTTAGGCAGTCCATATTAAGCAGATCCCCAATGTTACCGGCATCTATGCATAAAACTTTTGGATGGGTGAATGATACTTCTTCCCGTTCAAATTCCTGATCATCAATAAAACAGAATGTATCAATTCCAATATTGATCTTCTGGGCAATCTGGCTGATCGCTTCGGATTTGCTGTTCCAGTTGATCTGCGGGTATATAAAATAGTCCCATAAGCCTGCTTCCATAAGCCTCTGTCTGGCCATCTGGTATTCATTTTTACTGCTGACAGACTGTAATATTCCCCGTCTGTCCAGTTCTTTGATTACCTCCACAACATGATCCTTTATAATAACCTGCCTGTCCTCAATTAGTATTCCTTCCCATAATGTCTGATCTAAATCCCACACCACACATTTTACTTTTTGTCTCTCCATCTATCTTTTTTCTCTCCCGGAATCATATGATTATGACCGCTTTCTCTCAATCAGTGAAGTAATGGAACGGATATCCTTAAAATTATCCAGATCCAGTTCTGAATTTTCAATTGATATATCAAATTCACTTTCAATAAAACTAACCAGATTTACCGCAAACAAAGAATTTACCAGACCCGTATCAAAAATATTATCCTCATCCTTAAGCTCGCTAACGTCAACAAATTTAGACAAAAATGCTATTATTTTATCTCTTACCATGTTATTATCCTTACCTTTCTAATAGTTATAAAAACCTTTTCCTGATTTTCTTCCGGTTTTACCTGCATATACCATATTCTTAAGCAACGGGCAGGCTCTGTATTTTGGGTCTTCATAATGTTCATATATTATTTTTAATGAATCCAGAACTACATCAAGCCCGATTAAATCGGCTGTTTCCAAAGGTCCCATTTTATGACCAAAGCCATTTTTAAAAATAGAATCAATTTGTTTTGGTGTTGCAACTCCCTCATAAACCAGCATAGCCGCTTCATTCATAAATAAATGTGACAAGCGGTTTGAAACAAATCCGGCACTGTCATTGACTACTTCAATCTCAATGCCAATCACTTTTAACAATTGTTCCACTTTGTCAATTGTTTCCTGTGATGTATGAATCCCCTTAATCACTTCCGCAAAATTCTTCATGGGTACCGGATTCATAAAATGTACTCCAATTACCTTGTCAGTCCGCCTGGTACCGGATGCAATAAGGGTAATCGGTACACAAGATGTATTAACCATATAAATACACTCTGGTTTACACACTTGTTCCAGCTGATTGTATACTGACTTTTTAATATCAATGTTTTCGGTTACATTTTCCACTATATAATCAGCCTGCTTCAATTCCTCATACTGAGATGCAACCTTAATATTTGAAATGCATTCTTTCACATTAATTGTTTTTTGAAACATGGATGCAATTTTTAAACTCTTTTCAATTTCCTGCAACACAGAAATCCTTACTTCAGGATCATGATCAAATATAATTACCTGGTGATGATATTGAGCAAAACGCTGTGCCACTCCTTTTCCCATAACACCTGCCCCAATGATGCCAATCTGCATAATACTCCCCTCCTCTCCCTATAGTTTTAAATGCCGATCTGCTGTGCATGAGCTAATATCTTGTCTGCCCGAATTCCTATACTATGGCTTTTAAACTTATCTAACTGTATTTCTGAGATGATTTTTCCATCCTTCATAAATAAGACTCTGCTAGCCCTTGCTGCCACCTTCACATCATGAGTCACCAGTAAAATAGCTGTTCCTTCATTATTAATGCCGGACAGAAGATCCATTATTTCTTCCGATGCCTTTGAATTTAAAGCTCCAGTAGGCTCATCGGCAAATAATATTTCCGGGGAAGTCATCAGCGCTCTGCAAATCCCCGCCCGCTGCAGCTGGCCTCCTGAAACCTCTGTAATATCACGATTTCCCAGTTGATTAATTCCTGTTTTTTCCATTAACATTCTGGCCTTTTGTTTTACCTGGGCAGGACTCATTCCAGCACGATTTTGTGCCACCGGCAGAATAATATTATCAAGGAGATTCAGATTTTTTAACATGGTTGGCTGTTGAAAAACAAAACCCATTTTAGTTCTGCGGATATCTGCCAACTGCTTATCATTTAACCCGGATAGCTCTACCTCATCAAATTTTACCGAACCGCTGGTAATGTCATCCATTCCGCTTAAAGCGAACAACAAGGTAGACTTTCCTCCGCCTGAAGCCCCCATAACCGCTACAAACTCGCCTTTTGATATAGATACACTCACTTTGTCAAGTGCTTTGATCTCTTCACCTTTTTCACCAAAAATTTTCATAATATCTTTTCCGGTCAATATATTTTCCATTATTTACTCCTTTATATGATCAGACACTAATAACATATCAATGTCTGAGATTCCAAATATTGTAGCAGCATAAACACATACCGTAATTACTATTGGAGAAAACAGGTAAGCAAATAACGGATTTACCTCAAAGTGAAATGAGGAAGCGCCAAATGAGGAAATCAATGCAACTCCTACCAGTTCGCCCAGAGTATTGGCTAACGCTGTGCCAATCACAACTCCGAATATCAATACAAAAATCGAACGTGCCACATACTGCCTGCGAATCTCAGAACAGGTAAAGCCAAGGGATTTTAAGACTGCAATGGGATAACGGTCCTTAGTGACCAGCATTTTCATAAACAGCAGTGTAACGAGTATTGTAAGTAATACGGAAGCTGCAATTGAAGTATAGGAAACTTTCTGGATTGCCAGAATCGTAGATCCGAATGACTGGTCAATATACTGATCAATATTTGATACTTTTGCAAACGGATATAATGTCCGGTATTTTTTTATTTCAGTATCCGTTAATGAATTATCATGAAATTCTACAGGAATAACCGACCACAATACATCACTTCTCAGACTCTTAAACATAGCCTTTGCGGTTCTGCCGCCATTTGTGATGTCTGAATAAATTCCGCAGATAGTTAATTGCTTTTCCTGTCCATCAATAAGAAGCGTTATCTCATCACCAATATCTTTCTTTAAATCATCCATATTTAACTTTGATAAAGCTATCTCTGTCTCTGACTCAGGAGCTCTGCCTTTTGAATATTTAATTGGAAATAGTGAATGATCCCCAAGTTCAACTTTCAGCCGTTTAACAGTCCCATCATCCAGATTCATATCAAATAGAAAACTTGTCAGAACTGTGTATTTGGAGATATTTTCATCCTGAGCCATTTCAGAAGCAATTGCTTCCGTTTTTTCTGGTATATCATCGGTTTGCTGAATATCGATCCTCATGTAACAGCTTCCAATACCCATATAAGTCATAAAATTCCTGGATAAAATGGTATTATAAATATTTTGTGGTACCACCATAATAAATGAGGAAACAACTAACACCATGAACATTGTGATATAAAGCTTTTTTCTTGACAGAACATCCTTTATGCCCAGAAATGTATTACAGGAAAATATACGATTTTTGCTTAACACAAAAGCATTTGATGATTTGGACTTTTCCCTGGGTGCTCCGAATCGGATTGCCTGAGCCGCAGATATCTTGCGGAATCGTGATAATACCCCATTTACATATAGAATAATTACAATAAATATAATTGCAGAGCCAATAAATCCGCCGATCAATGCAGGAAACGTACTGTCACTTTCACCCATATACAGCCTGATGTTGTATGAAAGAGGAGTAAGCAGAACCCGTGAAGTTAAAAATCCCAGCAGACAGGCAGCAGCAGCAATTGCTCCATATTTTGCAAGGTAGAGTTTTTTTATATTGGATACCCTTATTCCAATGGCTTTCATTACTCCTATCTCTCTATAATCTTCTTCAATCTTTGCAAGCAGAGTAAAACGAATGCATAAAAAGGTAACAATAATGACCAGCACACTGACTAATACCAACACTGCAATCATTATTCCATCGGTGCTGGCATTGGCTATCTTAAAAAGAGCATAGGTAATACTGGAAGGACCATTTGCTTCAATTCCGGCATCCATATAGGCGGTTTCAAAATTCGTAACGGGAATACTGTTATCAATAAAACGAAACTCGATAATATTTTCTAATCTTCCAAATCCTCGTACCTTTTCAAAATCATTCCGGCTAACCAGAAAACGTTTTGAAGAAATCATCGCCGGATTCATTTGAGAGTCCCGGATAAATCCTGCTACTTTAAAGGGAACGCCGCAAATAGTTGCTTTATCCCCCTCACGTGCCTTACCCTCTCTCATGTAATAAATTGGCACGTAGATTTCCCCATCTGACGGCTGAGCAACCTCTCCATTTAGACTAATTAAAAAATCAAATTTTGAGTTTTGTACTGTGAGACCATTGTCTTGAACACTTCCAGCCAGCGTATTCTCTCCTATCACGATCTCGGCACCCTCAATATTTAAAAATTCCGATACCTGATAGTCTTTTACATTCTTTTGGTTAACTGCAAATGTGGCTAACCGATCCATATCTACATCGCCGGAGTGCATCTGCATATAATGCGGTGTTTTGGCTTGCAGCATAAAATTATCAATCGCTCCAAGTAAATCAATGCTCAGTGCCGACGCAAGCGATGTCAGTAATGACGCCAATACAATAAAGATTGCAATGGTTGCAGTAATCAGCTTGCTTCTGCGCATATCATTTCTGATGATTTTGCCGTACATGATGACCTCATTTCTCCTGTTGACTGACAGGTTTTATTAAATAACCAATATGGCTATCCACCTCTTCCAGATCTCTAATATCCTTTGATTGAAACACCAGAAATGCTATTATGATCAGACCAAATCCTGAAATCATAATTAACAGACTGACTCCCCGTGTTTCTCCCGTTCCCATAATTTTCCCAACGCTTCCCGCCAATACACCATCCGGCCGTAAAGCCGGGATAAAAACATAATCCGATAAGATTCCGGAAATACCATATGCCAGAACGTATCCAAGTTGTGAAATCAATGCA
>SVDT01000033.1 GCA_015057775.1 Paenibacillaceae bacterium | reverse complement strand
TAAATCAAATATCAGCGATCCAATTTACAGCAGAGACTCCGGAGAATATGTGTGTGCTGTTGCAGCACCAATCTGGAGGGATGGCATCCAGAATTCAGAAGTCGTTGGTGCAGTTATGGCATGCATGGATGTAAGTTCTCTGAATACTCTTGTCTCTTCCATAAATGTTAGTAAGAATGGATATGCCTACATAACTGACAGTAAAGGGACCATGATTGCACATCCAAATTATGAATTAATTAAAAATCAGACAAATTATATTGAAGAGTCTAAGAAGGATAGTCAGTATACATCTTTAGCCTCCGTACTGCAAGAGATGACTTCTGGAAAAAATGGTTTTGGAACTTATAAATACCAAGGCCAGAATAAATATCTCGCATATGCTCCAATTGTAGGAACTAACGGCTGGAGTATCGCAATCAGTGCACCTGTTTATGATTTTTTAGGCGGAACAATTAAAAGTATGGCAATGACCGCTGCAGTAATTATACTGACTCTTGTTATAAGCATTCTTTCCGCTGCTAAATTAGCAAACTCCATTGGCAAACCAGTTCAGATATGTACAACTCGACTTGAGAAACTGGCAGAAGGTGATCTCCATAGTATCGTTGAGGATATTACGACAAATGATGAGACAATGCTGCTGACTCAGTCTGCTAAGACCTTAACCAGCTCTCTTCGGTCAATCATTGAAGATGTAAAATATCTTCTTGGGGAAATGTCCAGAGGAAACTTTTCAGCAATGCCTCAGATACCTGAAAGTGCTTATGTTGGTGATATACATGAAATTTATACTTCCATTACTTACATGAAAAAAAATATATCCGGTACTATGCAACAGATTGAAGTTGCTTCCAGCCAGGTCACCGCTGGAGCAGAGCAACTGGCTGCCGGTGCAACAGGACTGGCACAGGGTGCTACTGAGCAGGCTTCTTCTGTAGAGGAGCTGGCGGCATCATTTAGTGAAATATCGTCCAGGACAAAACTAAATACCACCAATGCCACATCTTCCGAGAGATACATGTCAGAACTGGGGGAAAAAATCAGATTTAGCAACGACCAGATGAATAATTTGATTACTGCAATGAAGGAAATAAATTCTACTTCTGCTGAAATAGGAAAAATAATAAAGGTAATAGAAGAGATTGCGTTTCAGACCAACATACTGGCTCTCAATGCAGCGGTAGAAGCTGCGCGCGCTGGAAGCGTTGGTAAAGGGTTTGCGGTGGTAGCAGACGAGGTAAGAAACTTAGCAGCTAAATCCAGTAAGGATGCAAGCAGTACAACAGCACTGATAGAAAGATCCATTCTTGATGTTGAAGAAGGGTCACGTATGGTTGACGAAACTGGATACTCACTGAAGGAAGTTGTAGAGAAAACAGAAACAGTAGTAAGAAGTATGAGGGAAATCATTGCAGCAACAGAACAGGAAAATGATGCCATTAACCAAACGCTTATAGGTATTGATCAAATCTCCAAGGTTGTACAATCCAATTCTGCTGCTGCAGAAGAAAGTGCTGCCACAGCAGAAGAATTATCTGCCCAGGCGGTATCGCTGAAATTACTGGTTGATACATTTAACTTTTAATAATAATAGGCATTGGCCTTCTTCTTTATCAGGAGAGTATCTTGTTAAGACTGCAAGAGCTCTCCTTTTTTCCTCTTCACATTATTTTTTTGTAATTTATATAAGAGCTGCTGTAATAATAGACATTTTATAAACTTCGTCTGCATTACAGCCTCTGGAAAGATCATTGATGGGCGCATTTAATCCCTGCAGAATTGGTCCGAACGCTTCAAATCCACCTAAACGCTGTGCAATTTTATAACCAATATTACCGGCATTGATATCCGGGAAAATAAAGACATTGGCTTTTCCTGCAACTGCGGATCCTGGAGCTTTTGTCTTTGCCACAACAGGGGAAAATGCCGCATCAAACTGTAGTTCTCCGTCTGCTGGGAAATCCACATTCAATTCCTTTAATTTCTCAGCTGCCTTCCTCACCTTATCAACTGACTCACCCTTTCCTGAGCCCAGTGTACTGTAGGAAAGCAGTGCAACTTTCGGATCAATGGAAAACCGCCTGGCCGTCCGGGCTGTTTCACAAGCGATCTCTGCCAGCTCTTCCTCATTGGGATCCAGGTTAATCGCACAGTCTCCCATGGCATACATCTCATTTCCTTCCTTGGTTTCTCTGTATAAAATGAAACAGCTGGAAACGATTTTACTGCCAGGTCTGGTTTTAATCAGCTGAAGAGCCGGTCTTACTGTATCTGCAGTAGAATAAGTAGCTCCTCCTAAAAGGCAGTCGGCTTTTCCCATCTTAACCAGCATGGTTCCAAAATAGTTGGCCTTTTTCAGGGCTTCCCGGCAAGCCGCCTCGTCCATCTTGCCCTTTCTTAATTCTGCCATTTTTGATACCATTTCATCCAATTCCTTATAATTCTGAGGATCGATTTTCTCAATTTCATCCACCGGCCAATTACACGCAGTGGCAGCATTCTGTATCTCAATCGGATTTCCCAAAAGTATTGGAGTGAGTATTCCTTCGTGATGCAGACGATTGGCTGCTTCTAATATTCTTGGATCAGTACCCTCTGTAAAAACGATCCGCCTTTTTTGCATTTTCAGTGCGTCAATCATTGGTTCAAACATAATTCCTACCTCCGTATCTTATTTTTATGCAGTTTTTCCATATTCCCATTTTATATTACGTTTATTAATAAAAACATTATAGCTTAAGCAGTAAAATATAACAACAGAACCTGTGTCTAAAAATCAATACAGCCCGGACCATAAAATAACAGTCCGGGCTTCTATTACTTTTTTTTAATTGAAGGGTATCAGGCATCCGCCAGTTTAAATTTGACCACCTCGCTGTATAACAGAGCCGCCTGCCCGGAAAGTTCTTCACTGGAAGCTGCGCTTTCCTCTGCGGTAGCAGCATTGGTCTGTACAACAGATGAGATCTGTTCAATTCCCTGGTTGATTTGTGAAATAGAAATAGCCTGTTCCGAGGATGCCTCTTTAATTTTCAGTATAATCTCATTAATTTGAGACGCTTTTAAGGAAACCCGTTCCAGAGCAGCTGCTGTGTTTTCTGCCAGTTTAGAACCGTCCGATACAGCTTTTATAGAATCTTCAATAAGAGAAGAGGTCTGCTGTGCTGCCGTGGCCGATTTGGTAGCCAGATTCCGGACCTCATCTGCAACCACTGCAAATCCTTTTCCTGCTGAGCCTGCTCTGGCTGCTTCCACAGCAGCATTTAATGCAAGAATATTGGTCTGGAATGCAATATCATTAATGACTGCAATAATCTTATTGATTTCTCCGGAGGAATTACCGATGTCTTCCATAGACCCCAGCATCTGCTTCATGGAAGCATTGCTTTCCTTAATATCCATAACTGTTTCTCCGATATAATCGGCGGCCTCTGCCACACTGGCAGCATTCTTATGTACCAGTTGGGATACATCTGCGATGGAAGCAGATAATTCTTCTACAGAACTTGCCTGCTCCGTTGTACTTTGAGCCAGTGACTGTGCTGTATCAGAAATCTGTCTGGAGCTGGAATCTACATGTCTTGAGGAATCCGCAATCGTAGTCAGTGTTTTATTCAGAGAGGAAGAAATCCGAAGCAGGGAATTTTTAATCGAGGAAAACCTGCCTGTGTATTCCTGGCTCAGTGTAATTCTCATATCTCCTCCGGCCATAATGTCCAGAACCTGTGTAATCTCATTGATATAGGAATTGTATTCATTCAGCTGCCGGAGTGTTTGTCCGGTTGCATCACACAGCTGCCCCAGTTCATCTTTGGTTATCCTTTTCTCATCTAACTCAAGAGATAATTCCCCTTGGGCAATCCGCTTGCTGATTCCAGTAATGTACTGGATATTTGTCTTTAAATAACGTATGGTTCGAATGGAAAAAAGAGCAATGATAAAAATAACTGCTGCTATTGCAGCAACCGACGTCTGTATACTATGGGTCACGCTGCTTTCAATTTCAGCAGAACGGGTTTTGGCATAATCCTCAAGCAGCTCTGTCATCAGATTAATATTTTCCCTTGCCTTGGCAAAGCTGGACTGGGACAGTTCCATATCTCCCGTTCCGTTTTTTATGTCATATGCATTCAGCCATGTTTGAAAATCTGTCTGAAATGCTGTATTTAACTGCTCTAAGGTAACGTTTGCAGTGGAATGGGGAAACTTCCGGTAAAGTGTTTCGTTGGATTTTACATTGTCAAGTGCGGAGGTAACACGATCCTGAACCTGTTTGATATTTTCTTCATAATCAGCAATCAGTTTGTTTTTGTCTTCCTCTGTTAATTTATTCATGTTTAAATACAACTCTTTTTGAGCAATGGCCGCCTGATAAAAATCACGGTCTGCATTTAAAATTTCAGCGGTACTGACAAAAACTTCATCGTATAAAGCCTTTTTTGAATCTTCCATAATCTGGTTCGATCGATAGATAAAAAACACCAGCAAAAATATGAGTGCGAAGATCGCGGGAAAAATAATCAGCCATAATTTGTTTGCCACTTTTAGATTTTTAATGTTCATAGCTTTTACCTCCACAATGTTAGTCAGCTGGTACTTCTTCAGCTCTTGTGGATAATATCGACAAAAATGCGGGTCTTATAAGTGTTTAATTCTTAATATTTACCATATTTTTGATCGTTAATTAACAATAACAATTTTATTTATAAATATTTAAATTATTAAACGTTGTAACAACAATGTCTTTGGTCAAGCCATTTTCGCCCCGATAAATTCCTTAAATGTATTAAAATCACCTATTGTGAAACCAGCCGGATCCAAGATGATTCCACTGCTTTTTGCAAACATTAAGACATAGGAATGTTTTAGTTCATATATTTTAAGAATCTGATTATATTCCATTGTCAATGAAAAGGTCCCCTGGTGAATTTTTATATTATCTCCAAACTGTATTACTGCTTCATAATCTTTACCATTAAGCAACCGCTTATTGTTCTCTTTCAGTTGTCTTATGGTTAAAGGGGGTGTAATCAGAATTGTAAAAGTAATGATAAACAGACAGACTCCAAAAACTGCTGTGAATATGTAATCCTTCTTCATCATTGTAATTCCTGTTATGATAAACGCAATGGGAGCAAACACTGCTCCCATGAAATAAATTCTTTTACACAATACCTTATGTACATATTCTGATAACATTTTATCATCCGTATGGTATCTGTTTTCAAATAGAATATTCATTTTACTGCACCTCTCTTCCCGCCTCCCCTTGCTCCTTTGGACATTCGCCCATCCGTGCAACTGAGATGGCAGACAGATAATCTTTTATATCATCTTTCGTTAAATTCATTTGTTCCATATAAAACCGGGACAGTGTTTCTTTGAGAGTTCTTATCTCCTCCGGATTATCTGCACCGGCTGGTACCGGTGTGTATTCAATTAAATATACGGTTCTGGCAATATCATAGAGCCGGCTCCCCCTGCAGATATTCATAAAATCTATGACAGATATGCTACCCTGGGACAGCATAAGATTGCCTGGGTGGAAATCACCATGGCACAGAGTTGTCCCATCCTCCAGCTGTTCAGCCAGATGAAGGGCTTTTAGCCGTTCTTCCTTTGATACGGAAGCTTTCTTAATCTGATGAATCAGGAAATCCTTATAATCCGGCACATTTCTGATATCGTGTCTTAATATAGCCTCATGCGCTTTTGCCATAAGAATTGCACATTCCTGCAGATTGCCGGTTCTTAAGGTCCAGTCAAGCAGGGATTCCCCAGTTACCTTATCATAAACAATACCATGTTTCCCTCCATATGAAATAAATTCATATGCTTTTGGTTTGGGAAAATCCATATCATTAACAGCCATGGCATTTTCATATTCCCGTATTGCATCCTGATAAGGATATCCCTCACGAAAAAGCTTCACTACTTTCCCGTTTTCCCACTCATATACAGTTGCAGTGTTACCCACACCAACTATTTCCCCTGGATTCATTGGTCTTCTCCTGTTTTTCTTCTTTTTTATTGTAGTTCCAGTATCATCTCATACTGATTTACAGTATTGTGAAAGCCAGCAGCAGAAATAAACTGAAGCATTGCTTCCGAACGGGTATCAATGTTCAGTATCTTTATCTGATTTGAGATGGTCTGATTCATTAAATCTGCCAGTATGCTGCTGCCGATGCCCTTGTTCCTCCAATTCTTATCTACAGCAATCTGAGGAATTTCACCAGTTGTTTTATCAATTATTCCGTAACCAACAATACATTTATTTATTCGTACAGCCGAAACATTAAAGCACTCCCGCACCGCCGCTATAGATTGTATGGAATTTTGCCAGGAAGGCTGGTAATCCCAGAACGTACGAAACAATTCCCAATCCGGATCCATAACCCGTTCTGTCTGATGTAACAGATCAGTTCTGTTTTTTTCCCCATCCATCTGGCAACATAAAAACTCTCGTTCAACTGTGAATCCATTTTTAGTGTAAATATTGGCGGCAGAGGTATTGGCTGTCAGAACTTCCAGGACATATTGTTCTACTCCCGATTTGCCAAAGTTTTGCCTTGCTGTCTGGAGCATACGACTGGTAATACCCTGCTTTCTAAAATCCGGTACTACTCCGGTTCCCACATCGTATGCAGTTGCCTTTCCATTCCATGTTCTGCAGCCATTCAGAATAAATCCCACCAGGGTGTCTCCTTCAAAAGCCCCTACCGATACATTGGGATCAAATCCTCTCCGCTTCAGCATTTTTTCAAACTGAGGAAAAGTCATATTCATAGGAACCTGGTAATCGGAAAAAGCATTTAAAAATGACTGGTATATTTCTTCTCTTCCCACGTGAATTAACGATTCATAGTGTAGCATTTCCTATCCTCTTTCAGATTTATTATAATAATTGTTTATAAGTTTCAATGCTTCCGCTATATCTTTATAAACCAGTGTCTGCATACTGCCCTTATACATTTGGGTATTTGCATTACGCAAAGCCTGAATGATATCGTCAGCCAGATCAGGTTTATATTGAGCTACTAATGGCATCGCCTTTATACATTGTCGTGCCGTAATTGGTTTTTCATCTTCCACATGCTTAAGGAGCTTATCAATAATTTCATCAATTTTGTTTTCTCTGTCCCATTTTGCGTTCGCCGCAATTAATAGAATTCCCCTGTTTCTATGATAGGAATTCGTACTGTCTAACAGCTCTGCAAAGAGATTAAAATATGGGTAAACTGCATCTGAAATTAAGCTTTCTGACTCTAATTCTTTCAAACACTGGTATGCATATTTATCATTGTTATCTTTTAATCCACAGACCAGTTCCATGATTTGACTCATATTAATAAACTCCTCTCTGCCGAAAAATAGAATCAGTTCTTTTTCTGCCTCCAACTCTGCAGCTCAATGATATTTCCTTCCGGATCTCTGGCATAAACAAAGACAGCTTCCGTATCGTTAGGATAATCTGCAGTTACCAGCTCTCCCACCTGGCTGCCTCCGGCACGTTTCATTAATTCCAGGGTGGTTTCCACATCATCAACTTCAAATGCAATATGGGCAAAACCAGGTCGATTTACTTCTCCTATTACGGAATCTCTGACAGTGTCATAGGAAAATATTTCCAGAGTAGGATGATCCTCTCCATATCCTGGCAACAGAAGGTGTTCTCCCGTGATATGAGCATTATGTAAACCTGTTAATTTATCCAGCCATTGCCCTTTTAAATCCCGCTCCTCGCCAATACTTTTGCAGTGGAACACTTCTTTGTAAAATGTAATCAGTTTATCAGGGTCATTGGCAATAATATTGGTATGTACGTAACGAAACATTGTTATTATCCTTTCCTTTAGACAGACATAAACAAATAGTCATCTATTTTATAAATTCCAGCGTTTTCTTATAAGTATCCATTCTGGCTCGAGTCCCGATTGGCAGTATCCCATGATTTTTGCCGTGTCCAAAGTCATCACAAGACATTACCGGTATTTTATTTTTCTTACCAAAGCGCTTCAGAATATCTGTCAGCTCTTCATTGCTGCTTTCAGAGTAATGTCCAAAAAGCAACCCCGTTACATGCTCAATAATATCACTCTGCTCAATCTGTGCTAAATGAGCACTGATTTTTGACGGCTCATTGAAAGCTTCGTAATTTTCCAGAAATAAAATATATTCTTTTTTCTTATCAAAAGAGAAATACTTGTTTCCGGTTAAGCAGGCAAAACGGGTGGTATAGCCTCCAATGAGAGTTCCCTCACATACCCCTTCATTGATAGCTGACCATTCACTGTTTTTCTCAAATTCGAATGGAATTTCACCTGTAAAATGTGTCTGAAACTGTTTGAAATCGTAATGACTCAAATTCTGAAACACACCAGGAAACTGTCCATAATAAACCGTTAATCCGGTTTGGGCATAAACCGTATTTAAGATTGTTGTACCATTGCTGTAGCTGCAGATTATCTTTGGGTTATCTTTAACCGCCGGAAAATTAATAGCGGGAAGAAATTCATTCCCCACATTGCCTCCGCCAAACAATATCATTTTAACTTGTGGATCCAAAACCATGTTGTTAAAATCATCCGCTCTTTCCTGCTCGCTTGCCGCATAACCATATGTGTTTTTATATAAATTACTTCCTTCTTTTACCTGATATCCGAGATTTCTGATACCTGCAAGAAATGGCACATAACGTTCTCGTTCTGCCGTATGGCAGGGAGAAATAATTCCTATGGTGTCTCCTTTTTTTAATCTGGATGGATTCATTTCACATGTCCTCTACTAGATGAAATCGGCAGTTACTTTTAATATTTTTACTCTAATATTTTTGTTTTTTCCTCATGTGCCACTTATGTAGCTATGCTTCTGTATCCTGTTGAATGGGTAATATCATCTCCATTCCAGCGCCCCTGTTGTCACTTGGCCGGATACGAAACCCTTGCTTCTGATAAAATTCTTCTTTTCCTATTGCAGAAAATAGGGCCAGTGTTATATTTGTGTCTGGGAAGCCCTGCTGATTTACATAGCTAATCACTCTTTCTATCATAGATTTACCAATACCACTCCCCTGGTATTCCGGTAATATAACCAGATCCTGGATATAACAGATATAACATCCATCTCCTACAAGCCTGCACATTCCTACAACCTGTCCCTGATCTCTGACAGTTATGGTAATTATTGAATTCTTTAACGCCATCTCAATCTGCTGCTCCGGCAGTACACTCCAGCCCACAGATGTTCTAAGCCTCTGATAATCTTTCACGGTCAAATCATTTTCCTTCATTTCCAGTACCATAAATACTCCTTACCTGAAGTCCTTCGTCATTTTATCGCATAGTAATATCATGTCATTTTCTTCCACTTCAAAAGTTTCTGACTTTTTGTAACCATGACTTATGTAAAATTTGATAGCCCGATCATTGGATGATAATACTTCCAATGTGCAGCGTATACATTTTTGACGCACCATCTCTTCTTCAATTTTCTGATAAAACAAGTGGCCAACACCAATACCGATATATTGAGGTAAAAGATAAAATGCATGCCATAGGGCATAGGTTTTTCTATCAACCACAGCAGTTCCAAATACTGTACTGCCAATAATATTTCCATCATATTCTGCAATGAGACAAGTGTCCCCGTTTTGGATACTCTCCTGCAGAATAGGTACCCAGTGATCTGCTTTCAGCGTAGATAAAAATTCAGGATTCATTAAACCTTCATATGCGGACACGTAACTCAGCATGATTTGTTCACTGACTTTCTTTATATCAGACAGTGTTGGGATTCGATACGTAATTAACATTTCAGCCTCCAGCATAATTTTTTTATTAAGACACCGTTTATTTCACCATCTTAAAAAATTCTTCCATTCCATATGTATAACAGGATTGAGCTCCATTATAGATTCAAATCACTCTCCGCTAACATCTGGGCATTTCTGTCGTGAGGTGCCAGTATGGGATTTTCTATGGGATATTTAATTCCAATATCAGAATCGTTATATGCAATCTGGCGAGAAAACTGCTGATCAAACGGTTCATCAAAGCGCATTACATTCATCGTGCCATCTTCAAGAGACAAAAAGACATGGCCAAAGCCTTTTGGAATATAGATCTGCTTTTTATTTTCTGCACTTAATTCCACTCCAACCCACTGTAAATACGTAGGAGAGCCCTTTCGTAAATCAATTGCATAATCAATACCTCTGCCTTTGATACAATACAAAAGTTTTGCCTGGGATTTGGGATTATTCTGAAAATGGATGCCATAGAGTGTACCAGCTTTTTCTGAAAAATACACCCGCTCTTCTATGTAGTCGAAATTTATTTCTGCCTGCTCCAGATCTTCTTTGCAATAAATACAGTATGAATATCCTCTGTTATCACACTTAGAATCATATTCAATAATTTTAACTTCTTTCAGTTTTGTGCTTTCAATTTTCATATAATCACCATCCCCCTGGTCAGAAATTTAAGCCTGCCTTATACGCCTTTAACAGATGTTCGGCTATTCGCTCATTTCGCCCTGCTTCATCCCAATGGGTGGTGCCATCAAATATAATCATTTCTTTTTTAAGAGCTCTATTTCTGATTCGATCACCCAGCATTACAATTCTCATTGCATTGGATTCTCCGGTTTCTTCCAGGGATTCCAATGTTTTTCCTGCGGATACCATAAATAATGCCTTTTTAAGTATTTTCATCTGTGGATTTGGATTATATGCAAATCCACTTGTCCATACACGGTCAAACCACCCTACTAATTTTGCAGGAGCCTCCGTCCAAAAAACAGGGTAAATGAATACGATTGCATCAGATTGCTGAATTTTACGTTGTTCTTCCATTACGTCGTCAGCTACCGGAGTTTCAGTATTATAATAGGCCTCTCTTTCATATTCATCTTCTGACATTTCCTCATTAAAATTCATCTCATACAGATCAGAAACAATAAATTTGTGATTTGCATCGTTTAGCCCCTTTAAAAACTCCTGTTTCATATCATAAGTAAAGCTTTTTTTACTTGGATGGCAATACACAACAAACACCTGCATCGTTTTAACCCCCGTTCTGGTTATCAGAAGACTTACTCCATTTTATAACTCCCATTATTAGAATTGTTTTAATAAATGCCGGATCTGCTCCTTGGTAACCCCCACATTTTCAACTGCATCCAATTTTAAATCTCCCTTCCTATACGCAGGGACCGCCCATACACCGGAATGCTCAAACGCGAGTTCATTGGATTCTTTCAGCTTCTCAAGGTACGTTCCCTGTTCTAATGAAGATTTAAATTTAGCAACATCAACCAGATCACTGACGTAATCGCCCAGAATATTAATGTCTTCAATATTTACATGATCCTTAAAGACCGCCTGATACATACGGTCATGGTATTCTAAAATATCAACTCCATGTTCAAGTGCATAAAAGTATCCCTGGATGCACAGGTCACTATGGGGACCAAACCGTTCTGGTCTTGGATGAGATTCACAAGGATGCCAGACTATAGTCTGATCCGGATACTCCGGCATAAGTTCCTTTAAGTAGTTATGCGCTCTCAGGCAGTATGGACAGATGTAATCGAAAAAGATGTGTAATTCATTTTTCATTGTAAGTCACCTCACTAATCTTAATAATTTTGTAAACTAAATCGATAGATACATTTTTCCGTTTCTCCGATTTTTCTCATATCATTATCCTCTGGTATCTCCACAATTTCTTCTAATATTCCACCAGCGTATTCGCAGGTTTTCCTTGAAGCATGGTTATCAGGATTGCAGGTGATAATAAGATAATCCATCTTATGTTTTTTCGCTAACTGAAACAGTAACAAACAGGCTTTCCCCGCATAATGGTGTCCCCTGTAATTCTCATTTATATGATACCCGATATTGCCGCCATAATATGCATTTTTGTTATATCCAATCCGCAAGTCACAACCGCCTACCTCGTCTCCATGCATATCACAGATTGTAAAATGATAGGCAGGAAGCCATTGTTTACGGATATTTCCAGCCGTCTTTTTATCCAGCTTAAGGTAAATATCTTCACCCTTTAAAAACTCCATGTTTATAACCATTCTTTACCTCTCTATTCATTCATTTCTGCAATATAACTATCCTCTCTTGCCGTGATCTGTACCCATGCCGGCCGAAACCCACTTTTTATGGCGTTTCGGGCAGATTTCAGGTTTGACCATGCGCAGCAATAAAATGGAACAATTCCTTTTCCCAATATTTCTAGCGCCAGTCTGCTCGTAAGACTGGAAGCAATTCCCTGTCTTCTATATTCCGGCATTACATCAATACCAATCTGCCACATGGTATCACAATCCGCCGATGCTCCCGCAAGCCCAATCAGTTTCCCGTTATCAAATGCTCCTACAGCCAGACTATCAAGTTCTTTCCGTTTTTCGCATAAAGCATTGCTCCATTCCGGCAGATAGTATTCTGCAAAATCCTCAGGTTCCATAACCTTAGTTTCATATTGACAGGGTAGGGGTTTTAATATTTCCATATCAGGTAAAAAATACTCTGCCATAAAACAGACATTCAGATTATAAGGCTTTAATCTTTCCATTAATCTATGTAGATTGGGTGTTTCAAAACAGTGCTCAACCTGATATTTAGTTATGTACCACTCCACTTCCTTTATTAATTCTTTGGATGCAGAAGCAACAATATTATTACCATAGGATGTTAAATCACATAAAAAGGGGAGTTTTAAATATTTTCTGGCCTTGTAACTTTTTTCAGAGAGTACTACCTTATTTACGTTGCTTCTAAAATCCTCCAACATGCAATTACTGTCAAATGCTGATTGCTGCATGGCAATATCAATAATTTCTTTATTATTCATAACATTCCCTTCACTTCTTAACCAGCCACTCTTTTGCTTTTTCCAGATCATCCATACAGATTATTAGGAAGTTTGTATGTGCACTTCTTTTCTTCACATACCGTTTCATTTTCATCGTTAATCCGATAAATACAACCTTACGCAGCTGCTTGTTTAAGTCTGAAAATTCATTTATTATCAGATCCAGTATTTCACCATCAATATTTGATTCATTTAGTTCTTCAGTCCAAGTACTTCCATTAAATTTTATGCTCCATACAAATGGAGTCCTCCATCCCAGCATACTGACCATAATTGGGTATAATCTGATAACCTGCTTTTTTATACATCATATGTGCCGCTTCCAACAGCCGCCCTGTTTCCAGAACGCACCATCTGTAACCGTTAATCCTGGCCTTTGCCTCTAATCTTCGGATTACTTCCGCTCCCAGCCCCATATGACGTTGTGACGGATCCACATAGACACGCTTTATCTCCACATGAGTTTCATCAAACCGTTTATATGCTCCGCATGCGACTGGTTCACCATTGTTGTATGCCACAATTACATCATGTATGCTGTCTCTCTGATTGAACTGGTGATACTTACTTCTTTGATATTGTTTTCCCACTATTTCGTCAAGAGCCTGGTCCAGTTTAGTGCATAGCGTCACAAAATCAGGATCTTCCCCATCTGTATCTTTAAATTCAATCTCTGACAGATTGCTAAGTTTATCTTTCGCCTTTTTACTCAACTTATTTATTAAAGAATCATATGCCTCATCAATCATCTGATACAGAAACTCCTGATCTGAAAATGCATCTAAATCAATGGTATTCCAATGGGGCTGTTGAATGGGAGGGCAATGGTATCCTCTCACTATTACCCCCGGGTAGAGCTGACGATAGAGATATGCTTTTTCCGGTTCACATTTTAAGGTGATTTTATAAAAATTCTCCTGTGGGTTAAGCTGAGCGAATATTTTCCCCATAACCTTGTAGCAGATTGGATACTCTCCAAATGGCCTGGCTTCATAGGCACCAAGATGACTGAGACAGTATTCTTTTATGGCTTCGATTATTTTTATATGATTCTCCATAGTACCTCCCGTTTTCAATCTTTTACACTATAATATCATATTTTTCAAAAATATATAATTTATTTGTTTCATAGTTTTTTAATTTATCTGCAATAAAAAAGGCTTTGTTCATAAAATTGCGAACAAAACCTTTTTAACTTGATTTAAAATTTATTTCCGATTTGCACGACTGTACGCAATCATCCCATAAGAGCAGGGTATCACAATCATTGTTAAAACGGTAGACAGAATCATTCCAAAAATTACTGCAGTAGCCATAGGCGCCCATAACGGTCCACCTGATGTCATAAGCGGCAGAAGGGAGAAAACAGTCGTTACCATCCCAATAATTATGGGACGCATGCGTGTTTCACATGCCTGAACAATGGCTTCCTTCACGTTTTCCGTCTGGGGAAGGAGCACCTTAATGTAATCCAGTAGTACAATACCGTTATTTACAACAACGCCCATAAGGCTGATGGCCCCCAGCAGCGCCATGAATCCAATGGGATACCCCATCCATTTTAAGCCCCAGATAATTCCGATAAAGGACAATGGAATAGTCCCCATTATAATGAGCGGTTCCACAAGATCCCCAAACTGAAAGACCAGTATAATATAAATCAGGATAACCGCAATAATTGTTGGCAAAGTCATGGAAGAAAATGCATCTGTGCTGTTTTCACTTTCGCCGCCGTATTCCAATGTGTAGCCATCTGGGAGCTGGAGTCCCTCCATGCTTTTTTCCACGTTTTCCATCACTGAAGCCGTATTGTATCCATCTGCCACATAACTGCCCACAGTTATGGTACGTTGACTGTTTCGCCGGATAATCTGGTTTAATGAAGACTGGGTCTGTATGGCAGCAATCTGTGTCAATGGAACATTTTTTCCTGTGATCTGAGAAGTTAAGAATATGGTGTTAAGTATCTCCCGGCTGGTTTTATCTTTATCTGATATCTTTGCAATGACAGGAAGGGAATCTTTCTCCAGATCCTTTTGCTTCATTTTTAATATCTCTAATCCGTTTACAGCCATTCTCACCGTGCTGGCTACATCATAATTGGTAATACCCACCAGATTGGCCTTTTCCTCGTTTACATTCACGTTTAAGCGGTAGCTGTTATTTCCATAGTTATCTTCCACTGTATGGGTTCCTGGTACTGTACGACACCGTTCCTCAACCTCTAAAGCCAGGCTCCGGAGTTTCTCAATATTATCACCTGATATGCGCACCTGTATTGGATAAGTCAGCGGAAGGCTGATTTCTAAATATTTAAGAGTGGTATTAATCCCCGGAACCGCTTCACGAATTCTTTTTTCCACATCCGCTGCTTCTGCCCGGGTTCCATTAATCAAAAACTGAGCTTTATTGGTCGCCTGCTGCTCCGGTTCAAAGGTAACATAATATTTCATAAAACCATCACCTGCAGTACTGGCAAAGGATTGTATGGATTTTTCTTTTTCCAGAACAGCCGAAACCTTACGGCACTGAGCCAGCGTTTTTTCTAACGTACTTCCATCCTGAGTTGTTACATTGAGCACATACTGGTCACGCTCTACCGGAGGGAAAAGCTGTACCGCAAGAGTTGGAACTACAAGAGCGGAAGCTGCCAGCAACCCAGCAAAAAACAACAGTACGGTTCGTGGTTTGCTTAATGAATAATTTAATATACGTCTGTATAATTCATTCCCTTTATCTAAAAGCTGCTTTAAGTGCAATTTTTCAGCTGCTTTTAGAATCCATACTGCATACTTTGGCGGTTTTGCTTTGACTGGTTTTTCCTTTGCCTGTTTTCCGTAAAGCAGGTGCCCCAGTGCCGGAACAAGTGTAAGAGAAGTCAGATAGGAGCCTGCAAGAGCTACACTTACCAGAATAGGAAGTGTTTTTACAAATTTACCCGCATCTCCATTCATCATTGCCAATGGAAGAAAGGAAGCAACCGTTGTCAGTGATGAGGTTAAAATAGGGATACCAACCTCCTTTACTCCATTAATGCAGGCATCCGTAAGAGTCTCACCTTTAGTCAGGTAAACATGAATGTTATCATTTGCAACAATTCCATTTGCCACCATTAAACTTAAAGAGATCATCAGTGAAGCAACTGCTACCTGGTGAAGAGGAATTCTTGTGAGATACATATAGCCAAATACAAGAATGCAGATAATTGGGATTGGAATGGAGACCACCGCAGCTGATCGTAAGCCCATGGAAATAAGAACTACTACGAAAACCAGCAGAACTCCCTCGATCAGATTATCTGCAAACATGTCTATGGAGTCCTTTACAAAATTGGCCTGGTTGTTTAATTCAGTCAGCTTCATTCCTGCATAAAGTTTCAATTTTACAAACTCATTGACCTTATCCTGAAGACGCTTTTCTACATTTAGTATATTAATTCCGTCCGCATATTTAACACCAATCAACACGCCCTGGCTTCCATTTACGTATACCTGTTTTTCTGGTTTCATCGGCGTTTGAAGAACTTCAGCCACATTTTTCAAATAAACAGGTGTACCGGAATCAGTTGAAACAGAGACAATCGTATTTTTTATTTCCTCTATAGACTGATATTCACCGGATACCTGAACTGGAATCTTAGTGCCTGTAAGTTCCAGATTACCCCCTGGTATATTAATATTGCGGGCGCCAAGCTGAGTCGCTACTGTAGCAGGGGAGATCCCATACTGCTGAAGCTTTGACATATTTAAGTCAATTTCAACCTGCTGCCTTTCATCTCCCATAATATCCACAGCTTTCACATCAGTATCCTTAGACAGAATGTTCTTTATCTGTCTGGCTACATTGGCCATTTCCTGATTGGTGTTGTCCTCTCCGGTGAGTCCCAGGATAAGTCCGTATGAACTGGAAAAGTCTGTTTTTATTACTGGTGCCTGTGCATTTGCAGGAAGTTCTGGTTTAATTTCATCTATCTTCTCCCGAAGCTTATCCCATTTTTTGTTAATCTCATTATCACTCATATCTTTTAATGTGATCTGAATTACTCCTGCCGAATCAACTGAATAGCTTTCCAGCCTCTTAATTCCTGCAATAGTATCGACTTTATCTTCAATGGGTTTAACAATCAATTTTTCAATATCCTCCGGACTTGCTCCCGGATAAATGCAGGTGACGGAAGCAACCGGGCTGGTTACCTCCGGGTTTTCCTGCCTCTCCATTACGATATACGAATAAATTCCAAGCACCAGAAATAATCCGGTCAGCAATGCAAGAATGCTTTTATGCTTTACACTCCATGCAATCATGGCATAACCTCCTTAGCAAGCTGAACAGCATCGCCGTCATATAATAAGAACTGGCCTTCCGTTACTATTTGATCTCCGAATCCCAGTCCGGTAAGTATTTCAATAGAATTTCCACGAATTTCTCCGGTGGTTACATTTTTCCGTTTTACCAATCCGCTTACAGAATCATAGACGTATACTACTGACCCATCTGCACGCTGCAGTACACTGTCAAGAGGAATTAATACAGCCTGTTGGGAACCGGTATGAAGAAGAACATTTGCAATCATTCCCGGTTTTAACACGCCTGAGGGATTTTTTACCCGGATTTTCACTGTGAAAGTACGGGTATTGCTATCTGCTAATGCGCCTATTTCTGCAACACTTCCTTGAAATGCCGTCTCAATGCCATAAACCGATACATCTGCCTTCTGTCCCTGTTTAATCTCATTAATCTGCTCATCTGAAATGCCAACTTCTATGTAAACCTCATCCGTTCGTCCGATAACAACAACCGGATACCCAGCTGCTGCCGTTTCTCCTCCATTCATAATCTTTTTTAATATGACTCCGCCCATGGGGCTGTTTAGTGCAGTATCCGATAAATCTCTGGCTGCTTTATCTGCGGCTGCAGCTGCCTGATCCTTTTGGGCTCCTGCTGCTTCCATCTGTGCTACAGCCATATTTTTCCCTTCCAGTGCCTGCTGATAAGTTTCAGAATCCGCCGCCAGCTTTGCCGAAATTTCATCCAGGTCACTCTGGGATACTGCCTGCGCCTCATAAAGAGCTTTTACTCTGTTATAAGTTTTCTGTGTGAGCACCAGCTGAGCTTTGGCCTGGGCTATCTTTGACGGAGCATCTGTGTCCACCTGCATCTTTGCAGTGGCATACTGGGCATCGGCGGCCCGAAACTGAGCCTGAGCGACCTGTACCTGTAATGAATAGTCTTCCATACCAAGTTCCGCTACCTTCTGCCCCATTTCCACAAAATCACCTTCCCGCACATATACTTCTTTCAGTTTTCCAGAAAGCTTAAAAGAAAGATTTGCAGTTTCAACCGGCGTTACATTACCGCTTAGATTAAGTGTGTCCGTATAAGCTGCCTCACTTACGGTCGCCACCGAAATACTCCTCACTTCTTTTTTCTCCTGTCCTTTATCACCACTGCAGCCAGTCAGCAGCAATGCGCACAAAACCATGACTGTCGCCCATCTGGATATTCTTATTTTCTTTATCATTGCCTTACTCCTCCATGATTGCCGCTCTGCTTTTATCCGTATTTTTGTTTACACCTATCGTTTTGCATGATATTATTTTTTCAGAGAAAAAGCAAGAAACAGACTTTGCAATGTGTAGCCTAAACTACATATTACAAGGAAGTGTAGATTGGAGTAATATATATGGGAGAGCAGACAATTGACTTGCGTATGATCAGAACCTACCATTTTCTTAGTGATGCACTTTTTGAACTGGTTCTGAAAAAACCGTTTGAAGAAATTACTGTGACTGATATCTGCAAAAAGGCTATGGTACACCGTACCACATTCTATAAACATTTTGAAGATAAATACCAGCTGCTAGAAACTATGTTTTCAGATGAACAGCGTAAATTTATTGAACTACATATCGAAGAGGGGGAAACGGAACAGGAGTATTACCGGCGCATCATCCGCCAAATGTTTGAATATGCCAGTAAATATAAGGATTTTTTCGTTCAAAGTGCCTCTCATATTAAAAATGATTTTATGGCTTATCTTTTAAAAAACACGGTCAGCACCTATCTTGACCGGTGTTTTCGTTTGGATGAGAAGCGGCTGGGGATTCCAAGTCCTGTGCCCATCTCCATTATGTCTGAATATTATACAGGTGCTGCAATTGCTTTAATCATGTGGTGGCTTCAAAATGGGATGCGCATTCCCATCGATCAGATGGTGGATTATATGAGTTCTATGATTGTCTGGTAAGTTAATATCTATAAAAACCATGAATTGGTTAAACGCAAAGAAGCATCCACTCCTGATATCCTGTGGATACTTCTTTTACGTGTACAATTATAATCACACTTTCCATATAAGACTGATATAATCTTCCCTCACCACCACTGTTTCCAGATAAGAAAATGCTACAGCCCGTTTGTCTTCTTTACTTAACTGAGAAAATATTATTTTTTCCGGATAAACGGATTTATAAGCTAACCGTTCTTTCTCTTCCAACAGTTTTTTCTTTTCCTCCGAAAGTTCTTCCAGTTCTTTATTAACGTAATCCACAGTCAGTGGGCTGACCGTTTTTGTCTTCAAAACCTGCATTAAATTACCAACTGCTTCATCAATCCGGATCAGTTCCAGTTCCAGTTCATTGGTTCCATTGTTGGTTCCAATGGGAGCAGGTTTGCATCTGTCAAGAAGCTTCTGCAGTTCCCCTTGTACAGAACCCTCAATCTGTTCAATTCTCATCTGAGGTTTTAAATCACAATCCAGAAAATCCTTTCCCCGGCATCTTATGGTACGGACTATTTCCCCATCTGATTTACGTTTGTATTTACGTACCATGATTGCTCTCCCGCAGTCTGCACATTTTAACAGTCCCGTCAGCCAGCTGTTGCGGGGGCCGTCATTGGAGGCCACCTTCTCATTAGTATCCAGCTTTCTCTGGCAGCGAAGCCACAGCTCAGAATCAATATACCCAGGCCAGTTCCCAATGGCAAAGGTAGCCTCACTGGAATCCATAGCGTCTTTTGTCACCGCTCCCTTTTTTCCTACCAGCATACCGCCGTGCTTCCCATTAAAGTCAGAAAGGGGATTAATCATGTTTACCCCCAGTTTTTTAAAGTACGTATAAACTGCATGATCACATTTCACACTGGCTGGATTTCGAAGTACCCGTCCGATGGAGCAGGCTGACCATTTTTCGCTGTTTGGTCCAGGTAATTGTCTGGTTGCCATCATTCGTCTGATATCTCCCAGACTGGTGGTTGGATACGCGTAAACCTTCATAATTTCTTCCAGGATCTTTACGTTATCCTCTAATTTCAGTGAAGACACCTTTTTATCTCCCTGAGTTACTGTTGTATTGCTGTAACCATAGGGGGCGGGACCGCCTGGCCATCGCCCCAGTTCAATCCTGTCATAATAATTATCATAGACTCTTCTTGATATCTGCTCCCGCTCCATCTGGGCAAACACAGCCATAATAAATATCATTGCTTTTCCTATGGGAGTTGAGGTATCAAAATTTTCCGTGACAGAAATAAACTCTACCTTATATTTGCTCATGTATTCCCAGGTATTGGTAAAGTCCAGAAGAGACCTGGTAAACCGGTCAAGTTTGTAAACAAGAATCCGGTTAATCGTACCTGTCTTTATATCGTTTAACAATTTTAGAAATTCCGGTCTGTGTACCACATCTTTTCCAGATATACCTCTGTCTATGTATAATCTGGGTTCACCAATTGCCATACTTCTGGCAAAGCTTAATTGGGTCTCAATGGAGAGGCTGTCTTTTTTATCAATTGACTGTCTGGCATAAATCGCATCCATATGGCTTTATTACTTTCCCTTCTTTATATGAACCATTTGCTCTTTAACTAAAAGAGAACCATCTTTTTCGGATTGTGATTTATTAAAAAAAACTAATTGAAGCTCTTCATATATCTTCTGCACATGATTCTCCCGGTCCTGAGTGGTCTTATAGACGGGATAAATATTTTCCACTCTCATGCAGTACGAATTCACCTCATTTATGTAATTGCTTGTTTCAATATATGTCAGCCATTGATATTTAATCCACATAGACAGGCTTCTTTTTAATCAGATTGGTCAGGCTCAGATTCTGCCTTTTTCTTCTTATGCAGAATCAGTATGAGGATCAGCAGCAATAGTAATACTGTAAGTGTAATGGTTATTGTAATTATATATCTTTCTATCTTTCGGTATCCATTCCATGCCTGGCGTTCATAAACGGCAGCCTCACTGTCTTTATAAATTAGCGGATCTGTCTGGCTTTCAGTCCTGTCCTCCTCATAATTACCTCGGTAAATCCGGGCCTGCACAGACGGAACTGTAACCTCTCCACCATATACAGCTCTGATATTTTTAACCAGCTTCTTCCCCCGTGCCTGAGCATTGCGGACCATGTCCCCATTTCGCTCTACCGGTTCTCCAGTCCAGACAATACTTGTTATTTCATAATAATCCCCAGGGAGATTTAAATACTTTAAAAATTCCTCTGTATAGTCTATTAGCGGTGCACCATTAGGAATTTCTCTGTCCCCCAGCAAATAAGTATCTTCCTGATAACCGGAAACCTCTATGGGAAAAGTAAAGTTATAATCCCAGTATGATCGTTCTTCCACCTGAGAAACTACAGGCAGTTCTACAGTCTGTTTAAGCTTCAAATCTTCAGTTATTACCTGTACCCATGCCGTCTCTGGCATAAGGTCAATATACTCCACTCCTTCATATAAAATCGAGGATTCCGAATATTCAGTTTTTTCTTCTGTAAAAATGTCCAAAATCTCACTGTTGGTTAAATAATATTTTTTTCCCTCTTTTATTATTGTTTCCAACGGTGCATATTCTTCGGAACTGCCCACAAACGCTGGGGAATCAACTATTAAAACCTCCCCCGGCCGGATATCTTTTCTTATTTCAATGGATTCATCTGCACCGTAAGACAGAAACAGACCTGTTAACAAAGACAGGAAGATGAGATAGACGGTGTTGATTATAAAACTTTTAGTTGTCATAGCCAGTTTAGTTAAACGGCAAATCCGGATCATCAATTCCATCAGGAATATTCATAAACCCATCTCCCAATGCCCCAGAAGGTTCCGGCCTTGGTACCTGACTCTCTCCCGATGCTAAGTTTTTACTATCAGCAAACTCCTGCTCATCCACAATCACTTCAAAGGTATAAACCTTTATTCCATCTTTGTTTATATAGCTTCCTGTCTGAATCCTTCCAGACACCAGCACCCGCATTCCCTGACGGAAATATTTTTCCGCAAATTCTCCTGTCTTATCGAATGATACGCAGTTAATGAAATCAGCCGTTGGCTCAGTACTGTCCTGATTCCTGCGTCCTCGGCGGTCAACAGCAAGTGTATATCTGGCAATTGCCATCGTACGTTCTCCTTGTGAATATCTCACTTCCGGATCTCTTGTCAGCCTTCCCATTAAAAATACACGATTCATTTTTCCTCCATTCTTCCCCCATCCGGATTTGGCAGAGGAGAGACTATAGTTATTTAGTTGTATCTCTTTTATTAATAGTTTCTGTTCAAATCATCTCATTCATTTCGTAGATTGACCTGGCACCTCCTCTCAAAAAGACGCTCAACAACATGGGGAAATTAAAATAGAATACACAAAGAAAAAAGAAAAATAGCTGTCATTTAGAATAATGATCATTATGATAAAAAGCAAATAATACGTTTAAAGGGAAATTAATTTAAATACAAGAATTTTCAAAAATAATGCAATCATAGAAATGAATTTAGATTTTAACAATTACATCCTATCAGATAAATTATATTTAGTAAAGTCCTTTTATAAAAAATAACAGCAAAAAATCCCCAGAACAGCATATCTGTCCTGAGGATTTGAGCGCCTTCACCTTTAACTTTAACGGGACTGCCCTTCCACTGTCTTTAGTAAAGAATCCATAATAAAATCCATCTGTGCGTTCATGGACGTAATGTCGCTGAACCAGAACATTCCGCTGGAGTTTTGCACCAGTCGGCCTTCCCTGACTGCCGGAAGGCTCTCCCACACTTCCACGCCTTTCAGATCAGCTATCCTCTCATCAGAGAAAATGTAATCCCCTACATAATCCTTAAGAGTCTCATAGGAAATATCTATGAAATTCACACCCTCTTGATCCATAACCTCTTTCTGAATCCTTTCCGGTGCTTTTAAGCCCAAGTATTGATAAATGATCTCACCGCCTCGTCCATAATCATCACCAAAAGCTCTTAATATTCCCTTCGTCTGGTTTTCCAGAAGTATGACATTCTTATCCGCCAATCCTCTTTCAGAAAGCTGTTTCTTAGATTCTTCTGCCTTTTTCTCAAAGTCTGTCATAATCTTTTCTGCCTTTTCCGGTACTCCAAATACCTCTCCGAAAAATGCAAGCCGGTCCTTTACTTCCATATCATAGTAATTTCTGGCCAGAGTTGGTGCAATCTTTGACAGACTCTCATAATCGTCTGTGTTGTTCCAGATAATGAGATCAGGATCCAGCTCCATAATGGCTTCCGGATTTAACTCGAAGGCATCCACAACAGTAACGTCTCCCAGCTCCTGTTCAAATACAGCATCATCGTTAAAAGAGGTGCCTACCGGGTGAATCCCAAGTGCAAGTAAATCCCCCTGGAAGAATGCAACCACCACCCGTTTTGGATTGGCAGGTATTTCTACATCTCCATATTCCATCTTAATGACTCTTGTATCTTTGCCTGCAGTTGTCTCTTCGGCTTGTTCGGTAACCTTTGAACCAGCATCAGTGGCTGCTTCTTTATTTGCTGCTCCGCAGGCAGTAAGCAGTATGGCAGATAAAGCTGCAGCTGCCAGTATACTTCTTCTCTTGTATTTACTCATGATATGAGTACCTCCCGTCTTTAGTAAGTCTAGACTAACCGGAGTTAGTATATCATAAATATCTGCCCTTGTACAGGTTAGAAAAAAGTTCCTGCCCGGATTTATCTTTTAGCAGCTGCCTTCATAATCACAGCACCCACATGGCTCCAGACATCCATTCTACCATACCGCTCCAAACTGTCCGCTCCATGGTACTGCCATATTAGCGCCTTCACATGTCGCATTATGTCTAATTTTGTATTACGATTTATGGCTGGTAACAATAGAATACAGTTGCATTTCACGAAACAAAGTTATATATTAACGTTATATTATTAATTTAATTGACGAAGGAGTCAGAACATGCATGTTCTGACTTCTTTTATTTGAAAACTTAATATTAACTATTAACGATGGAGTTTATGCTTTCTTAGGCTAGGCTCTTTTTTTATTTTAATTTTAAAGGAGGAATTTATGAAAAAGCAAAACCAATCAACAATTTTAATCCAAAAAGCCCTGACCCTGGCAGTACTTTTTGGATCAGCCTTATTTATTATTTTTCTTGGTATGTTTTTTTGTGCTTTCAGTTTTTTTAACAATATCAGCTTTCATGTTTTAAATTCACAGATTCCCGGAGTGATGTTAGGATTATTGGTAATGTATCTGGGTATCCGGTATTATTTCTCGGTAGGCAGGCTTAAGGAGGAA
>SVDT01000032.1 GCA_015057775.1 Paenibacillaceae bacterium | reverse complement strand
ATGGTTTCCCTTATAATAATTTTTGGTGGGAAGGAATCGATGGTACCAGGATACTGACCCATTTTTATAAAAAGAACAATGCAAGACTGGATCCTCTTGATCTGATAACCAGATGGGAGGAAGACCGGGTACAGCAGGAAAATATTGATACCTTTATTTTCCCGTTTGGATTCGGTGATGGCGGCGGCGGTGCCACCAGAGAGATGGCTGAGGTGGCAAAACGGGTGAAGGATTTAGAAGGTGCGCCCCGTACCCGCATGGAAAGTCCGGTTAAATTCTTTGAAAGACTGGAAGAAGAAAACTCTGTAAAAGAGGTTTACAGAGGGGAACTATACCTTCCATGGCATAGAGGAACCTATACGTCCCAGGCGCGGATTAAGAAGGAAAACCGGTCGATGGAACGAAAGCTCCGGGAAGCGGAGATGCTTAATGCCATTGCGTGTATTGTGGAGAGCGGTGAGAATAAAAGAGAAGAACTGGAAGCTTTGTGGAAAGTCCTTCTGTTTAATCAGTTCCATGATATTATACCGGGAACTTCCATCACAAGAGTTTATGAGGATGCACAAGCCCAGTTAAAAGAAGCTGGAGAGGATGCACGCAGTCTTTACGAGGAAGCGAAGAAAAAGATCACTGGTTCAAAAGAGGACGGATTGCTGGTGTTTAACTCACTTTCCTGGGAGCGGGAAGAACTTGTGGAGATTCCCCTTGAAGAAGGAGAGGAATTAATCAGCTGTGGCAGACTGCCGGTAAGTCAGAGAATTGGAGATCAATTGCTGATACCCGTAAAGGTACCTTCCTGTGGTTATGCACAGATTGTAGAAAACAGCTGTGCAATTTCGGAAGATACTTGCAGAATCTATGAAGAAAACGGATTCTTTATTTTGGAAAACCAGCTTTTAAAAGTAATCATTGATCACATTGGACAGGTACGGAGCGTACTGGAACGGGAAAGTGGAACGGAATTTGTTGACGGAATTGCAAATCAGTTTCTTCTTTATCAGGATATTAATGTGGATTACGATGCATGGGAAATCAGCTCTTTCTATAAAGATGTGCCAGTGGAACTGAATCAGGAAGCAGTGATTACCATTGAGGAGACAGGCCCTTTAAAAGTGGCGCTTCTTGTAAAACGGCAGATTCATAAGTCAGCCATGACCCAGAGAATATCTTTGTCTTATCACAGCAGGCGGATCGATTTTGCAACAGAGATTGACTGGCAGGAAACCCACAAGCTGTTAAAGACTTCATTTCCAGTTACGATCCGGGCAGAGGAAGCGTTGGAAGAAATACAGTTTGGATATGTGAAACGGCCAACTCACCGCAACCGCCGTTATGATGCAGACCGGTATGAGGTGTGCAATAACCGTTATACTGCGATGACAGAGCCTGGAAGAACAGCGGCTGTGCTCAATGATTCCAAGTACGGAATCAGTACGGACGGGAATGCAATGGAACTGACCTTGTTAAAAGCACCTGTTTGGCCGGATATGTATGCAGATAAAGGGATGCAGGAATTTACTTACTCCTTTTATGTAACAAGCAGTGATTTTGCGGGCAGCGGTGTGGTTCGTGAAGGAATGCAGCTGAACAGCCCGCTTAAATTCTGGGGAAAAGGGGCAGGTACGAAAGAATACTTTAGTATTTCGTCAGATCATGTGATTCTGGAGACTGTTAAAATGGCGGAAGACGGAGAAAATCATTTGATTTTAAGATTTTATGAGGCATTTGGAAGGCATACTTCCTGCGTCGTTAAAACTGGTTTTAAAATCAGCAAATTGTGGGAAACTACTATGGAAGAAACCATATCATCCCCAACTACACAGCCTGTGAAACTTCTTGAGAATAAAAGTGAGATTCTCTTAGATTTTGCTCCATTTGAAATAAAAACATTGCGTTTCGTTTTATAAACGCAAAAAATGCGAGTAAGATGGTTTCAATAAAAACAAATTACGCATAGCAACAATGTACCCAAAATATTATAATGTTTTTATCAGCTTTAAGAAAAAAAACACCAAAATTTGATATGGAGTTAACAAAATGCAAAAGAAGCTAATCATTTTTACAGACAGTGGGGATACCATTATTGACGAAGGTACTGAAATTCGCAATGATGAGGATATTGTAATCCACGCAGAATTAATTCCCGGTGCGGGAGAGACTTTAAAAGCTCTTTACGACGCCGGTTATGTCATTGCTATGGTGGCTGACGGAGAAGAACAGTCTTTCACCAATGTTTATGAAGAAAATGGCCTTGGTTATTGCTTCCACACCAGAACAATTTCCGAGATCGTTGGGGTCCAGAAACCTTCCGAGAGAATGTTTATAGATGCCATGGAGAAAAATCATCTGACCGAAGAAGATAAAAAACGGGTGGTTATGATTGGAAACAACGTGAGAAAGGACGTAGCCGGAGCCAACCGCTTTGGAATCACCTCTATTCTCATTGACTGGTCTCCACGCTATGATATGAATCCGGCTGATGAGTGGGAAACGCCGGACTATATCGTTCATGAGCCGAAAGAGCTTCTGGCATTGATTGAGAGCCTGGAGGGAGAGCTTCATAAAGATAGGAATGAATAGAAGGAGGGTGTGGATATTATGAAAGAAAAGACAACAAAGGAAAAGATGCGTAAGATTCCTTTTAAGGTATACCTGCGTAATACCTGGCAGCTTTACTTAATGCTTCTGATACCAGTCGTTTATATGCTCCTATTCCGTTACAAGCCCATGATTGGAGGCATAATTGCTTTTAAGAAGTTTAATGTGTTTGCAGGAATTTGGAACAGTCCATGGGTTGGACTTGCAAACTTTAAAGAGGCTTTTGGCTCTAAGGATTTCTGGAATGCACTAAAAAATACTTTGATTCTAAATGCGGGTGATTTGGTCATCGGTTTCCCGATTCCTGTATTTTTAGCCGTATTCCTGTTTGAAATTAGAAACATTCACATCAGGAAAGCAACGCAGACGATTTTATACCTTCCCCATTTCCTTTCATGGGTTATTATTGCAGGTATTATCACACAGCTGTTTTCAACCAGTGGTCTGGTTAACGATCTGATTCGGAAAGCAGGATTTACGGAGATTAACTTCTTAAGCACTCCGTTTGTCTGGAGATTTGTATATTGGTTTTCCGGTGTTTGGCAGTCAGCCGGCTACTCCCTGATTATTTATCTGGCGGCTTTGTCAGCTACAGATCCATCTTTAGGAGAAGCGGCGTATATTGACGGTGCAACAAGACTTCAGAGGATTGCCTATGTAACCATACCACAGATCAGAGCGACCATTTCCATCATGCTGATTATGCAGCTTGGTAAGATCGTCTCCATTGATTTTGATCGTCCTTATATGATCGGTAATACATTGGTCAAAAGTGCATCTGATGTAATTAGTACCTATGTATACAGTGTAGGTCTACAGGCAGGCCGCTTTGACTTTGCTACTGCGGTTGGGTTGTTCCAGTCTGTAGTAGGAATTGTTATGATCCTGTCCGTTAATAAGATTTCTAAAAAAATGGGAGAGGAGGGAATTATGTAATGAGCGAATTAAGAAGCAAGGCAGATAAAAGGTTTCAGTTTTTTTGGAATATATTTTTTGTAGTAATCAGCATTGTAGCGCTTATTCCGATTATACGAGTAGTATCTATGTCATTTAGCTCCAAGGATGCAATTTTAGGCGGTAGAGTATTCCTTTATCCTGTTCAGTTTACGGCAGAAGCTTATGGCAGAGCATTTAAAAGTGGAAGTTTCCTTACCTCATTTCTTTATTCCATTTTTTTGATGCTAGGTTCAACAGTGGTGTGTCTTATCATGACGGTTATGGCGGCATATCCTCTTTCAAAGAAGAATTTAAAGGGTGGTACCGTTATTATGACATTGTTTGTACTGACAATGTATCTCGACCCGGGAATTATCCCTAAGTATTTAAATGTCAGGGATTTTAAAATGATTGATACCGTATGGGCCCTTATTATTCCAGAGGCGCTCAGTGCTTACAATATGATCATCATGTGCACTGCTTTCAAGGGACTTGATTCCTCGCTCTATGAGGCGGCAAAGATAGATGGCTGTAACGAGATTCAAACGTTATTCAAAGTAGCACTTCCCCTGGTTTATCCAACATTGGCTACACTGGCTCTGTTCTATGCAGTTGGAAGATGGAATCGTTTAAGCGATGTTCTTTACTATGTAAATTCTTCCGGCTTGTATACCGTCCAGATGGTGTTAAAGCAGCTGATTGAATCCGTTGCCATATCTCAGCAGGAAGGAATAGCAACTCAGCTTGTAGCAGATAATATTAAATCTGCAAGCATTGTTATATCCATGACACCTATGCTAATTGCCTATCCATTTATTCAGAAATATTTTACAAAGGGGATTATGCTTGGGGCAGTAAAAGGTTGATTATTTATTTTTTAAATAAATAAAGCAAGAATAAGAAAGGGAGGTTTTTATTAATGAGAAAATCAAGATTATTAAAAAGCTGTATGGCAGTTCTTGCAGCGACAGCTCTGGTAACCGGTTGCGGCTCCAGTGCAGGTAAGGATGCGACAACAGCAGCGGCAACTACCGCAGCAGGCGGAACAGAAACAAAAGCTGAGGCTACAACAGCTGCGGATAAGGGAGAAGAAGTAACGATTAAGGTTATGGTTTGGGACAGAGGCGATGCGGCTCCTGGAACTACCGTAGAGAAAAACACCCAGACCGAATGGCTGAAACAGCAGGTGAAGGAAAAATACAATATAAATGTAGAGTACGTTTCTGTTCCAAGATCTTCTTCTGATGATAAGCTGAACATCATGATGTCTGGTGGAAGTGCTCCTGATATTGTATTTACCTATAACCAGAACCTTTTTAACAGTTTCGCACAGAACGGAGGTCTTGCTGACTTAACCCAGGCTTATGAAACCTATGGTTCTGATATCAAGAAATATGTTTCTGATGCACAAAACATGGGACAGATTGAAGGAAAGCAGTTTGCAATTATGAAACAGAGAGGTGTTGAAGCTCCCCGCCACACCGCTTATATCCGTCAGGACTGGCTGGATAAGCTGGGAATGCAGATGCCAAAGACCAAAGAAGAGCTGACTGCTTACTTACAGGCAGTAAAAGATAAAAATCCAGGTGGCGTTGAGAATGTAATTCCTTGGGCAATGAGCGGACGTAATGATACAGAAAAAGGTTATTTAAATTTTGTAGGTTCCTATGTAAATCTGGAAGGTGATAAAGATGCCTACGTTTACAGCGAGAGCTACATGGCAGTTGCTCCAGGAGCTGTTGATGGTATTAAGAAGTTAAATGAGCTTTACAACAAAGGACTTATTTCTAAGGATTTCGCTACTGACACACAGGAAGATATCTATAAAGCTCAGGTAACTGCGGGTAATGTGGGATTCTTCTTAGATGATACAGAGCGTCCATTCGATTATATTACTGTATTGAATCAGACGGCTGGCACCAGTACTTTTGTACCAGTACAGTGTTTTGAACTGGCAGATGGTTCCTACCGTACACCGTTTGAACAGAGATACGGTATGTTCGTAATGGTTCCAAAGACCAGCGAAAAGAAAGCAGACGCTTGCATGAAATATCTCAATTGGCAGGCTGATCCAGAAGTCGCAGAGAATATTGTTTACACAGCAGAGCATACAAGAGACGACAATGGAGTACCAGTTAAATTCACAGAAGAAGAACTTTATGCAAAAGGATATCCAAAGACCTGCGATGATTTAAATATTGTAAATCTTGCTATGGATTGGACAACAAAGAAAGAGTCTATCGTTGGTAAGTGGGAAAAAGAATATCCTGCAGTAGGTTCTCTGGATTGGTTCTCTAACTTCTATGACGTTCGTTCCGAAGGAAAATTCCGTTTCCCTGTATATTCCAATATTTCACAGGCAGAAGCAGATTACGGACAGAATGTTGATAATATGATGGTAGAATATGTCTACAAGCTTGTCAGCTGTACACCAGATCAGTTCGATGCTATGCAGAAGACAGAATATGACAACCTTGTAAATGCAGGGCTGCAGAAGATTCTTGACGCAAGAGCAGAATATTTTGACACAATAAAGTAATTCCTTAACGGGGCAGCAGGCTATAAGAAGCTCGTTACAGCTCTTTCTCATCGAAATAAGGATGATGCCGGGAAGCTGTAACGGGCTTTTTCTGCCCATCTGATCGTTAAAGAATTGTCGGAATGCTGTTTCCGCCTCCATCTTTACGGAATTCAGAGGGCGACTGGCTGCAATACTTTTGAAAGATTCGGTTAAATTGTGAAAAGCTTGTAAATCCGCATTCTTCCGCCAGTTCAGAAATCTTCTTTTTCGTGTTTAACAGCAGGTATTGTACGTTTCGGATCCGTGTCATCTGAATGTACTGGGTCAGGGTGTAGCCTGTCACATCTTTAAACTGATGGGACAGATAGTAGGGACTGATATAAAATTCCCTGGAAAGGGAGTCCAGTGTTAATTCTTCTGAATAATGATTATGAATGAAGTTGGCAATGGTGTATATTTTTTGGGAAGCTTCATCCTTTAGTGGTTCGTTGGTATAAGTGTTAAATGGTGCCAGCTGCCGTAAAGTATAGAGAAATTCCACGAACATTCCGTGAACAATCAATGATTTAAGTTCCGGTTCCTCGTCCTGAAAGGAGTAGCGGTAAATGCGATTGAGCTTTTCGTTAATCAGCTGCTGCTGTTTAGAAGGAAAACGGAAGATCGGAAGTGGGGAATAAAACGGTTCAAACAGCTTCTGGTAAGTTTCTGGCATGCCCCAAAGTGCAGGGGGATATAAAAAGCCGATCACAAGCCGTTTGCTTGGAGCACCTTTCTGATATTCAGACCGGTGCAGAACCGATGGCCGTAGAAGCACAATATCTCCAGAACGTATGGAATAAGGAATACCTTCTACCAGATGGCTTGCCTGAGGACTGATCAGTATCATCAATTCATAAAAAGAATGGAAATGCTGAAATGGCATATTGATATCAAAGGAGCGTTCATCGTAATCGAAGTAATAGTATAGGGAGTGCTGGATATCGTTAATGGTGATATTATGTCTTTTTTTATAAAGCAGAGTATCATCAGGATTTGTCATAGGAACCACCTTTATACTTTCTATGGAATAGTCATGTATCGGATATACATTATAGCAGAATGATGACAAGATGTGCAATACATTGGCAAATAAAAAAGAAAAATATTGTAGAGATTGCAATGTGCCCCAACTCTTTTGTTGGATGGCAGCAGAAAGGAAGTGGCAAAAGAATGGAAAATTTAAAAGAAAAAATAAAACTGCTTGTATCCAGCTTTGAGAAAATTCTGTATGATGAAGATGATATCTTTTTAAAAAACATGCAGACAAATAATCTTGCTGGAGATAATCCGGAACGGTATCGCTATTGGGAATGGACACAGGGAGTAGGCTTATTCGGTTTATGGAAGATCTATGAAGAAACCGGTGAAGAAGAAATTATAGAGAAACTGAACAAGTATTATGAAAGACAGCTTACCATTGGTTTGCCTGCCCGTAATATTAATACAACAGCTCCTCTTCTGGCTTTAACCTATCTGGTTGAGAAAGACGGAAACGAGACCTATATGGAAATCTGCCGGGACTGGGCACAGTGGCTTGTGGATGAACTTCCAAAAACAGAAGAAGGCGGATTTCAACACCTGACTTCTGATACCTTAAATGAGCAGGAACTTTGGGATGACACCCTCTTTATGTCCGTTTTATTCCTTGCCCGTATGGGTGTGATTCTTAAGAAACAGGAATGGATTGACGAGGCTGAATATCAGTTCCTGATCCATGTAAAATATCTGGCTGACAAAAAGACTGGTCTCTGGTATCATGGCTGGACGTTCCATGGCTGCCATAACTTCGCCGGCGCATTCTGGGGAAGAGGCAACAGCTGGATCACAATGGCGATTCCGGAGCTGTTCGGCATCATTCCATGCAGCGGTGCTGTTAAACACTATTTAACAGAAGCATTAAAAAATCAGATTGATGCGTTGGTTTCTTACCAGAACGAAAACGGCATGTGGCATACAGTCATTGATGACAATACCTCTTATGTTGAGGCCAGTGCAACCTGTGGTTTTGGTTATGGAATATTAAAGGCGGTTCATTTAGGACTTGTAGATGCTTCTTTTGAGGCAAGTGCCAGAAAGGCTCTTTTGCCCGTTCTTCAGTGTATTGATACAGAAGGTGTGGTACATCAGGTATCCTATGGAACACCGATGGGAAGAGAAAGTGTACAGTTCTATAAAGATATTGAACTTCGCCCAATGCCATACGGACAGGCAATGGCTATGCTGTTCCTGTTAGAAGCATCAAAATAATAAAAGACAAAGGGCGGACCCATTTTACGGCAATCCGCTCTTTTACTATGGAGGAAAAAATGAGCACAGACTTAGAATTACTGGCAGCCTATAAACCAGTCATCATGCAGGATAAAAAAGAGCCTTTTGTAATTACAGCCATGGGATGTACTATTTTCCGGGAAACAAAGAAAAGCCAATCATTTCCAAAACGTGAGATTGTGATTAATAAGGAAGAAGTGGATTTTGCAATCGAGTATGCCATCTGGTATGATTTTGATATCCAGCATTTATACGAACTGGAACATGTCTGGGTTTATGTTGACTATAATGGCAGAGTAAAAAAAGTGGAAGCCAGCTTCCATGGCAAGTTTTTAAATATGGTAGACTTAGAAAATGGGGAGCTGATCCTTAAGGACGGTACCCATCCAGTGGTCTATGCCCAGCCTGGCAAGCATGCGCTGGTGCCTGATCCCAGAGTGATCAGAATGATACCGGCCTGGTTAGAAAGCTGCCAGGAAATGGCAGGGTTAGACGGTGTCCTGGTTCAGGATATGTTTGAGGATCAGATTCATACCGATGATGATCTGCAGAAAATGACTAAGACATATATTAAGGAAGTATTTGGGTTTAAGCCTTCTATGGAATTTGTACCATTTATCATGGAAAATGACAAGCTGATGTCCTGGGAAGAATTGAAAGATTCCATTCCCGACCGTGTTAACAAACAGATTGCAGTGATTAAAGCTTACTTTCACAAATAAAGAATGAGGGTGCAGGAATGCACCCTCATTTCACTTTAATAGGCGGCTGGAACCGCACGAAGTGATATTGTATGCTTAAAGCAGGTAAAGTCAGTAAAATAGACCGTATAACAGTCCTGTGACCGTCCCTGACTTCCAAACTTGCCTGCTACATAGTTATGTGCACCAAAGCCAGGTCCGGCTGTAATGGCGTATTTACCCTTGGAAGCAGTAACAGTCCCTTCTCTTGCCACAATTCCACCACCTGCATTCCCTTCAGAGATGAAATAAGGGGATTCTACCCTGCAGTCTTCATCAAATGCAAGTTCCACACGCAGCGGAGCCCGGTCAATTCCAGCGGTTTCTATGGTAATATCAACTCCATCCGCTGCCTCCGTAACAGTCAGTACAAAATTCATGTCTGGTCCATGTAATTTTTCTCTCTTTGAGTGATCCATCTTCCACCAGTCCGCAGTGTCCTGTGGCTCCTGAAAGGGAAGGTAGTACCAGCCCGCCATTTTCTGACTCAGTACAAATCCCTCATCTCCGGGAAGCTGAACCAGATTCTCCGGAACGAAGTATCTGTGTTCACAGAAGCTTGCACCAATTTTCATACTGACGCATAAATCCCCATGTACAAAATAGAGGAAGGAAGGGCTGCTTTTTAAAATGGAACAGGAATAAGCTTCTCTGCGAAGCCGTACAATGCCGGAATCAGTATAGTGATGGCAGTAGTTAGTCAGAATCTTGCTTTCCTCATATTCAAACTCGCCCAGTTTAGGAAGAAGCATGAAATGAATCAGCCAGTCCAAAGGTCCGATTCCTTTTGTAACAGCCTGATCCATGATAAAGCAGGCGGCCTGCAAAAAGGTCTCGTTGTGGAATTTAATTCCCATATATAAGTATTCCAGATAATATCCGGTTGGGTAAACCCTTGTGCCCCGATCCTGCCTCGTGGAGTTATTGGTAAAGATACTTCCGTCCGGCTCCATATAGTGAAGCATCATGGTTAAATTTCTTTTAACAGGCTCATACCAGGAATCGTCACCGGTTGCCATTGCCAGCATGATCATGGCATTGTTATTAACCAGGTTATATCCTCCTGCTGACCGTTCTGCGTATTCTCCGTCTTCATTGCAGTCGCAGCCTTCGATTAAGAATTTCTCTGCCCCTTTCTTCATGGATTCATCTGAAGTGAGGCGATAGAGCATCATTAAAGTGGAAGCAATGGCCCAACGGTGGTTGGGAGTGTGGAATCCCCCGTTTATCATGGCCTTTCCGCCTTTGATCAGAATGGACTCCATAACAGGCATAAGAGTAGAGAGCATGGTCCGTTCCATAGAAGGGCAGTCTTCCTTCTCTGACAGCCGGTTCAAATAGATATAAGCGGGCAGAAGTCCGTCAATGCAAAATGCCGTATCTGCACCAGAATAAAAATTACAGTTTATCAGATCAAAAAATCCGTTTTCCCGCTGACCGTTTGCAATATAGGAGAGAGCGATGGATATTCTATTGTATATATCTTCATTGCCGTAAAAACGGCTTTGACTGTTAAATAAGCAGGCGGTCATGGTTGTCACCTGAAAGATGGCAAGTTTTGGTTCTACCAGCCCGTCATGATCACGAAAACCTCCATAGAATTCTGAGGTCTCATCCATGACCTGCTGATTCATTATTTCTTCTATTTTCCGGTCGCTGTATAAAATGATTTTTTCGTAATGTTTTTTCATAGAAGCTCCATTCTCCGCAATCAGCGGCTTAAGTCTTTGCCGTTTTTATTGTATCACGGGAGTGGGAGCGGGACAATGCAGATGTTGCCAATCTGTTTTTTAAAGTTCGTAAAAATTGCGGTTCTTATTTAAAAAAGGGCTGGGAGTAATTTCCTATTGATTTAATAGGAAGACATCATAAAAAAATGGAGCACCGCAGGATTGGGGAAATACGGTACTCCTAAGAAGAGTTACATAAAGTATAACGCAAGAAAACGGTTAAGTAAAGATAAATATGTAATTTTTTTTATAAATTAGTGAAAACTTTAGAAAAACAATGGGTATTTGAGATTATATAAGTAAGAACGACGGTGTTATTATGCAGTTGAAAATTAATTTCATATTGATTGGGTTGCTGCATAGATTATACCATATGCTCCATCTGAGATTGCAGGAGGTGCGAATGGATAAGATTCTGGACAATCGATATTACGATTTGATTATAAGCAACGCCCTGGTCACTTCGTATAATACCGGTGATAACATTACCATGCTCAACGATTTATATTCCCTGCTTCATATTCCAAAGGACCGTATGGAACCATGTGATCTTGGAGTAAATGCCTATCACAGCTTTCCAGAGCTATACACACTGGAATCTGTTGTCAGCATGGAAAATACCGGTGAAGAATCAAGACAGATTGCTGCTACCCGGGGACTGTTTGGCAGAGGCGTCATAGTGGGTTTTATTGATACAGGAATTGATTACCGTCATCCTGCTTTTATAAATAATGACAAAACCAGCCGTATTCTTTCCATTTGGGATCAGACAGTAGAAGGTACGCCCCCGGCAGGTTTTACCTTTGGATCAGAATACACAAAGGAGCTGATTAATTTCGCCCTTCTTTCCCAATATCCTTATAACATTGTACCGACCAATGATCCATATCGCCACGGAACTGCAATTGCAAGCATAGTCGCTGGACGATCCAATGATAAGGAAGGATTCAGCGGGGTAGTGCCCCAGGCTGATTTAGTGGTGGTAAAGTTAAAAGAGGCAAAAGAAAATTTAAAAAGATTGTTTTGCGTTTCTACAGGTGCCCTGTGCTATCAGGAATCGGATATTATATTGGGAATAAGGTATTTACTAAATGTCTCAAATAAGTTAAATCGCCCGCTGGTAATCTGTCTGGCGCTGGGAACCAATCAGGGCGGACATGACGGACGGGGAGCTTTAAGTACCTATTTAGACAGTCTGATGCTACTGCCTAAAATAAGTATTATTACCTCGTCAGGAAATGAAGGAAACAGCCGTAGGCACTATTATGGAAAAACAACAGAAGAACCGTATTCTGACAGTTTTCAGTTGAATTCAGGAGGAATGGACAACGAATATTTTATAGAAATCTGGCCCTATATTCCTTCCAGGCTTACCATACAGCTGACAGCACCCACCTGGGAAAGCACCCAGGTTATAAAGCCTGCATTAGGAGAGTGCCAAAAGCTGACTTTTCAATCCATTAAAACCAATGTCTGGATAAATAATATTTTATTTGAATCACAGACTGGGAATCAGCTCATCCTGCTTCGGTTCCGGAATATGGAACCGGGTATCTGGTATATCAGGCTGGATAATAAAGATGCGATACCGTTTTCATTTCATTGCTGGCTCCCGTCTGGAAATTTGATTTCAAATGAGACTTATTTTGTAAATTCTGATCCCAATACAACCATTACCATGCAGGGTGATACTGCAAATCTTCTGACAGTTGCGGCGTATAACCAAGATACAGGATCCGTTCTTGCGCAATCAAGCAGAGGATATACAAGGCTGGGAGGGATAAAACCGGATCTGGCTGCACCCGGGTATAATATTCCATGTGCAATACCAGATTTTCAGTATGGAACAGCCACTGGAACCGGAGTAGCTGCGGCATATGCTGCAGGGATAGCTGTCAAGATCATAGAATGGGCATATATCAAAGGAAATTACACTGCGATTACAGGGAACCAGATCAATCGTCTGATGATGAGAACGGCAGAGCGGGACCCTGACGCTGTCTATCCCAATAATATCTGGGGGTATGGAAAGATTAATGCTGAAAATATTTATGATGAATTAAAAGACTTTTAAATACTGGTTTAATTTGGCGGGTTATCGGTAACCCGGCCCGCCTACTTCCCGTCGCCTAATTCTTTTCTGACTCTGGGGTTAATGCCCCTGCGTTTCATCTCACCTAAGATGTTTTCAAATTCATCCGGTGGAGCAGCAGGAGTTTTTATATCTCTGCTTGCTGCTTCCAACCGGTCGAATTCTTTTGCCAGCCTTATTTCGATGTCTTTCCTTTGGCGTTTCAAGCGATCACCTCCCAGAAAATTATATAACGTTGTATAATTTTCTGCTATCGGCGAGAAGTGGTGATTGAAATGGAAGAGAGGGAAAAGTAAAACACCGGACTACCTTGTATGAACAAGGACTCCGGTGTTTCCATCAATTCATTATACATGCGGGTAACAGGACTTGAACCTGCACGGTCTCCCACCAGAACCTAAATCTGGCGCGTCTGCCAATTCCGCCATACCCGCTGATAGCAAACAGATCATAATAAAATGAGACACCGGGGATTCGAACCCCGGACAACTTGATTAAAAGTCAAGTGCTCTACCACCTGAGCTAGTATCCCATACTGGGCTAGTTGGATTTGAACCAACGAATGCAGGAGTCAAAGTCCTGTGCCTTACCGCTTGGCGATAGCCCAATAACATCTCCTGATAAAAAAAAATTCCCTTTAAGGGAAAGGTGAGTACAGGGATTCGAACCCTGGGCCTCCAGAGCCACAATCTGGCGCGATAACCAACTTCGCCATACCCACCATAAAAAGCTTCACACTGCTGGTTGACAGTGTGAAACGAGCCTGAAGGGATTTGAACCCCCGACCCACGGCTTAGAAGGCCGTTGCTCTATCCAACTGAGCTACAGACTCAAGAGCGGGTGATGGGAATCGAACCCACGTATCTAGCTTGGAAGGCTAGTGTTCTACCATTGAACTACACCCGCAAGGGATTTTTGAGAATTAAATGACTTGATCTCAAGTCGGGGTGACAGGATTCGAACCTGCGACTTCCTGGTCCCAAACCAGGCGCTCTAGCCAAGCTGAGCCACACCCCGAAGGTTTTTTGCGTCTTTGTTTTTTTTGTTTTCCGCAACGCAAGAGTTATTATATATGATGGATATAGATTTGTCAACAATATTTTCAAAAAAAAATAAAAATCGAAAAAAGCTGATATTTGCGATATTTTTTAATGGGAAAAAAGCGGGAAGAATGCCCTTAAAATGGGAGGAACCGGCAGGTACATAAATGTTCCTGCCGGTTTGAGTATGAAAAATAAAAAGTCAATGTTAAAAGGGTGGGGTTCCTTTACAAATACAAGTATACCCTGGAATTATGACATAAGTTTGACCAGTCGATAAAGATTTCATAAAAAAACTAAAAGAATTCTAAGTAATGTTTGAAAAAATAGAAAGTATTTCATTTTATGATATAATTGTTACAGATAGTAAAACTGGAAAACCAAAGAGAAAGGAGCACTTATGAAATACTGGGATATTATTGAGAGTGAACTGGGTCCTATACAGGTAATATGTGATGAGGAAGGGATATTAGGTGTGGAATTTGGAAGTGAAACTCCAAAAGAGGGGCTAAAAAAGTCCACAGACCTGATTAAGAAGGCGGTTCTTCAGCTGAACGAGTATTTAATAGGAGAAAGAACAGAATTTGATCTTCCCTTAAAGCCTGAGGGAACAGCATTTCAAAAAAAGGTATGGGAGGCACTTTGCACCATTCCTTACGGACAGACAAGAAGTTATAAAGAGATTGCTGTTCAGATTGGGAATGAAAAGGCCTGCCGTGCAGTGGGGATGGCAAATAACCGCAACCCCATTTCCATAATCATCCCCTGTCACCGTGTAATTGGTGCAGACAAAAGCCTTGTGGGATATGGGGGAGGACTGAATATTAAAGTGAAATTACTAAATCTGGAGAGTCCTGGTGTCATCTGGGAAAATTATTAAGATTTCATTGTGATTCTTTCGGTTCGTTTAAAATGCTATACTTTCAGGACTGTTCATGTTATAATCCTCCACGTCACCAGAAAAGAATTTTATGATGAGGAGTGATTCTATGAGAAAAAATAAGATCTTAGCAGGAATTTTGATTGCGATGGCAGTGATGATGACAGCGACAGCCTGCGGAAAGAATAATACTAAAGCGGAATCGACGCAGGAAACCAAGCAGCAGACACAGGCAGAAGCATCCACTGAGGCAACCACAGCGGTGAACGCAGAAGTGGCTTCTTCTGGACAGGAAACATCAGAGGGTGAGGAGACATCGGAAGAAGAGGAAACAAAAGAAACACAGCCGATTACAGCCAATGATGCAGGAGATATTAAGGAAGGCTTATTTACTTCCAAATCAGGCAAATATCAGATTATGCCGCCAAAAGGCTGGTCACTGGACGAGGACGGAGACGAGAGTGTGGTAGCGATTTCTTCACCGAACGGCGAAGATTACCTGGAAGTTACTTATGTACAGGGTGATGATGCAGATGGTGCCAGGGAAGTTTATCCGGATACCATGGATGAATATAAGAAGTTAATCAGCCGTGGTGAGGATATGGAATTTGTTCGTTATGATGTTAAAAACGGCAGCGACGGCAGCCAGACCTTCCGTTATGCACTCCGGTATAAGACACCTCAGGATGGAGTTCGTTATTATGCCATCTCCGGTTCTTATAATGCAGCTACAAAAACCTATATCAGTGCAGCAGGAACCATTGGTTCCACTGACAGTGGTGTAGAAGGACAGATCGAAGCTGCTCTGGATTCTCTTAAACTGAAATAAAAATGACAATAATTGAATGAATGAAAGCAGGGGCAGTAACCAGTTCAACATGGTTATCGCCCCTGCTTTTATAAGTGGATCTTGATTCCGTTTAACAGCTGAACATCCTCTTCCTGATGTGTACTGATTAAAACCAGCTTTCCTGCCGATTGCTCTTTTATATAGGTTATCACCTGTTGTTTTGTCTCTTCATCAAGGCCCGTAAACGGTTCATCCATGATTACCATATCAAAAGGTACCGTCAGAGCGCGTATTATGGCCACACGGCGCTTCATTCCACCACTTAAGGTTGATGCCGGACGGTCAAGAGATTCTTCAGGCAGCAGCCGTTTAAGGGCTTCCCTGGCCTTGCTTTTATTATTCCCCGAAGAGGAAGGCATTACCATGGTTACATTCTCTACCGGAGTGAACGCTTCGCAGAGCCGGTTTTCCTGAAAAACGGCTGAAATTCGTTCTCTGTTAAGGCCGTTTACCTCTCCGGAATCCGCTGAAACAAGACCCAGCAGTATATGAAACAATGTGGTTTTCCCTGATCCGGATGGTCCCATGAGACAGTAAACATTACCCGGTACCAGATGAAGATTGACATGGTCAAGTACGAAGTGTCCGTCAAAGGACTTACAAAGCTTTCTGATTACAAGTTCCATATTCATCCTACCTCTTTCTTTTTTTGTCTGATACCGGGAGATGCCAGGCTTAAAAGCCACAGGAAGAAGGATTCAAAAAGCGCGCTGAGCAGAATGATCACCAGTGTCCATGCAAATAAATCAGCAGTACTTAAATAAATCTTGGATAGATAAAGCTTTTCACCAATTGAATGGAGAGGAACGCCGATTACCTCTGCGGCAATTCCTGATTTCCAGCTCATACCCAGCGCCACCTGGCAGCCACTTGCCAGATAGGGAAGCAGCGCCGGACGATAAAGATAAAAAAACCTTTTTGCTTCTGACATCTGAAAAACATCGGCCATTTGAAGCAGTTGCTGGTCCGTACTTTTGATTCCTGCAATGGTCTGTATATAGATTATGGGAAATACAACAAGAAACCCAATAATTACAGAGAGATTTTCAGATCCTGCCCAGATTAACGCCAGTATAACAAAGGAGGCAACGGGAACGGACTTCATCAGTGCCATAAGAGGAGACAGAAAATCTCCGATGAGGGGATATCGGCAGGCAGCTGTGCCGGCTAAAATCCCGGCTGCAAAAGCAGAAAGAAATCCAAGGCTGATTTTTCCAAAAGAAAAACCAATGGTTTTCCAAAAGTCTGCCAGCCGGATCTGGTTGAATAATGCCAATATGACGTCCAAAGGCCCAACCAGTATTATGCTGTTGTGGACTGCCGTACTGGCAGCCTGCCATATCAAAAGCCAGAACAGAATAATTCCGGCTTTTTTAAAACGGAGAATGCCTGCATTCATACTTGGATCTCCTTAATCGGGCTACTGATGCATATAGTAGAAGTCATCACCAGGCAGTGCGCCTCCAACTGTCTGAGGTTCCATTTCATAAAGAACATTTAAATATCCGCTTAATAGGGATTTCATTTTTTCACCGTCTACATAGGTAATGCTGCAGAAAGGAATTGCTTTTTCTGCAACAGGCGCTTTTTCAATAATTCCAGCGTCAGCCACTAATGCAGCAGCCTCGCTTACATTATTATTGGCAAATTCTGCAGATTCTTTGTGATCTGCAAGAAATTGATCAATGGCTTCCTTATGATCCTTTAAAACATCATTTCTGCAGACGGTAACTCCGGTTACCAGACTTCCGTTTCCTTCTTTAGCAGCTGCATCCCACTCTTTGTTTAAATCAAGAACCATTTTCAGCTGATCGTTCTGAGCCATGGCTGCTGTCACAAATGGCTGGGGGAGAAGACCTACTGCATCTGGTTTTTCTTTTAATACGGCGGCTACTTCCGCTGCCTCTGACTTATATTCCAGTTTTACGTCATCAGCAGTCAGCCCGTTTGCCTTCAGGACGTAATTTAAGACATAATCAGGAGTGGTTCCTTTTCCTGTTAAATAAACAGTTTTTCCTTTTAAATCAGCTGAGGTGTGAATGGAATCATCCGAAGACACAGCATAAAGAACGCCCATGGTATTGATGTCAAGAACGGTCACATTGTGTTTGGTTTTGGTGTAAAGGATGGATGACATATTGGCAGGGATCAGAGCGACATCCAGTTCTCCGCTCACAATTTTACCAAGAAGCTCATCTGCTGCAGTCACCATGGTAAATTCATAGGAATTCCCGGTTTCACCTTTCTTAGCCTTGTCCATCAGCTTTACCAGTCCCATGGAAGTAGGACCTTTTAGTGAACCGATCTTTAAGGTGTAGGAGTCTTTTGAACCCTCTGCTTTTGTTGTTTCTGGTGCTTTGGTGGTTTCTGGTGCCGCTGTAGTCTGGGCTGCAGATGTGCTTTCCGGTGCAGGAGTGGAAGCCTGTGGACTGCTTTTTGCACAGCCGGTTAATACAACGGCTGTCATAGCAAGTGCTGCAAGTGCTGATAAAACTTTTTTCATAATAATCCTCACTTTCTGTCCGTACCATTTAATATTGGTTTTTATGCAAACGGATGAAAAAAACCACGCCGACAGGCATGGGATTTCCGGTTTGACGTATTCTCCTCGCCTTCTCCGTCAGGTGTTCCTTTCGGGTTAGTACGAACAGGTAAAGTATACCATTTTTCAGTCTTGTTTGTCAAAATATTATGCAGAATCTCATGGAAATGTGATATACTTGTAACACCTGAAGAGCGTGACTCTGTCAGGATTGTGAAAGGAGAAAAAACAATATGAACGAAGTATATGAGAAGCTTTTAAGCTGTTTAAAAAGTGTACGGGAGAAAACTGATTTTGTTCCCGAGGTTGCCCTTATTCTTGGTTCCGGGCTTGGGGAATATGCGGAGGAGATTGAAGTAGCTGCCACCATAGATTATAAAGACATTGAGGGATTTCCGGTTTCAACCGTAGCCGGTCATAAAGGAAGATTCATCTTTGGTTATGTAAATAAAGTTCCAGTAGTCATTATGCAGGGACGGGTTCATTTTTATGAAGGATATCCTATGACGGATGTAGTTCTCCCAACAAGACTTATGGGACTTATGGGTGCAAAGACTTTATTTTTGACCAATGCCTGCGGTGGGGTGAACAAGGAATTCAAACCGGGCGATTTTATGCTTCTTAAGGATCACATTGCCACATTTGTTCCTTCTCCGTTAATTGGAACCAACATCGGAGAGCTGGGAACCAGATTCCCGGATATGAGCGATATTTACTGCAAAGAGCTGAGAGCAGTAATTAAAGAAGCGGCAAAGGAAGAGGGAATTGAACTGCAGGAGGGAATTTATCTGCAGCTGACAGGACCGGCCTATGAATCTCCTGCAGAAGTGCAGATGTGCCGGATACTGGGAGCGGATGCAGTTGGAATGAGTACAGCCTGTGAGGCTCTTGCTGCCAACCATATGGGGATGAAGGTTTGCGGTATTTCCTGTATCACCAATATGGCATGCGGTATTATTGACCAGCCTTTAAGCCATGCGGAAGTACAGGAGACTGCAGACCGGGTGGCACCGTTGTTTAAAAAACTGATTACGGCATCTATTACCAAGCTTGCCGGTAAATAAAGGAGGAAGGGGCCTATGGATCGTATGCTGGCGGAACGGATTTTTGCTGCGTCAGGAAGAAAAAAGCCATCTCTGGTATTGAAAAATGCCAGGATGGTGAATGTATTTACTTCAGAGCTGGAAGATGGTGATATCGCCATTGAGGGCGGATATATTGTGGGGATTGGTTTTTATGAGGGGGAAACAGAGGTGGATTTAGGCGGCCAGGTGGTGTGTCCGGGTTTGATTGACGGACATATCCATTTGGAGAGTTCCATGCTCTCTCCTGAAGAATTTGCGAAAACCGTAATACCTCATGGTACTTCAGCAGTCATTACGGACCCCCATGAGATTGCCAATGTGGCAGGAACAGAAGGGATAAGATTTATGATGGAACGCTCCAGGGATCTGGATTTGGATGTGTACTTCATGCTCCCTTCCTGTGTTCCGGCAGCAAAGCTTGATGAGTCCGGAGCTGTTTTAACAGCAGATGATCTTGCCCCCTTTTATCAGGAAAAATATGTGCTTGGACTTGCAGAACTGATGGATTCCCATGGAACCATACAGGCAGATCCGGATATTATGAAAAAAATAGTGAGTGCCGCAGAACACGGCCGGATCATCGATGGTCACGGTCCCCTTCTTTGTGGACGACAGTTAAATGCTTATATTACGGCCGGTGTTGGGTCGGATCATGAGTGCTCCTGCATGGAAGAAGCGGTGGAAAAGATAAAACGGGGACAGTGGGTGATGATACGGGAAGGAACTGCAGCCAGAAACTTAAAGGCCCTCCTCCCCCTGTTTGAGGAGCCCTACTATCACCGCTGTATGCTGGTGACCGATGACAGGCACCCTGGTGAGCTGGCCAGGCTCGGCCATATGGATTATATTATCAGAAAGGCGATCAGGCTGGGAGCTGATCCGGTGCGAGCTGTGATCATGGCTTCCTATCAGGCTGCCCGGTATTTCAGATTGAATGAGACAGGAGTCATTGCACCTGGTTATCAGGCGAATCTCATTGTTGTTTCTGACCTTAAGGAGTTCACAGTCAGTAAGGTTTACCGGAAAGGAATTCTGGTGGCAGAAGATGGAAGGCCGGTACAATCTCCAGATACTGGAACAAATGCTCACAGACAGATACCGGATAAAGTGGGTAACTCCTTCCGGTTAAAAGAGATTGTGCCAGAAGATTTTGTTATGAAGGAAGAGGGAGACACCATACGGGTTTTATGTTTAACTCCCGGAGAGCTGACCACAAAGGAGAGACTTGTGCCATGGACTGAAAAGCTGAGAGCTGACCCGGAGGCTCTTGCTGACTTGGATATTGTAAAGATGGCAGTATTGGAGCGGCATAAGAATACCGGACATACAGGCCTTGGTTTCCTTGGTGGATACGGACTGAAACGCGGGGCTGTGGCAACCAGTATTGCCCATGATTCCCATAATCTGATCATAGCAGGGACAAATGACTGGGATATGGCCCTTGCAGGAAATACAGTGAGGAAAAATCAGGGCGGCATTGCGGTTGTGGCAGACGGAATGGTTCTTTCAGAGCTGGCTCTTCCCATCGGAGGACTTATGAGCCCGGAGTCTGCAATATGGGTAGACGAACGGCTGGAAAGGCTGAAGATACATGCGCACCAGCTTGGTATCGGAACTGGAATTGACCCTTTTATGACCCTTGCATTTGCCAGTCTTCCAGTCATTCCCATGCTGCGGTTAAATACCTGCGGTCTGATTGATGTACAACGGCAGGAAGTTGTAAAAACTATATTTTTCAGTACTTCAAAAAATACATCCAATCAGTAAATAAGTATTGATATAAATATAACAATATGCGATAATGGTCGAAACGGCAGTTCATGCAGGGGATTTATTTCGGAGGGAGAATATTCATGAGAGTAACAATATGCATAGGAAGTGCATGTCATTTAAAAGGATCCAGAGAGATCATAGCCCAGCTTCAGAATCTGGTGAGAGAGAAGCATTTGGAGGAGCAGGTGGATTTAAATGGTTCTTTTTGCAGTGGAAATTGTGTGAATGGAGTCTGCGTAACGGTTGACGGTCAGATCTATTCATTAAAACCGGAAGATACAAAGGAGTTTTTTGATAAAGAAATTCTGGGGAGGCTTTAGTCATGGGAATTATTGATTTCAAGGCGACCAAATGCAAGCACTGCTATAAATGTGTTCGTAACTGTGAAGTCAAAGCGGTCATGATTAAAGATGAACGGGCAGAAATCATGTCTGACAAGTGCATTTTATGCGGAAAATGCATGCAGGTATGTCCTCAGTCTGCCAAAACGCTTATCAGTGATCTGGATCTGGTTAAAGGATTTCTTGATATTGGGTATAAAACTGTGATTTCACTGGCCCCGTCCTATATGGGGCTGTTAAACTATAAAACGGCAGGGCAGGTGAACGGCGCCCTTAGAAAGCTGGGATTTTCCGATGTTCGGGAAACATCGGAGGGGGCGGCAGTTGTAACTGCTGAGTATACCAGACTTTTAAAGGAAGGCAGCATGGAGAATATAATCACAACCTGCTGTCCCAGTGTCAATGATTTAATTGAAATTTATTATCCTGCACTGATCCCTTATCTGGCACCGGTAGTTTCCCCTATGGTTGCTCATGGCAAGATGTTAAAGGAAGAATTCGGAAGGGATACCAAGGTGGTCTTTCTGGGACCCTGTATTGCCAAGAAAAAAGAAGCTGAGGATTTAAGGCACGGGGATTATATTGATGCTGTCTTAAATTTCAATGATATAGAACGGTGGCTTGCACAGGAAGAGATTACCATCGGGGATTGTGAGGATATCCCTTTTGTTCATATGAATCCAAGAGTGAACCGGCTTTATCCGGTTACCAATGGAATCGTAAGTTCTGTGCTGGCAACAGAGGCCGAGCGGGATGGATACCGGAAGTTTTATGTCCATGGCTGCCGCAACTGTATTGACCTTTGTGAAAGCATGCTCCGGGGTGAGATAACGGGGTGCTTCATTGAGATGAATATGTGTTCAGGCGGCTGTATCAAGGGTCCTGCTGCAGATCATGAGCATGTTTCCAGATTCAGGATAAAGCTTGATATGGAAGATACCATTGAAAAAGATGGGGTTCCCGATGAGGAGATCCAGGAAATCTTCGATTCCCTTACCTTTGGAAAACGTTTCTTAAACCGTGCTCCCAGGGATATTGTTCCTACGGAAGCCCAGATTCAGGAGATTTTGAAGAAGACAGGTAAGACAAGGCCGGAAGATGAACTAAACTGCGGAGCATGCGGTTATTCCACATGCAGAGAGAAAGCCGTAGCTGTTATTCAGAAAAAAGCGGAATTAAATATGTGCATTCCTTTTATGCATGAAAAGGCGGAATCATTATCCAATCTTGTTATGGAGACATCCCCCAACATTGTGCTTATTGTTGATAAGGAGATGAAGATTCTGGAATATTCTGCAGTTGGTGAAAAGTATTTTGGCAAGACCAGACAGGAAGCTTTAACCATGTATCTGTATGAACTAATTGATACCACTGATTTTCAGTGGGTGTATGATACCCATCAGAAAATTCATGGCAAAAAGGTCACATATGGAGAATATAGAATTTCTACTCTTCAGAACATTGTTTATGTAAACAAGGAAGATGTGGTGCTGGCTACGTTTATTGACATTACAAAGGAAGAAGAACAGGCCAGACAGGAGTACGAAAAGAAGTTAGAAACCATCGATCTGGCTCAAAAAGTAATTCATAAGCAGATGATGGTGGCCCAGGAGATCGCAGGGCTTCTGGGAGAGACTACGGCAGAAACGAAAACCACATTGACCAAGCTGTGCAAGTCTCTGTTAGATGAGGGCAGCGAAAGCGAGGTTAAATGATGGGAGTTACCGTTGACGTTGCTTATAAAAGTTTAAATAAATTCAGTGAAGTACTTTGCGGGGATAAGGTGGAGCTCCTCCATACGGATGACTCCAATATTATGATCCTCGCCGACGGTATGGGAAGCGGGGTAAAGGCAAACATACTGGCAACCATGACCTCTAAGATACTGGGCACCATGTTTTTAAACGGTGCAACCCTGGAAGAGTGTGTGGAGACCATTGTGGAGACACTTCCTGTCTGTCAGGTGAGACAGATTGCATATTCTACCTTCAGTATTCTTCAGGTATTCCACAATGGAGATGCCTATCTGGTGGAGTTTGATAACCCCGGCTGTATCTTTATCAGGGAGGGGAGTCTGGTTCCCATTCCACACAGCATGCGGGTGATACGGGATAAGAAAATTAATGAATACCGGTTCCGGGTAAAAAAAGGAGATGCTTTGATTCTGCTTAGTGACGGAACCATTCATGCAGGTGTGGGGCAGCTTTTAAATTTTGGCTGGCTCTGGGAAGATGTGGCTGCTTATGCGGTAAAACAGTACCGCTTGACCATATCTGCTGTTCGTCTGGCCAATGCGTTATGCAGAGCGTGTGATGAACTTTACCAGTACCGGCCCGGAGATGATACAACCGTTGCTGTTATGCGGATTATCGACAGCAAACCGGTTCATTTAATGACAGGACCGCCAAAGGACCCGGAAGATGATGTTTGTATGGTAACGGATTTCTTATCCGGAGATGATACCACCAAGAGGATTGTCTGCGGAGGAACCAGTGCCAATATTGTTTCCAGGACCATGGATAAGAAACTGACGGTATCCCTTGAGTATAACGATCCGGATTTACCGCCTGTGGCTTATATCGACGGTATTGAACTGGTCACAGAAGGGGTATTGACTTTAAACCGGGTTTTAAAACTCTTAAAGCGGTATGTTAAAAATGAGTCGGTAACGGAGGAATTTTTTCTGGAACTGGATAAACCAAACGGCGCATCCATGGTAGCAAAGATGATTATTGAGGACTGTACGGAATTAAAGCTGTATGTGGGGAAAGCGATTAACAGCGCTTACCAGAATCCGGGGCTTCCCTTTGATCTGGGAATCCGGCAAAATCTTGTGGAGCAGCTGAAGCATGCGGTGGAAGAGATGGGGAAGACGGTTACAGTTGCTTATTATTAATAGAGAATATTCACACGGCCACGTTTTGTGGAAGCTTCAAGGAGGAACGATATGGTAACGAATGATGCAACATTACTTCGCATCAAGCATCAGGTTTTAAATGAAGTAGCGAAGCTTGCCTGGGAAGGTACATTGGAACAGAAAAGGGATGAGATTCCCTATCATATGATTCAGGGGCCTAAAGCACAGTTTCGGTGCTGTATTTACAGGGAGAGGGAAATTATCAGAGAGAGAGTCAGGCTGGCAGAGGGGTTCTGTCCCAGTGGCAGAGACACCAAAAATGTAGTGCAGGTAATTAATTCTGCCTGTGAGGGATGCCCCATTGCCAGATATGTAGTAACAGATAACTGCCAGCTCTGTATGGGAAAGGCCTGCCAGAATTCCTGTAATTTCGGAGCTATTTCCATGAGTCATGACCGTGCCCATATCGATCCTGATAAATGTAAGGAATGCGGAAAATGTTCTCAGGCATGTCCTTATAATGCTATCGCAGATTTAACACGCCCCTGTAAAAGAAGCTGTCCGGTAGATGCAATTACCATGGATGATGACGGAATTGTTGTAATCGATGAAAGCAAATGCATTCAGTGCGGAGCGTGTATTC
>SVDT01000031.1 GCA_015057775.1 Paenibacillaceae bacterium | reverse complement strand
GGTACGGATCCGCCTGCAGAAAGAAAATCCATCCTCGCCGGGCATCATTACATCAAGAAGCAAAAGATCGTATAATAGGCATCTGGCAGGTTGTAAGGAAGTAGCATTTGCTTCCGTGTCCACCTGGTAACCATCTTTTTCCAGAGCAGTGCGTACCAGAGCCAGCATATCCAGGTCATCGTCGATGACTAATAGTTTTGGCATAGAATATCCCCCTAATCTTACTCTTGTATAACTCTGCCTTCCCATCTACTATACCATAATATTGTGAGAACCAGAACAACCGAAGTAATAATAGTCAGAGAAATCACTCCAGGAATAACCGTTCCACTGGTCAGGCCAAAATAATCTTTTAAAAACCGCACACCCCATTCCCAGGGAATGGCCGGCCAGATTTTATCACCAATGTAATTTTCATAGTAACCGGCTAAAATTGTACCTGCTATTCCTGATAAAACGGAGACACTGAAACCAAATTTAAAAGCAATGGGTACATGTATAAAATATAAAAACAAGTTACTTAATAAAAACGAGCAGAATACGAAAAAATAGGAATTAAAGTCCATAACGTTCATATTTAGAAAAAAATTCACTCCAATATAGAAGCATAGCTCGTATAGTATGATACTTGTGGCAGACAGGAACAGCAGAAACAATAATTTACCAAGATAAGCACTTCTTCTTGATCCCACAATCCCCAGAGCATTTTGAACATTGCTGATATTTCGGTCTAAATTAATAAAAATTGGTACAACAAAACTAACAAACATAGGATAGCAGATTTGTAACAAAATGAAAAACAGCCGAACATCAGAAAAAAGGCGGTATCCACCAGAATTGTAATAAACTAAAAATAAGGTTGTGATTATCACAGGAGGCAGCAGATGTAATAGTAAAAGCGGAGTTCGTTTTATTTTTGTAAAGTTAGAGAAAAACTCTCTTGCAATTGTCAATTTCGATACACCCGCCCTCTGTACCAGTGTGCAAATAAAAATGTAAGAACGACTGCAGTGAGCATGCTTACTACCACCAGCAGTGAACTCTGACCCAAACTCAGAATCTGTCTTGAACCTCCCTGTACTAATAATCCATTTGGCAATACTCCGAATAAGGAAATCATAAATCTGGCGGTCCAGCTATATGGAATAAACCAGAATATAGGCGAAAGAGAAAGAAACAAACCGCCAAGTCCAGTAAAAATCAGGTTAATGATCATAGAACCAACGAATCCGGCCTTTTGATCCAAAAACAGGCAGAAAGGGATCTGCCATAATAAAGTTACCCATAATAAGCAGTATCCTAAAACATAAGATCCGGTATGTTTAAATGCACTTAAGACACCTGACATCATGTACTCTGAAATAATAGATATCAATGAAAGTAATAATGATATCAGCAAAAGATTAAGTGCTATTAAAATTGTTTTAGAAATAAATGTATTTTTCAAGTCTATAGGCAGGCTGTATATAGTCCGGTAATTGTGTTTTTGTTCCTTATTATTTACTAAGTGGCATAATATTACAATGGATAAAGATGCTATGGGCACACACCAATTACAGACGATAGAGGCTGAAAAACCACCTAAACCAATCCCCACAGATAAAAATATAACTGCAATTAAAATTAAGGCTGCCGGAATATATAAAATAAGTTTCCGAAACAGGGTTCGTTTAAATTTTAAGTTTTCGGCTACCAGATAGGTTTGTAACATCAGGAAGCACGCTCCTTTCTTATAATATCCATAAACAATTGTTCCAGATTTTCATTGGCATCAATTTTATCCTGATACAGAAGAGACCCATTATTTAGGATGCCTATGTCATCGGCAACCTGCTGTATCTCGCTTAAGATATGACTGGATACAATGACGGATATCCCAGATACCGCAAATGTACGGATCATTTTCCTTAAATCTTCCATTCCAAACGGATCAAGCCCATTGGTAGGCTCATCTAAGACAAGCAATTCTGGGTCATTTAAAAGCGCTAATGCGATACCTAATCTTTGCTTCATTCCCAAGGAGAATTGGGAAATCTGTTTGTTTTCCGTATCCATTAAGTCCATTCTTTCCAAAACTTCCATGCATTTATCGGATGAGATTCCTAAAAGAGTTGCCCGAACTTTTAAATTTTCAAATGCTGTTAAGTTTTCATACAAAGGAGGTGATTCAATGAGGGAACCAATCCTTAACAGATCTTTTCTGCTCCAGGGGTGATTATCAAATATTATTTCCCCGGAAGTGGGGGTGATAATTCCTGTAATCATCTTCAGTAATGTTGATTTACCAGCACCATTAGGTCCTAATAATCCATAGACAGAGTTTTTTCTTACAGACATTGATAAATCATTAATTGCATATGTTTTTTTGAATTTTTTTGAAATGTGGTTTGTTTTTAACATATACTCGTGCATCATAACATCCTCCTTTTCAAAATCAGCAGCCGTCTTGTAACATTTCCACTCCATAAGGGACCTCCTTTTGACTATATATTGCTATGATAACAGCTAATTTTAAGGATTTTATAAGGAAGAAGGATAATAATACCAGCTTTGTATGTTATAATTACAACAAAATAGAAGGGGGAAAGAGAAATGAATGTGTATAAAGGTGGGGCTGGTTTTTTTATAAGAGGGAGGAGTATCAGTCATAGAAGTAGTATCTGCCTCCTCATTCTTATTGTTCACCTGTTATGTATCTGCTATTATTCAACAGCGTTTGCCAACTCAGCGGAACCGCCGGGTTTTACCATAATCGTATTAAACTCTCCAGAGAAGATATCTTTATCCTTAAAAATGTCCAATCATGATGTTACAGACTTAAGAGTGGTAGAAGGGGAAAGAAAAGGCTGGGAAAAGTATTACAGGCTCTATTACACCCACTCATCACCCCGGGTTAAGGATTTAAAGGATGCAGTGCTGGTGGTACAAAGTAATAAAAAAAGTTTTCAATGTGCTTTACCTGAAGAAACATTTGAAAGATATAGTAATATTTTGACACTTGATATGGAAACGGAGACCCTTATATTAGGTCAGGCTCCGTTGCGGGTTCCTGCTCTGGTGGTAATGCGGGTTCTCCTGACAATGTTTATTGAGGGAATTATTTTTCTGCTTTTTGGATTCAGGCAAAAAAGAAGCTGGCTGGTTTTTACAGCAGTCAATCTGATTACCCAGGCAGGGCTGAATGCAATGCTTACAGGACCTGATTTAGGTAATTACTGGATATTTGGTTATCTGTTTTGTGAGATTGTGGTGCTTGCAGCAGAACTGACTGCATTTCTAACCTTTGTGAAAGAATTCAGGAAAAGACGTGTAGCGTTATATGTAATAACGGCAAATATGGCGAGCCTGATCATAGGAGGTATGGTGATTACATATTTACCGGTTTAATTGTATAATACAGTTTTTGATAACCTTTTTGATGAGCCATAGTGAAATAACTATGGCTTTTTCAACGTGCAGGCCCGTAATTACTACGAGGTAAAATCCTTAATCATTAATAATAGTAGAATAAAATAATTATGCCCAGAAGTAGCAAAAACAATTTTGTTTTAAAATTTAAAGGGGAAAGACAAATGAATAAACATTTATTCTTATTTTGTTTTCTGATTTTATCTTTAACCGGTTGCGCTGATTCCAACATGACGGGGGGAACTGTTTTGCAGTCAGACGAAAATCAGGTCAGCAATATGGTACAGGAACCAGTTGCTTTGACAGAAGAGGAAATTAACTGGCAAACTGCATATAGGGAGATAATCGACCAGGGTGGAGGCCATCTGCCAGATCCATATCAATTAAGAGGGGAAGATGGTTTAAATTCATCTTTTTATCTGGGAATTCACGATTTTAATGGAGATGGGATACCTGAATTAATTCTGGGAGACGGGATTTCCATAAGCGTGTATACTTACTTAAACCATGGATTGGAGAAAGTCGCCGATTTGTACGAACCGGAGGGCTGGTATATGATTCATGAATTATACATTCAAAACAATTGCCTGATTCTGGTGAGCAATGGATCGGATGGATGCGGATATGTTGGATTTACTTATGGGGATGGCTCATATCTTACTGGTAAATATAATGATTTAAGTCCGGATCAGTCGGTTTTAGGTGGAGAAGATTCCGGGTTTAAAGAGTTCAATAATGTATTTCATATAACGGAACTGAGAGAGGACAGCAGAAAGTCTCTCATAAAGAGAAACAAAGAAAGAGGAGAAATAATACCAGACTGGGCGATGCTAATTTGGTAGAAACAATTTAACTAAATAAGGTTTATATAGAAAAATGCTGAATAATAGGGAGATTTCTCCCTATTATTCAGCGTTTTTTACGTGTTCCGATAAATAGTGAGTTTTTTATCTACAATCATGTTATGCGAAAAAAATAAAGATTCAGAAGAATTTAGTTTACAATATTACCCTTTTTTTCTTTTTGCCTTTTAGGAGGTAAGAAAATGGGAGAAAGCGTTCATGTAATTATTGAGGAAATAAAAAAAGGTAATAAAGAAAAATTCTTACTGATAGTAGATAAAATGACTCCACTGATTAATAAATATGTCCGCCTGTTATATAAAGATGAAAAAGAGGACATGCATTCAGAATTTGTGCTCAGTTTGCTGGAGGCCATCAATTCAATGCAATATTATAAGGAAGATGGGCAATGTGTTTATTTTTTAAGCAGAGCCCTAAAAAACAAGTTCTTAGAACAGTATAAAAAAAGCAAGCAGCATTTTGACGCGGAAGCTTCTGTTGAGGATGAGTTTTTTACTGAGATCAGCATGGATCAGCCTGTTTACGATGACTGGCTGTTTTATGAAGATCTAAAAACTATGCTCTTGAAGACAGAAGGAAAACAGGCGGTTATTCTGTGGGATATTGTCTTTCATGAGGAGTCAGATGCAGTAATTGCAGAACGCCACTCTGTGTCCCGGCAATACGTGAACCGGGTCAGAAGAAATTTTTACAATCTTTTAAAAGAGAACTATTATAAATAAGTGAAGGACTTTACAGGAGGTGCAGCCATGGAAAAAAAATTGGATTTGGAAAAAAGCGCAATGGGAATCATCAGTGCCTGGATTATGGATCAATTCGGACTTTTATTTCCTGCCATTTCGTTATTAACCATACTTATGATCACGGACTACATATCGGGGATGCTGGCTTCGAAAAAGGAAGCACTGGACAATCCAGATAATAATCAGTATGGTTGGAACAGCAGGAAAAGCCGGATCGGAATTTATAAAAAGGCAAGCTATATATTCATCATTCTGGCGGCTGTCAGCACGGATTATGTGATCTATAAATTTTCTACTGAGATTGGAATTAAATTTGAGCATAAAACAATTTTTGGATTATTGGTATCTGTCTGGCTCATCATTAATGAGTTAATCTCTATTTTAGAAAATGCAGGACGAATGGGCGCCAGAATGCCGGAATTTTTACAAAAAGTCCTGACGGAATTGCGTGGGAATATAGATAAAGACTAACCCCTGATTTTGGATAATATCAGTGTGATAAATACTAATAGATAAATCAGCGCCTCTAAAAAAATATAATTTTCTAAATTCAAAAAGAGAAAGCACAATGCAGCAAGGAAACTAATAAACAGAGTACGGTCAGTTTTATGAGTCAATGTCTGGTTTTCGTCTGTGTCAACCGGCCGGTTGGGATGGTCGACTGCACCCGTGATTTTGATAAGTACCATAAAAACAAGGTACAGCAGAAACGAAACCGGGGCGCTCAGACTGTAATATTTCACAATCAGAAGTATGACAGTCATGGTGGCGCAGGAGAAAACCAGACATGAGAAATAAGACTTCAAATGCAGTCCTCCGTTAAAGGAACGAAGGGGAATGAACAATAAAAAGAAGAGCAGGCATTCCACTTCCATATGAATAAAAAATGCAATACAAAGACTGCAGACCAGATTTAAAAACAGTTCCAGAAAGCTTTGAAAGCCATATAAATAAACTTCATAATCTTCTTTAGAGATCACTTCTTTTTTTAAAATATAATTGGTTAATACAATGGATAATCGTTCCATATTACCCTCCCCCTGATCAGTAATTTGTTATTTTTCCGGCTCCTGATATAAGATCACAACCGCTTTAAATATGTTTCCCTCAACCTGTGTGATGGCTTCCCCGTTACAGGCGGCTACCGCCTGTTCAATGGAAAACAGACCCAGGCCATGATGGGAGGGATTTTTCTTAGTGGTAAGAAAATGTTTCTGCCCGTCTGTGTATCGCTCCCCTTCAAAGGTATTCCAGACAACAATGGAAAGAATCCCCTTCTGATAAGACATTTCCAGATCAATTTTTGGATGTCCGCTATTCATCTGGCGGCAGGCCTCCAGGGCATTTTCCAGCAGGTTTCCCAGTATAATGGTGAGATTTCCGTTTTGAAAAGGCATTACCGGTGGAATAAAAATATTGGTACAGAATTCTATATTTTGTTTTCGGGCAATGGAAGATTTATAATTCACAAGTGAATCCACTACAATATTACCGCTGTGGGATATTTCATTTATTTTTTTTGAGGTTCCCTTTTCTAAAAAAGAAGTGAGATATGTGGCAGCCTCTTCATTTTTTCCGGAATTAACCATGCCCAGTATGCTGACTAAGTGCTGCTTCATGTCATGGCGCAATAAGCGTATTTCAGTGTTTTGGATCTCACGTTCCTCAGCCTGGCGGCTGCAAAGTTCTAATTGCTGTTCATAGAGGAGGGTTTTTTTCTGATACTCTGAACTTGCTGCCAGAGACTCAAATACTTCGAAAATAATATAGTTCATAAACAGCAGTAAAATACCCGATATAAAGGAGAAAAGAACTTCATCCTCAGCCGTGCTGCTGATAAGAAAAATGTTATGCATAATGTAAATACTGCCGGCAGGAACCATTAGTAAAATCGCCATATACCGTAAGGAAATATCTCCTGTACTTTTATGCTGAAGACAGTGTCCGGTGACAATGGCAAAAACCATCATTACTATTTTAGAGATAATGGCTCCTGAGAGACCGGCTTTATCATCTAAATTCATCATATTTAAGATCATATGTATGATAATTTCCACAAGCATCCAGATTGCACAGATTAAAAAAGAGAACAAGGCACATTTTTTATAGTTTTCTGAATAAGAAATACTGGTTGCCAGAAAGACAAAGACCATGTTAAGTAAAAGGGTCAGTGCCGGAGGAATCCCACTTCCAATGCCCAGAAACAACTGGAAGAAATAATATGCGATCCAGATTATATATGTTGTGGTTTTCCTCCATGAGGGCGCGAAAAACGCGTTGATGCATTTCCGTATGACTAAAATATAAAAAAGTGAAAGAAAAGGAGTGACAACGGTTGTTGAAAGAATTTTCATACTATTTTCCCCCTGCTTTCTTACTGGCCAGATCACATAACTGTTTTCGGATTTTCTTTTGCCTGTCTTCGCTGATTTGCAGTGTGGTTGACTTACCTCCGTTTTCAATTACAAGACTGGAAAAATTCATGGTGCTGACATAATCATAATTAACAAGATAGGATTGGTGTATTCGCAGGTAACGTTGCTTGTTTCCGGCCAACTCATTTTCCACATCGTTAAGCTTTCCATAAAAAAATTCTTCTCTCCCATCTTTTAAATAAATGTATACAACCCGGTTGCGGCTTTCAAAGTAGACTACATCCTTTAAGGCTACCTTTTTAATTTCTTTATTAAAATTAAATTGGAAATAAACATTATTTTCATTGATCCGCTCATATGCTTGTTTGAAATACCGGGAGAACTTTGCCGTATCAAGCGGTTTGGAAAGAAACCGAAACGGCTCCACCTCAAATAATTCTTTTAAATACTGCTCGTATCCGGAAATATAAATTAATAATGCAGTCTTATCAATCTCTCTGATGTGGCGTGCAGCCTCGATTCCGTTTTGCTGTGACATTTCTATATCAAGAAAAATCAGGTCAAATAAGTTACCAAGATGTACATATTTTGTCAGCATGGATCCATCAAAAAATACGTCAACTTCAATTTCAATACCGTTTGCCAAAGCTTCTTCTTTGATTAAATTTTCTAACATTCCTGTAAACAGAACGTCATCATCACAAATTGCTATTCTTAACATACGTACCCTTCCCCGTTAAAACTTTTTCCTTTATTTATGCAAAAATGAAACATCTATATCTGTATATCGTACGATACCTCCCATTAATTAAAAGAGAGAATTAGGAGCTTTTGTCGCATTTTGTCTAATTGAATAAATTAAAAATTACTTGCAGGCTCGAAATTTCAACATGGTGTGATATTTTCAATGGAAATATAATATTTTCTTATTGCACTAAAAATTATATCACATTTTAATATCGGAGGTAACAAAATTGAAACACTATCTGCTTTTCATTATTTTTCTTTGTACCGTGTTTTTAGTTGTAAATTTAGTTCATCTCATTCTGGAAAAAAATAATAATCGAAAAACAAACAGAAAAATTTATGTAATAAATATGATGACGGCTGTTGTCATTTCCAATTGTATTGAGTGGAGTGAAATGCAGTTTGAGAGGAGAGCCACATTTTTGGGGGAAAGCTTTATATCCCTGCTAAATCTGGTTAACATTTTGCTGTGTCTCGTTCTGGTGCTGTTCATGTTTTTTTATAAAAGTGACAATGGGAGGATTCATGAGTATCAAAATCGGGAATAGTTACGAGCAGAGCCGTAATTTTTACAACTTGTCTCTATATTGCTGTTGTTTATGTATAATTGCATTATCTTAATGTCTTTATAATAATGGAGGTAGAAAGAATGAAGGGTAAAAGTAATATCGCAGCTAAATTCATGGAACAGGTAGCTAGAAAATCTGTGGAGCTGGCATCTGAAAGCAGATGCATGTATATCTATCACCAGCCGAAGATGCCGGATCTTAAGAAATTTAAGAAATAAGCACCAGGGCAACTATAATTACATAATTTTCTGCAGGACATGATATCCTTTGAAAAAGTTGGCTATAATTTTAACAGGACTTCCTCGAAGGGAACCAATCATGGAGGGCAGATAATGAGAATTCCAAAACACATCGGTATCATTCCTGATGGAAACAGACGTTGGGCTGTGGAGAATGGCATAAAAAAAGAAGAAGGGTATGATAAAGGTATCTCACCTGGTATGACCCTTTACCGTCTTTGCAGGGATCTGGGTGTAGAAGAGATGACCTTTTATGGCTTTACCGCAGATAATACCAAACGTCCGTCTGTACAAAGAGAAGCATTTTCCAAGGCCTGCGTAAAGGCTGTGGAGGTGTTGTCTAAAGAGAATGCCCAGCTTCTGGTTCTTGGGAAAACTTCTTCGGCCATGTTTCCGGACGAGCTTAAACCATATACCAAAAGGGTGTGCTTTGGTACAGGAGGAATGAAAATCAACTTTCTCATCAATTACAGCTGGGAATGGGATTTGGGACTGTCAGACGGAACCATAGGTCCTGAGCTTAAAACCTCTGATGTATCCAGAATGGATTTAATCATCCGTTGGGGGGGAAGGAGAAGACTTTCCGGCTTTCTCCCGGTTCAGTCCGTTTATTCGGATCTATATGTGGTAGACGATTACTGGCCGGATTTTAAAACAGATCATGTTTACAATGCGCTGGAGTGGTACTCCAGGCAGGATGTGACCCTGGGGGGGTAAGTTTCTTAATAATGAGTATTAATTAAGTAGCCAGCTTCTGTGAGTATCAAAAGTTGGCTACTTATTATGTTGGATATATAAAGTTATAAGTGTATTCTTATGATGTATATTATAAATCAAATAGAGATATTTGTCCTTCTATAATGTTATCTTTGCTTTTTTGTGTGGGGATTCTTTTGTTAATGACTTCGTCATTACAGTTATCTAATAATTCCGTCATACAATCTTTACACTGCCATGCCTTTAATCCATATTTATTATCTTTATCAAATATATTATTGCTTTTGCATTCAGGACATTGGATTACATTTCTCTTAACAAATTCTTCTAACTTTTGATTTGAGCATACATATCTTGCAATGCGTAAATCAGAAAAGGTATATATATTAATTGGATTTGGACTATTATCAACTCTGATTTTGTTATTTGAACTATAAACGATACCTGCTTGTGTCCAAGGCATTAATATATTTCTAGCTGTGCTACTTTCGCATTTAAATATCTCGTTATACAAATAAGGAATTGTGAAAGTCGCAAGCTTCACGCGTTTTAAATTTATGCGCTGTTTATCATTACTAATTAATTCTTCAAACTTATTTTTACAAAAATTTTCTATACCTAGTATTATTGTATTTTTTTCTGGTTTAAGTATTTGATCTTTAACTAATCTTAAGTGCTCATCAAATATACTTTTCATAATATTTATAACATCTCTTGGAGAATTATTTGCAAATAAATAAATAAGTTCAATTGTATTATCATCACAGTTTAAAATATCTTTGAGTTTTGAGATTTTACCATAACTAAATGCAGCTAGTCTTTTACTAATAAGTTCTCTAATTTCTTCTTGTTTCCAAGTAATTACAAAATGTTCAATTCTATCCTTCCGAAATTCTTCAGCCCAAAATTCTTCAATTTTATTCCATACAAAAAATTTGAAAACTATCGTATTTCTCTCTAGTAATCGTAAATCTAATATAAATGGTTTTATAAGAAGATATGATTTTTCAGCATTGTTACCAGTTGCGACAGTTTCGTCTATACTATCAACTAATATAAATACAGATGTTATGCCTATTGTATTAAAAATATGTTCAATAAAATCATAATGACTAGATAATTCGTCAGAATTTATTAAGTCGTTACTTTTGCAAACATCTAAGTCAACTTCTCCCATTTTATTTTTTGTGAGTATTGAATTGACTATAGAAGTAATTGGTTTACCAGCTTTTATCCATAAATCATGTAGTTTACCACTTAATCCCTTTAATTTTTTAATAGAATTTTCTACTTCTGTTGTGTTTATACCACAGAGATAAAATTGTATAAGTTTTATTATTTGTTTCTTTTCATAAGAATTTAGAATTAATCCATCAATTCTATTATTAGCCTCTGACAATAGAGCAATTAGTAAAATTCTCATTATTCTTTTAAGATGTTCATCAAGTGTTAACTTTTTTAAATCAACGGATTTTTCTATAGGGAAATCATCGTATACTACCGCAAGCATACCATTCTCTTTCTCAGATAACTTTTCCAACATTACTCTTTGAGCTGTTTTTCCAGTTCCTCTTGGTGCAATTACAAAAGAAGATTTTGGACTTTTAACTGAACCAACTAAAGAATGATAATACGGAGGAGTAATGAAATATTCTTCAAGAAATTCTTCCTTTAAGGCGTTGGTTGATGCAAATGGATCTTCTTTAAAACCAATTGTTTTAAAATACTCTGCGCTACTGTGAATCATATTACCCCCTAAGATAAGTAATTATTTATGCTCTGTTTATTAAATACATGAGTATATAGCCATATTATATCAGATTATTAAATAGATACAATAAATATATAATATATAAGAACTAGTAATATAAATAGTTAATAGTAAAAGAGCAAAATTGATAACAAGGTGTAATATGTGCTATAATATGTGGAAATACATGTATATAATTATATAAAACACACAAAATGGAGAGCTAAAATTGATAAGAAAATTACTTAACCGATATAAAAGCTATAGCATAGCAAAAAAAACTCTAATTATTTTGCTGGCAGGTTCCATTGTACCGTTAATGATCATGGAGACAATTACCTGCATGATTGCGGCCAGTACCTTAAAACGTCAGACGGACATTTTGATGGAAAGTAATATGAAGCTGTCACAGAAGGGACTTGAGGATTATTTTTCCCAGTATGACAGCATTATCATGTCCATCTATACAGAAAACCAATACGCACTGAAGCTTGAAAAATTAAATGTCTGGGATTCCAGAAATTATTATCTCATAAAGAAGGAACTGGAAGATGATCTGGAAAATATATCTTACTTACATCCGGAGATTCTGGGGATTGCGGTGGTAACGCAGAAAAAAGAGTGCATCGGGTATGACTCTGTTACCAACAGCACCATGAACAGCTTCTGCTTTCCAAACGGGGATAAAAGCTGGCTGGAAGTGGCAGATGAGACGTTTTTAAATACCAGGACAGTTTATTCTGACATGATTAACCGGAAGGAAGATAACGGAACCAGCCGGAATATTATTTACCTGGGTCACAGGATTGCAGATATTAACAATTACAGACAGGGGACGGTAGGAAGTATTTTAATCTGCCTGGATGAAGAACGGATCAGGGAGACGTATTCTCAGGAAGACAAGCAGGACAGAACCGTCTCCTTTCTTTGTGATACCAATGGAATCATTATCTCCAGTAACCGGGCAGAGCTCATAGGAACAAGAATTGAGCCGGCGACTAAGGCGCGTTTTTCCAGCATCTACACAAAACCGGTTTTAAATGGTCAGTATGCGCTGGTTACCATACGGGATAACAGAGAGCTTTTGAAGGATTTTAAATACATTTTCGAAGTTATTATCCTGTTGACAATCCTGATTATCATCACAAGCATTCTGATTATGCTCCGGTTTGCCCAGTCCCTTCAGGTCAGGGTGGAGAAGATCACATCAGCTATGGATAAGGCTTATAAAGGGGATTATACGGTCCAGATCAGCCATTCCTGGCAGGATGAATTCGGAACCATTGCAAGGCATTTTAACCACATGGTCACAAAGATAGACCAGTCAGGCAGGATGGAAAAGGAAGCTCTTTTAAGAGAGAAGAATGCGGAGCTAAAGGCACTGGAAGCGCAGATCAATCCACACTTTCTTTATAATACCCTGGATGCCATTAACTGGATTGCAATAGAAAATGAACAGTTTTTAATCAGTAAGATGTTAAAAAACCTGGCCAATATTCTGCGGTACAGTATCCATAAAAGCAATGGCGTGGTCACTGTAAGAAGCGAGACAGAGTATTTGAAGCAGTACATATTTCTCCAGCAGCAGCGTTTTTCCTTTTCCTTCCACTGCATTATGGATATTGAAGAGGAAGTGATGGATCTTAAGATGCATAAGCTTTTATTTCAGCCTCTCATTGAGAATTCCATCAATCATGGTTTCCCAGGTAAGTCAGGAGAGGATTTAATCACCATAACCATCAGAAAAAAAGGGGAGAGGCATCTGATGTTTGAGGTGAAAGACAATGGAAAAGGAATGGATTTAGAATTAATCCATGAACTCAATCATTACGATTATTCCGCCAGCTCTCTGGAGGGAAGCATTGGTGTGAGAAATGTGATCATGAGAATCAAGTATTACTATGGCGATGAGGGGCATTTTGAAATTGAGTCAGATGAAAACGGGACAACAGTGAGGGCAGAAATATTATTTGAATAGCAGGCAGGAGGCAGGACAGGCATGAGAATTCTCGTTGTAGAAGATGAACCCAATACAAGAAACGGAATTATTAAAATTATCGAGACCTATACCGGGCATCAGGTGGTGGGTGGAGCAAGTGATGGTGAAACGGGACTTTCTGAGGCTTTGCGGTTACAGCCTGATGTGGTCATCACAGATATTAATATGCCTCAGATGAACGGCCTGGTCATGATTGAACGGATGAGAAAAGAGGGGTGTGAGGCCGCTGCAGTTGTACTGACCGGCTATTCGGAATTTGAATATGCTCAGAAGGCAATTCAGCTGTCTGTGGTGGAATATCTTTTAAAGCCTTTAAGCGTAGAGGATATTATGAGTGTGTTAGAGACTGTGGAAAACAGGCTGTCAAAGACCAGGGCAAAGACGGTATCACCCCAGCAGCTGCTGTTTTCCCTGCTGACAGGAGAGTTAAAAGAAGAGGCCATGAGGCAGTTTGCAGGTGAAATCCGCTACCAGAACGGTCAGGAGATTTCTCTGTTTTTAATACAGTCGGAAAGCATTCTGGAGGATACCACAAAGCAGATGGCGGAACTGTTAAAGGATCGTCTGGAAACAAACTGCCTGACCAGCTTTTATACCTTTCTGCTGCCTTATGAAAGGCAGATACTGGTGATGATATTAGACGGACAAAGTGTACGCTATTTAAAAAATCTGTTTCAGACCAGAATTTTAAAAGAACTGAAGGAGAAGGGAGAATTCCTAATTAGTTTTGAAAGCATCAATGGGATTGGAGAATTAAAGGATGTCATCCGGCAGATGCAGGACAGCTTATCTTACAGTTTCCTGTTTTCTGAAAGCTGTATTATTGATCAGGAGCTTAAAAAAAAGCTGGTTTTTGAGCGGATTGATTATCCGGAATATTTGGAGCATGGAGTAAAGCGGGAAATAAAGAATGGAAATCAGGACGGTATCAGACGTATAGCGGGGCTATTTGAGGAACAGGTAATATTACGCAGAGAGCGGCCTGAAACCATAAAAAACCATACGGTACGTTTTGTCATGGCAATTCTTGATACAGCAAGAGAACTGATGAAGGAAAAAGATATAGACGGATTATACCAGTATCTCTTAAACGATATGATGAAAACCGGAATCAGAGAGGTATTTTTAAATAATTACTGGAAGATTATTGGTATGGTGACAGATAAAAGGGACAGCGGGGCGCTGACAGACAACGGGATGATTTTAAATGTTATTGGATTTATAAGACAGAACTATGCCAGGGAAATATCCCTGACTGATGCGGCGGAACTGGTAGGAATCACGCCGGAATACTTAAGCAAGCTGTTTACCAAGGAAATGGGAATCAACTTTACCGCATTTTTAGGGGAATTCCGTATAAGTGCGGCAAAAAAGCTTCTTGCCTCCGGTAAATATAAAATCTATGAGGTAGCGGAGCTTGTGGGGTATAAGGATACCAAGTATTTTAACAAGGTGTTTCGTTCCATTGCAGGAGTCTGCCCGTCGGATTACAGAAAGGGGGTATAGATCTTGAACCGAAGAATTGGTAAATTACTGATTTTAGCCTGGACCGTTATATTTCTTTTGCTGATGGGGGTTCTGGTTAATTTCAGCAGGGAAACCAATGTGGTACACCGCCCTGGAAATGCAGAAAAAAAGCTGGTAATTATGGCAGTTTACAAAGAGGATAAAAGTGATGAATACTTAAAGAAAGTACTGGATGAATATTCTTCCATACCCGGTAATCCAAAGGTGGTTACTGAGTATGTGGCTCAGTCTGCATTTCAAAAGCAGCTCTGTCTATATAAGGATCAGAACAGTCTTCCTGACTTAATTATCTGTGACAGTGTGATGACGCCTGCACTCCAGTCCATGGATATTCTTAAGGATCTGTCTGATTATATGACGGGGGAGAGAACCAGCCGGTTTTTAAAGCATGCCTATGGCAGCTGTGTGGTAAATGGAATCTGCTATGGTGTTCCCTTTACCAGCAATCCATATGTGGTGTTTTATAACAAAGATCATTTAGCCAGGTACAAAAAAGAGATCCCCGATAATATGGATGATTTTTATAATCTTTGCAGAGAGACCAAAAGTCTGGGGACCTACAACTTTGGAATCGCAGTGAAAAATAAGGAGGATATTGCTTCCAGTTTTCTTCAGCTGGTCTATTCAGCAGGGGGGAATCTTCGAGGTCTGGATTCGGATAACAGCTTAAAATTGTACGAGATACTTGGGAAAATGAGGGATGAAGGAATCATTGCCCAGGACGTAATTAACTGGAATCAGAAGGATCTTATGCAGGCATTTTCCAGTGGCTATGTAAAAATTGCGGTTGCCAAGCTAAGCTCCATGTCACTATTAGAGCATTCCGCCAGCCAGATTAATTATGAGATAGCGGAAATTCCTTATATTCAAAAGCAGACTTTTTTATTTCAGGGGGATATGATCGGGGTTACTGAGACTGCAGATGAGACGGAAGCATTAAAATTACTGGATTACATAACTTCCCCGGAGGTTTCTGAATCTTATTATAGAAACACCTATAGCCTTTCTGTCAGAACTGATGTGTGTGTCAATCCCGGGAAAATGCGGGGACTTTCTGATGGGTTTGTAGAACGGGAGCGAAACCAGAGTGTTTTAAAAAGCACCTATTCCACATGGTTTATTATTTCCGATTCCATTGCAGGGGCAATGTCGGACTTTTTCGGGGACAAATCCATGACGCCCCAGGCAGTTGGGGCAAGGCTTCAGGGAGAAATCCGCAGCGCCATTCTGGAACGGTAAATCAGAGGTTAAAATTACACCCCTTTTCTAAAAATTTGGAATACACCGGGGAAATGTCATATGCTATGATTCATCTAACAAATAAAAAGGAGAGGGTATTATGAAAAAAATGAAACGGATTCAGGCAGCAGCGCTTGCTTCAGTTATGGCGCTTTCCTTAACGGCTTGCCAGGGGGCAGGAGGAAAGTCAGAAACTCAGGCAGGAAGTACAGCGGCAGCCACACAAAAGGAGACGGAAAAACCGGCTGGTCAGACAACAGCGGCAGCAGGAAAGACAAAGATCAGCATTACCTTTCGAAATGATGGAAGCGATGTGCTGAAAAAGTGGTTTGAACACGCCTATGAAACCTATGACAAGAAAGATTCCATTGAGTTGGATATTGCACCGATTACTGCATCAGAGGGAGATTATTTTGCAAAGGTGGCTCTGGCTCTTCAGTCTGCTGATACGGCACCGGATATCGTATGTGAAGATACCTTTCAGCTGCCCTCAGATGTGGCGGCCGGATATTTGACCAATCTTTCCAGCTATTTAAAGGATTATAAGGAGTGGAATGACGGAACCTTCTACGGAGCACTGGTAGATGGCGTTACCTATGATGACGGAAGCGTATATGGAATTCCTTATTGTACAGATACCAGAGGGCTTTGGTATAACAAGGATGTATTTGCGGCAGCAGGACTTGATACCAACTGGCAGCCAAAAACCTGGCAGGATGTCCTTGATACCTGCAAGGTTATTAAAGAAAAATGTCCGGATGTAGTTCCATTCTGGTGCAACTCCGGCGTAGCAACCGGCGAAGCAACTTCCATGCAGACCTATGAGATGCTTCTTTATGGAACAGGAGAGCAGCTTCTTGACAATAACAAATGGATTGTAAAAAGCGATAATATTTTAAAATCTCTGAATTTTGTCAGCACCATTTATAAAGATGGTTACGGTCCTTCCTTATCAAAAGTATTAAATGGTGAGGCAGGCAACATCGCATCCAGAGAGTATTTACCAAAAGGCAAGTTAGCCATCTCCTTAGACGGTTACTGGATGACTGGAAACTACAAGGAGACAGGAGCTGCACCATGGCCGGAGTATAAAGATAAGCTTGGAATTGCAGCGATGCCCACCAGTGAAGGACAGGCGCCGGGCAGTGTTACCATGTCAGGTGGCTGGGCATTATCCATACCAAATCTGTCGGATCAAAAAGATGCAGCCATGGATTTTATCAAACACTGCATGAGCTATGATGTCTACTTAGATACCATTATTGCTCAGGGAAATATTGCCACAAGAACCGACATTGCAAAAGATGCTTCCTATTCCTCCCAACCGTTTATGGAAACCTGCACCGGCTTCCTCTCAGGAGCGTTCTACCGTCCTAGAAACAGCCAGTATACCACCGTTACCACCCACATTCAGACGATGGTGGAATCCGTCGTGTCCGGTACCAGCCCGGAGGATGCAATGGCACAGTATCAGTCAGATGTGACCAACAGCGTAGGCGCGGAAAATGTAGTGGAAAAGTAAAGTCAGAATGAGGTCAGAGAGGGCAGGTTAGTTCAGTACCTGCCCTTCCCTTTACCCGCATTCCATAAGGAGGCAACTATGAATAAAAAACAAAGCGGCCTGTTGGAAGAGGCGAAAAAATCGGTGCTGTTAATGCCGTCAGTCCTGCTTCTGCTAGTTTTCTTTGTCGCGCCCATTCTGCTAACGGTATATTACTCCTTTACAAACCTGGCTTTGTCAGGGGAGAATGCCAGGCAGTTAAAATTCATCGGACTGAGTAATTATTTTACCATGTTTAAAGACAGAACTGTCCGAATCAGCATTGTTAACACTCTGGTATTCCTGCTTGGAAGTCTGATTGGGCAGCAGGTATTAGGTTTTATCATCGCTCTTAATATGAGAAATAAGAACAGGGTTTTCAGAGGGATTGTAGGTCCCATTTTTTTGGCAGGCTGGATTATGCCTGAGGTAGTAGTTGCTCTTTGCTGCAGCACGTTTTTTGGAGACAGCGGAACCTTAAACCAGATCTTTTCTTTTTTCCATCTGCCGCAAGTGGAATTTTTATTTGCGGTTCCCATGCTTACGGTAATACTGGCAAATATCTGGCACGGAACAGCATTTTCCATGATGAACTTCCAGTCAGCCCTTGATGGGGTTCCTGCAGATATTGAGGAAGCGGCAAGAGTGGACGGAGCCGGGCCTTTTCAGACCATGATCCGGATTGTCCTCCCATGCATTAAAAATACCATTGCAACCAATACCATGCTAAATACTCTGTCCACTCTTGGAGTGTTCGGATTGATTTATATGATGACAGGCGGCGGTCCGGGAACAAAAACCCTGACTCTTCCCATCTTTATGTACAGACAGGCATTTATTTCCCAGCAGCTGGGATATGGAACTGCCATATCCATGATCCTCCTGGTGATTGGAATTGTTCTGAGCGTATTTTATACCAGAATTATGAGAAATGATTAAGGAGGCAACCACATGTATTGGAAATTTCGTAAAACAATCCCTTACCTGGTACTGACAATTTTAGCTGTAATATTTGCCCTGCCTCTTCTCTGGATTTTACTTGCCTCCTTTGATGCCAATGCTTCCCAGGCAGTGAAAATGCCAACTCAGTGGACCATGGAGAATTATAAAACCATACTGCTTAATCAGGCAAATCAGAGAGCATTTGGAAATGGGCTTCTCATCTCCTTGGGGCAGTCCGTACTGGTGGTACTGATTGCAGGATTTGCGGCTTATCCTCTGTCAAGATACGAACTTCGTTATAAGAACATGTTTTTATATACGATTTTATTTATGACCTCACTTCCCATTACAGCTGTGATGGTTCCCGTATATAAAATGTTTCTGACCGTTGGATTGTATGATAAGATTGGAGGGCTCGTATTATTTCTTACGGCAACATCCATGCCGTATGGAATCTGGCTGATGAAGAATTTTATGGATAATGTGCCAGTGGAGCTTGAGGAGGCTGCGTGGGTGGATGGGGCTTCTGCCTTTGACAGCTTAAGAAAGATTATTGCACCTCTCATGTTTCCGGGAATTTGTGTGGTTTTTATTTTTACTTTTTCCGGCAGCTGGGGCAATTTCTTCGTGCCTTATATTTTGCTGCAGACTCTGGATAAGTTTCCTGCTTCGGTGACACTTTATCAGTTTTTCGGGCAGCATGGAATGGTGATCTACGGACAGTTGGCAGCGTATTCCGCAATTTATGCAGTTCCTTCCATTGTCCTTTATGTTCTGTCTCAGAATTACATGTCAAAAGGCTTTAATATGGCCGGAGCAGCCAAGGGCTGATAAAAAAAGGAGGAAATTCACGTGATTTTAATAAAAGAGAGAATCGGCAAGCTGTTAAGTGATTTACAGTCTTTGATCTATAAAGAAGACATTCCGGTATCTGAGTACCGGATGCTCAAATCAGCAGAACAGTTTGAGCATATCAGTGATCTGGATACCAAGTCTTGGGAGGTGCTGTCAAAGGAAGAACTTTGGGGTGGACACAGGGAGTATTACTGGTTTGAAACGGAAGTTACCATACCAGAGGAATGGGAAGACCAGTGTGTGGTTTATGAACTGCGAACAGGACGGGAAGGTTTCTGGGATGCCACAAATCCTCAGTTCAGTATTTATGTAAATGGAATCAGGCGCCAGGGGCTTGATGTAAATCATCGGGAAGTGCTTTTAACCAGACAGGCAAAAGCAGGAGAAACCTTCCGGATTATTTTGTCTGCTTTCACGGGAGACCAGAACTTTAAGCTGGTGATGGATTCTAAAATCCGCATTCTCGACCAGGAGACGGAACAGTATTTTTATGATGTATCCGTTCCCTATGAAGCAGCAAAACTGCTGCCTGACGGTGACAGCAGCTGCATCACCATCTTATCGGTAGCAAATGAATCTTTGAATCTGCTGGATTTAAGAAAAGAGTATTCTCCTGAATACTATGAGAGTTTAAAAAAGGCTTCCAGATATATGAAGGAAGAATTTTATGACCGCTACTGTGGCGGTGAAAGTAAAACCATATGCTGCGTGGGCCATACCCACATTGATGTGGCGTGGCTGTGGACTTTAGCTGTTACAGAGGATAAAGCAGTGAGAAGCTTCTCAACGGTTCTGGAGCTGATGAGACAGTATCCGGAATATGTTTTCATGTCCAGTCAGCCCCAGCTTTACAAATATGTGAAAAAGAACGCTCCCGATGTGTATGAAGAGATTAAGAAACGTGTAGCAGAGGGAAGATGGGAAACAGAGGGCGGCATGTTTGTAGAGGCGGACTGCAATCTATCTTCTGGAGAATCACTGGTCAGGCAGTTCCTTCACGGGAAGGAATTCTTCCGGGAAGAGTTTGGAACAGACAATGTGATTTTGTGGCTTCCAGATGTATTCGGATATTCTGCCGCGCTGCCCCAGATTATGAAAAAATGTGGAATCCGGTATTTTATGACAACCAAAATCAGCTGGAATGAATTTAATAAAATGCCCTATGACACCTTCTACTGGGAGGGAATTGACGGAACTAAAATCCTGACTCATTTCAGCCCCAGCAGGGAATATAATAAGGCCGCAGTTTCAGGGGGAACGGAGACAGAGCATTTTACCACCTATAACGCGTATTTAAATCCCACCTATGTAAAAGGTGCCTGGGAACGGTATAGTCAGAAATACTTAAATGATGAAGTGCTGATGTCCTTTGGGTATGGGGACGGAGGCGGTGGTCCTACAAAAGATATGCTGGAAAACCAGAGAAGGCTTGAAAAAGGAATTCCAGGCTGTCCCAAAACCCAAATGACAACCTCAAGACAATTTTTTGAAAATCTGGAACAGGACATAAAGGGACAAAAGTATCTGCCATCCTGGGTAGGAGAGCTTTACCTGGAATATCACAGGGGAACCTATACCTCTATGGCGAGAAATAAAAAATACAACCGCAAGTCTGAGTTCCTTTTTGAAAATGCGGAATGCTTCGGAATGCTGAACCGGATACTGACAAACAGCTCCTATCCGAAAAAAACCATAGATGAAAGCTGGGAAGTTATTTTAAGAAATCAATTCCACGATATTCTCCCAGGCTCATCCATCAAAGAGGTATATGAGGATTCCAGAAACGAGTATGAGAAGATTACAAAGACCGGGAAAGAATTAGTGGATCTGGCGTTGGCTGAAGTGACGAAACAGATAGCCGGGACTAAAAACACTCTGGCTGTCTTTAATCCCAACAGTGTCTCAGGGGAAGGACTGGTAACCGTAAAGTTGCCGGAAGGCATGAAAAACCCTGGAGTCACAGATGGAGAAAACAGGCTGCCGGTTCAGATCACGGAAGATGGAACTCTGCTATTTGGTGTATCCGGGGTACCTTCAAAGGGCTATCGCACCTTTGTTCTGACTGAAGATAATGGAAATGGGGCTGAAACCACCCTCACAGCAGACGTGAAGCGTCTGGAGAACCAATACCTCCGTGTTATTTTGAATGAGAAAGGACAGATATCCTCTATCTTTGATAAGGTTATGGAACGTGAAGTCCTTCCGGATCAGAAATGCGCCAATGTGCTGATGACCTATGAAGACCGTCCCCACAATTACGATGCCTGGGATGTAAATAATTATTACGTGGAAAAATCCTGGGAAATTACCGATGTCTCCTCCATGGAACTGGTGGAAAACGGCCCGGTCCGTGCCACGGTCTGTGTAAAGAGAAAATACCTGGATTCTGTTATCTGCCAGTATATTTCCCTTAACTTTGACAGCCCTGAAATTTTCATCCGCAATGAGATTGACTGGAAAGAAAAAAATATATTTATGAAATCCATCATACCCGTTGACGTCCATACAGACGAGGCTGTCTTTGATATTCAGTATGGAAATGTGAAGCGGAAAACCCATTATAACACCATGTGGGATTATGCCAGATTTGAGGTTTGCATGCATAAATGGCTTGATGTTTCCGAGGGTGATTACGGAGTCAGTGTATTAAATGACTGTAAGTATGGCTGTCACGTTCACAATGGAGAGATTGGAATTTCCATGTTAAAATCAGCGGTATATCCAAATCCTGATGCAGACAAGGAACATCACAGCTTTGTATTTTCCATCTATCCACATAAGGGGGACTGGAAAGAGGCAGGTACTCCAAAGAGGGCTTATCTTCTTAATAATCCAATGACTGCAAGAATAAAGGAAACGGATGAAGGCAGTCTGCCAGGTGTGTTTTCTCTTGTTAAAACGGATGCAGACAATGTAATTATTGAAGTGGTAAAAGAAGAACGAAACGGTGATGACATGATCATACGCTTCTATGAGACTGCAAACCAGCGAACCACGGGAAAGATGATCTTTGGAACTGAGATTCTTGGTATTTGGGAATGCAGCATGCTGGAGGAGGAGGAACAGGAAATCCCATTTACAGACGCCATCCCATCCTACACTATAAAGCCTTATGAAATTAAAACCTGGAAAATAAAACTGAAATAGGCAGTCTGATCATGCTCCTTCCTGCTTGCATAAATGAACAAGCCGTAATAGAATGGATAAGAGAATTTCTATTGGGTTTGCAGGGAGAGGAAGGTGCATGGAATGATTACAATTAAAAAAATGGCGGAATTGCTCGGCACCAGCACAACTACCGTTTCCAATGTAATACATGGAAAAGAGGGGGAAGTATCTCCTGTTATGGTGGAAAAGGTGAAGAAGCTGATTGAAGAATACGACTATGTTCCAAACAGAAATGCCAGAAATCTGGCCAGTAACCGGTCCGGAATCATCGGGCTTGCAATGAAAGCCAGCGAAAATAAGTACGATAACTTTGTAAAGGATCCGTTTGCAGGGGAACTGATCGGAGCAGTGGAACGGTTTGTACGCGCTAAGGGATATTTTACCATGCTTTATGTATCCAGCGATATAGGAGAGATTATCAGCTCGGTATCCAGCTGGAATGTAGATGGTCTCATTCTTCTTGGAATGCAGAAAGAAGATGGGGAACTGTTAAATCAGAAGATGAAAAAGCCCATGGTTTTCGTCGATGCCTATTTTGAAGATGTCCCTTTTGAGTACGTAAATGTTGGAATCGATGACAGAAAAGGCGGCAGAGAGATTACAGAATATCTCATACAGTCCGGCCACCAGAAAATCGCATTTCTGGCGGACAACTGTATGGGAGTAGACTATCAGCGGTTTATGGGATACCGGGATGCACTGGCCAGTGCCGGACTTCCATGGAAGGAAGACAATTTTATCAGGCTGAAACCAAGCGGTGCTGATTTGTCCCTTATTTTATCCCAGGCTTATGAGAGGGCAAGGGACTTTACCGCCTTTATCTGCGCATCGGATTATTATGCTGCTTTTATTTTAAATGATTTAAAGGACCGGGGGATGAAAATCCCCCAGGAGCTTTCTATCGTGGGATTTGATGATAATGTCTGCAGCCGTCTGGTAAGGCCTGCACTGACAACCGTTCATCAGGATGTAACGGAAAAAAGCCGGATTACCGTGGAAAAGCTGTTTCATATCATTAACGAAGAGGATTATGGAGCAAATTTAGAACAGCTTCCTGTCTTTATCGTGGAACGTTCTTCTGTGAGAAAAATGTAGGGTTTCCTGTATCTGACAGATGAGTACTGAAAGGCTGAGCTGTGGAATAAGGGGGATCGATCAAATTGGCCGATCCCTCTTTCTTTCACGCCTTATTCAGGGGAATTCTTTTGCAGGTGGCTTTTTATCGTTTCCAATTGTTCCAAAACCAGCATCTTCAAGTGATTTGGCTGAATCGATAAAATATTCTCACCGTAGGCAATCAAATAATTTGCGATAAAAGTTTCTTCCCCTTTGTTATAAAAGCCTCTTATATAATTCTTCCCATTTTCATGGAACAGCTCCATAGACGGATAATGTTCCTTATAGAATATATCCGTACCTCTTGCAGAGATCCCAACTTCAAAATCAACAGCACCTTTCTCTCTGAACATCTCTTTCACTGGAATAAGCAATTCAGAAAGTGGTTTGTGTAAATATTGATCACAGGAATTTACAGAATGAATTTTATCGCATCGGAATACTTGCGGTCTTTTTGTCTGAAAATTGTAGGCGGTAGCATACCATTGTCCATAGGCAGATGTTATGTCAAAAAACTGAACGTAATACTGATTTATACTATCTTTCTTTTGGTAGGTTACTTCGCACACTCTTTCCTCAACGGCCATGTTTAAAATGTCCTCTAAACAGCTGCATTCATTTTTGTTTTGGTAACTTCCCAGGCTAAAAATCAATTCCATTCTTCGCAGCTTTTGTATTCGTTCTTCTGATATGCACCCTTCAAACTTTTGCTTTAGTTTTTTTACATTCAGGTGAAACGGGGTGGACTGATAAGCGTTTAGAGTCTGCATGGCAAAGTACAAGGCATGAACCTCATCAATGGTAAAGACAATGGGCGATAGCAGACGGTTGGGAAGAATACCATAGTAGCCATTTCGTCCAGATGTGGAGTAAATTGGCATACCTAATTCTTCTAAGGACTGAATATCCCGAAGTGCTGTACTTTTGGATATAGAGTATCGATCCATGATGTTTTTGAGGTTAAATGACTTTTTATCATTGAGGTATATCATCATATCATTAAGCCGCTGGGATTTATTCATGGCATTTCCTCTTTTCGATTAAATGGTTTCACTAATTGACACCATTATAGATTATACTGGATTCAAGAACAGAAAGAAAGGATTAATTGGTTTATGAAAAAATTATTTTTGTCGTCATCCTTTAGTGATGTAGCTGACATATTTGCAGATTTTGAGAAAGATTTAAAGGGAAAAACCGTCACCTTTATTCCTACAGCAAGCAAAACGGAAAAGGTTGTATTTTATGTGAAGGAAGGAAGAAAGGCCCTTGAAAAGTTGGGGATGATTATTGAGGAGTTGGATATATCAGCCACTCCAACTGCTGAAATTAGCGCCAAAATAAAAAACAACGATTTTATTTATGTGACAGGGGGCAACACATTTTTCTTGTTGCAGGAATTGGAAAGAAGCGGTGCAGATCAGATAATTA
>SVDT01000030.1 GCA_015057775.1 Paenibacillaceae bacterium | reverse complement strand
TCTTTTTATTAAAAGGATGGCAGGGGGAAGAATAAAAAAGAAGGGAGCGCGGCACGTGAAGGATTTTAAAGTTCTTGAAATTAAAACAAGTGTCTTTGCTGATAACAACATACAGGCTGGAAAGCTTCGTGAAGAATTAAAAGAGAAAAAGGTATTTCTTCTTAATCTGATGTCCAGTCCCGGCGCAGGTAAGACAACCACTCTGGTTCGTACCATTAATGGGTTAAAGGACGACTTAAAGATTGGTGTTATGGAAGCAGATATTGATTCTGACGTAGATGCCCGGACCATATCACAGACTGGTGCAAAAGCCATTCAGCTTCATACAGGAGGGATGTGTCATCTGGATGCACAAATGACCCGCCAGGGACTGGAGGGCCTTGATCCTGACGGTCTTGACCTTGTAATTTTAGAGAATGTGGGCAACCTGGTATGCCCGGCTGAATTTGATACCGGCGCAGTAAAGAATGCAATGATCCTTTCGGTACCGGAAGGAGATGATAAGCCATTAAAATATCCTCTCATGTTTTCCATCTGCGATGTGGTACTGATCAATAAGATGGATGTATTGCCGTATTTTAATTTTGATCTGGAAAAATGCAAAGAGAATATCCGCCTGCGTAATCCGAATGCGATTATTATTCCCATCAGCGCACTGAAAGAGGAAGGAATAAAGGAGTGGACCGACTGGCTTCATAATGCGGTAAAATCCTGGTTTGAATAACAAATAAGATAGATAAAAAACTTCGAATGCGCGACATAAGCGCGGGAAAGGGAATTATGAGTGAATTAAGACCCAAAATAGTAAAGCTTGCTAAAATGGTGGGCGGTATTGCAGGAGTCATGAACAAGATTGATGAAAATTCTCCCGAATACTATTCACTGGACTGTGTTGTAACCGATGACATGGCTGATATTGCCATGATTATCGGACTGCGCAAACCCCGTACCTTCGAGTACATAGCAAAACGTTCCGGAAAAAGTAAGAATGAAACAATGGCCCTTTTAGATCAGCTGGCTTACACCGGTGTTGCCAAAGTATGGAAAGATAAGGAAGATCAGAAAGACCGCTATTTCGTAAATATCTTTGCTCCCGGCATGTTGGAGATGATGGTAAATAACCGGGAACAGTTAAACGAACACCCGGAAATTGGAAAAGCGTTTGAAGAATATACCAGGCTTCGACTTGCACCCATGGCCGCCAAATTCCCTCAGGGAATGGCGATGATGCGTGTAATTCCTGTGGAAGAAGCCATCAAGGATATTAAAGGCACAAAACCATGGGAACATCTTTCCTACTATCTGGATAAGTATGATACATTTTCCGTATCTGACTGCTCCTGCCGCCAGTCACGCCGTGTGATTGAGGAGGGCTGCGGTCACCTGGAAAAAGATATCTGCATTCAGATGGGAGAAGGTGCTGAATATTATATCAAGACAGGCAGAGGCCGTCAGATTACCCGGGAAGAAGCAAAGGAAATTATTAAGTTCGCAGAAAATAACGGCCTGATGCATGAAATGCCCCATACCGACGGACTGGGTGAATCAGCGGCAATCTGTAACTGCTGTGGCTGTGCATGCTTTTCCCTGCGTCTTGCAACTCTTTTTAATACCCCGGATTCCATACGTTCCAATTTTACCGCCAGTGTTAAGAAGGAAAATTGTGTGGCCTGCGGACAGTGTGTGGAGAACTGCCCCGTGAATGCGTTAACACTTGGACAAAAGCTTTGCTCCAAAACACCTGTCTCCATAAAGGCAGAACCGACTGCCCGCGACCATATCTGGAAAGAGAGCAACTGGAATGTGGATTACCGGGAGAATCGGAAAGACGTTTCTAAAGAAGGTACCTCTCCATGTAAAACAGCCTGTCCGGCACATATTTCCGTACAGGGATACATAAAGCTTGCCGCTTCCGGACGTTACCGGGAAGCATTGGAACTGATAAAGAAAGAAAACCCGTTCCCTGCTGTCTGCGGACGGATCTGTCCCCATGGATGCGAAAGTGAATGTACCCGCGGAGACATTGATGAACCGGTTTCCATTGATGAAATTAAAAAATTTATTGCGGATAAAGAACTGGATGAATCGGTTCGCTATATACCGCCCATGCGTTATAATCTGGGCAATAAAATCGCTGTGGTTGGTTCTGGTCCTTCCGGACTTTCCTGTGCTTATTACCTGGCAATTGACGGATACAAGGTAACTGTATTTGAAAAAGAAGAAAAACTGGGCGGTATGTTAACCCTTGGTATTCCTTCGTTCCGCCTGGAAAAAGAGGTTCTTAATGCTGAAATTGATGTCTTGCGGGAAATGGGTGTTTCCTTCAAAACGGGAGTTGAAGTTGGAAAAGATATTACCCTGAATCAGCTTCGTGAAGAAGGATATGAAGCATTTTATCTGGCAATCGGAGCACAAGGCGGCAGACGTCTTGGTATTGAGGGGGAAGATGGCCAGGGTGTTATTTCTGGTGTTGATTTCCTACGTAACGTGAATCTTGGAAGAAAGTCAGAATTATCCGGCAACGTAGTTGTTGTAGGTGGTGGAAATGTAGCCATTGATGTGGCCCGTACTGCAAAAAGACAGGGTGCAGAAGAGATTCATCTTTACTGTCTGGAAAGTCCTGGTGAAATGCCGGCATTACCAGAGGAAATTGAAGAGGCGAAAGAAGACAGCGTATCCTTCCACAATGGCTGGGGACCTAAGCGTATTCTGACGGAAGATGGTAAGGTAACCGGAGTGGAATTGAAACGGTGCACCAGTGTCTTTGATGCAGACCACCGTTTTGCCCCTAAGTATGATGAAAACGATACGATCATTGTAAAAGCTGATTCAGTCCTGCTTTCTGTCGGTCAGTCCATAGAATGGGGCGGACTTCTTTCCGGCAGCAGGGTGGAACTGGGACGAGGCGGTAACGCATACGCTGACAGCCTAACATTACAGACAGCAGAGCCTGACGTTTTTGTAGGCGGAGACTGCTTCACCGGTCCTAAATTTGCAATTCATGCCATTGCATCGGGAAAAGAAGGTGCCATTTCCATTCACCGTTATGTACAGCCTGGTCAGTCTCTTGTATTTGGTCGTGACCGCCGTGAATATCACGCATTTGACAAGAATAACATTGCAATCGGGATACAGGATTTTGATATGACACCCCGGCAGAGACCGGGCCATTCTCCTGAGAAAAAAGGTACATTCCAGGATGAACGAATGACCTTTACAGAGGAGCAGTTAAAGAAAGAGACGGAACGCTGCCTTGGATGCGGAACGGTAGAAATAGACAGCTACAAGTGTATTGGATGCGGCTTATGTACCACCAAATGTAAATTTGATGCAATCAGTCTGGAACGGACTTATGATACAGTTCCCAATACCTATGAAAAACTTCCTGTCAAGATCGCAACAAATGCAATTGTACGTACTGGAAAGATTGCTGCCACAACTCTCAAAGAAAGCGTCGTCAACAGAAGCTGAACAGAAGAGGAGAGGTAAGATGCATGAGCTTGGTGTACTAAACTCAATGGTACATACCATTGAGCGTATCGTAAAAGAGCAGAACGTGACGGAGGTCAGTAAACTTGTCATTGAGGTAGGCGAGCTTTCCGGTATTGTTCCCAGATATTTGGAGCAGAGCTGGCCAGCTGCTTCCTATAAGACCTTTATGGAAAAAACAGAGCTGGAGCTTATTGTCATTCCAGGTATTGTAAAGTGCAAAGGGTGCGGCAGAGTATTCAATGCCGTTTACAGTGATTTATCCTGTCCTGACTGCGGTAGCAGCGATATGGAAATTTTAGAGGGCGATGACATGATAATAAAAGAGATCGTGTGCTGCTAAAGAATCACAATTAAAAAACAGACGTTTTCTATAATGAAAATCTACCTGACATGGTATTTCATTTAGAAAATGTCTGTTTTTACTATTCTGATTTTTATAAAGGACATTGATAACGTGGTTTCCCTGTGCTGTTTTTACCATATTCAATTGCTTCAACCGGACATTTACAGATACAAGCCATGCAGTGCGTGCAATTGTTACCCCAGACAGGCTTATTTTCTTTTAATTCAATATTGTTCAAAGGGCATACTGCCTTGCACTTGCCGCAACCAATACATTTCTCATCTGCTTTAAATTTATCCGCTTTTACTACAAAACGGTAAAACACAGGATTGGTAATGGAACTCTTAATCCTGTCAGCAGCAGATGGGGTTGGTTTCTCAAAGATAGAATTATGTAAAATTACATTCACACAATCCTCAATGGCTGGCTCAGCATGCTGAATGATACGTTTTGCCTCTGGGGCTTCTGGCGCATCGTAAAGAGCAATGTAATTTTCTGGCATAATGATTTCCTTTACACCCTTAAAAGAGAACGTCTTGGTTTGACATAGTCTTATGAGATACTTTTCCGCATTTCCAATGTCGCTGCCACAATTCATGACAAAATAAGCATCTGTATTTGTTGAGAACTCTGTTCGGTTAATCCACTCTTCAACAACTTTAGGAATTCTCCACGCATAGGTCGGCAAGACAAACACAAGTGGTTTCTGTGATTCTACCTGTGTAACGTCATTTTTTTTAATCCTGTCATTTATACACAATAATTCATCCTGTAATGCTGCTGATAATTTCTTTGCTATATAAAAACTATTTCCTGTTCCTGTAAAATAAAGTATCATATTAATTCACCACTCCGATCCGGCACGTCTTCCATAATTTTTTTAATATCTGAAAATAAAGTAATCAGACTCCCCAGTGTATTATCATCAGGATCAAGATAGTAATAGATGCAGGTCCCTTCTTTCCTTGATTTTACGATACCTGAATTTTTTAGAATCTGCATATGATGTGAAACCGCGGGTCTGGACAGATTTGTTTTTTGCGCGATCTCTATAACACGGCTTCCGGAACACTCGTTTTTTAACATCATACAAAGGATATGCTGCCGCATTTCATCCCCAAAAGCAGTTAATACCGTTTGACAGGATTGAAACTCGGCCTCTAATCGTTCAATATCCTCCATCGTATCTTTCATATGGCACCTCCAAACTGATTAAAAACTTGAACAATTAATAATATATCACAATTATCAGAAGAAAGTTTATTTGTAAAGAAAATCGAGATGGTTATCAGATACTTACATACCCGTAAGCTGTAATAGCTTTTTAGCAGTGTTTGCATTTCTGATTGTGACACTATTATATGCTGACTTCCCCACGATCTTCGACCACCTTGTTTTAGAAAATGTTTTTATGGGTGCTGACCAGAATATTACCTGTCCGTAATAACCCACCTGTTCATATTCCTCTTTGGCAATGCCAACCTCTTGGATAATCTCCGCTGCAGTGGCAGGAGGTATGACAAAAATTGCATTATGCTTTGATTGTTCATCGTGATCCCACCAGGCAGGTGCATTGCAAAGGGCAGCGGATAAATCTTTGGCTGATATAATAGTAACAGCAATGTTTAAACTAAAACAATCTGATATTGCAGATTCGCAAACCTTTTTTATCTCTTCTTTATCTTCGCTATCACAGGAGAAAATGACATTTCCACTGTTGATATAGGTGATAACATCCTCATACCCACAATCTTCAAACATCTTTTTTAATTCTGGCATTGATATTTTATTTTTACCGCCAACGTTAATACCACGTAACAACGCAATATATTTTTGCATAAGCATATCCTTTCTCAGATTTTGATTAAAATGTATCATTGATAAAAACATCATATCACATGTATAATTAATCTTACCATAATAAAAAAATTGGTTTTGCAGTTGGGGTGAAGGGAGCAAACATATATGTATCATATTGTAAAAATTAAAGCAGGATCAAATTGTTATCTTGTTTCAGAAAATGATTCATCAATCCTTGTAGATACGGGATTAAAGGGAAATGAACAAAAAATATTAAATGCGTGCGAAGGAAAAAACGTAACACTTATCGTACTTACCCATGGTCACATTGATCATATACAAAACGCAGCATATCTTGCAAAACAACTGCAGGTTCCTATCGCCATGCACGAAAAAGATGTAGCGCTAATAAAGAATAATTTATGCCGTGTAATGAAATCAACAGGATTTCCAGGCAATATAATAAGATTATTCTCAGTTATGAGTGCTAAATACGCAAAAATCCCAACTTTTATACCAGACGTTATGCTAAAGGAGGGGGATCAACTGCTGAAATATGGGATCGATGGAGAGATAATCGAATTGCCCGGACATACTCAGGGATCCATTGGAATTAGGCTGAGGGACCAAAGTCTATTGGCTGGTGATGCATTAATGAATTTTTTTACACCAGGAATTTCGTTATTGTATGAAGATTATGAACAAATGCAAAAGAGTGCAAAGAGAATATCCAATATGGGCAGGCTCATGATTTATTTCGGACATGGGAATGCAGTTGAAAACCGGACATGGGTAAAATAATACTTGACTAATCATTCTAGAAAAGATATACTTAGGACGAATTAAGAACGATCGTTCTACAATTTGAAACCGTATAATATATCATAAGGAGCAGATTAAAATGGGTCTAATAACTGTAAATGAAGAAAGCTGTATTAAATGCGGGTTATGTGCGGAGGAATGTCCAAAAGCAATTATAAAAATGGAGTCATCTGGTCCGGTAGAGGTGAACCCGGAAGGCTGCATTGCCTGTGGTCATTGTGTTGCCATTTGTCCAAGGGAAGCCATGGACAACGTGAAATCACCCCTTGCACAACAAAGTGCAATTGGAGATATGCCAAAATTAAGCCCACAGGAAGCTAAGAATTTTATCCGCACACGTCGTTCCATACGTTCCTATAAAAATAAACCAGTGGAAAGAGAAAAGCTGCTTCAGCTGGTTGAGGTGGCCAATTTAGCTCCCACTGCCAGTAATACACAAGGAATTTCATACTTAATTGTAGACGATAAGGAAAAGATTGAAGCAGTAGTAGAAGAATATGTGAACTGGGTTGAAAATCATGAAATCTATGGTAAAATACTGAATGGAATTACAAAGGGATACAGAGAAAATAAGGTAGATACAATATTAAGAAGCGCGCCCAGTATCATACTGGCATTAGCGGATAAAAACTTTTCTCATGGCAGAGAAAACTCCATTTTCTCTTTAACTTATCTTGAATTATTTGCTCCATCTCTGGATCTGGGATCTTGTTGGGCTGGATTATTGGAAATTTGTGCACGAAGTGAAGGTTCTCCTATGCTTAAGCTACTAAATATCCCGGAAGAAAAACAGATTACAGGTTGTGTCATGGTAGGCTATCCCAAGTACAGCTACAAGCGTTTTACTGAAAGACAGCCGGTATCTGTTACATTTTATCAGGAATAGACAGGAAGCCGCCGGTTCAATAAAAGTTACCATATAAATATTGGGAGGTGATCAGATGGGGCGAAACAAGGAATTTGAAGAAGAAGCTGTTCTCCAGAAAGCGATGGAATTGTTTTGGAAACAGGGATATGAAAAAACTTCTATGAGCGATCTGGTAGAGTACATGGGGATTCATCGAAAAAGTCTGTATGACACGTTTGGGGATAAGCATGCGCTGTATCTAAAGGCTATCGATTACTATAGTGTCAGTATCTCTGAGAGATTAAAAACTGTGATATCACAGGCAGATACTGCAAATGAGGGTATTAAAAGTATATTTGATATCATGATTAATGGCACAAATGAGAGACCATGGGGGTGTTTTATCGTAAACGCTGCCACTGAACTGGCTCTTAGGGATAAAGAGGTAGAAGAAAAGATAGAAGCCGTATTCGCCCGATCAGAAAAGCTTATGGGAGATTTAGTCCGAAAAGGACAGGAGTCCGGCGAATTCTCATGCGGTTTAAGTGCGGAGGCATTGGGAGAAATTCTGCATTGTACATTACTTGGTATCCGGGTATATACCAGGACATCAACAAGCAGGGACAAGTTAAACCATTTAGCAGATAATTTCCTTCAGTTGTTAAAAATTAAGAATTAATAGAAAAGCAAGAAGATTTTAACGGAAAATCATTGTCCGCTGAAATCTTCTTTTTTAATTTCTTCTAAAATAAATAAAATTATCTTTACAAGCGACCAATAGTCGCTATATAATAAATGTATAAGAAGCGACCGATGGTCGTTACAAGGAGGTATTATCACATGCCAAAAGGAATTATGCTTTCACCCCAACAGCAGGAAGCACGTAGGGAAGAAATTATCGGTGTTGCCTTGCGGCTTATAGCTGAAAATGGATTTCAGAAAACATCGATGCGGGAAATTGCGGTTTTAGCAAACATGGGAAAGTCCAGTTTGTATGATTATTTCAAAACCAAAGACGAGATCGTTGTATATGCATTTGAGAAGGTAATAGAAGAGAACATACAAATTATACACAAAATTATTTCTGAAGAATCCTCTCCAGAGCAGTGCCTTAGAAAAATCATGCAGAATCATCTGAACGTTCCAAAACAGTATCGATCTGTGCTGATGTGGTTAAATGCGGAATCTGACTATTTAGAAGAAAGTTATCGAATAAGACTGAAAGACGCACGTTATAAATATCAGGATAGTATTCAATCAGTGATCGAAAATGGAGTGGCTGCAGGCGTTTTCCGCAGGACTGATGCCGCCCTTATGACACGTTTGCTGCTAAATTCCGTTATAGCAATTGTTTATACATCCCGGCCGTCTGGCAGCATGGAAAAAATGCTTAATGAAACAATGAGTATATTTCTCCACGGAATCATGAATGGGGGGAAGGACTATGATTGAATATACACTGCCCCTTGCGCAAACGAAAGCGACTATTGAAATGGTTGGTGGAAAAGGTATGTCTTTATCAAAACTTCTGACGGCGGGAATTTCTGTACCAGATGGTTTTCATGTAACAACAGCTTCTTACCGGCTCTTTGTTGAAATCAACCATATACAGCCTTACATAAATCAATTATTGGAGGAAGTTCATTTTACTGATTCCACCAAGCTGGAAGTTGCATCTGCCCAGATTGGAATGCTTTTTCATAAAGGAAAAATGCCAGAAGAAGTTGCAACAGCGATTCTTTTGGCTTATGCGGAATTAGGAAGCATTCCAGTTGCTGTCCGTTCTTCTGCAACAGCCGAAGATCTGCCGGAGGCTTCTTTTGCAGGACAGCAGGATACCTATCTTAATATACTGGGAGAGTACCAGGTCCTTGATGCTGTAAAGCGGTGCTGGGCTTCTCTGTGGACAGCCCGCGCGATTGCTTACCGCATGAAGAATCATATAAAACAGGAGCAGGTTTCAATTGCTGTGGTAGTGCAAAAACTTGTGTTTTCCAATGGTGCAGGCGTTATGTTTACTCAAAATCCGATTAATGGCAAGCGGGGAGAGATGGTCATTAATGCGGCCTGGGGGCTCGGTGAAGCAGTGGTATCCAGTTTAGTGACACCAGATACCATCATTGTGGATAAGAATAACGGACGAATTGTTTCATATAAGGCAGCAGATAAAGAGATCATGACGGTTCGCACCTCAAACGGTACGGAAGAAATTCCAACTCCTGCGAAGTTAAGGAAAAAACATACACTGACCGGGGACCAGGTTATGCGGTTGGCAAAGCTTGGAAAGAAAATTGAAACGTATTATAAAATGCCTATGGATGTAGAGTGGGCAATGGAAAAGAACAATTTATATATTGTCCAGGCTCGTCCGATTACGGTCCTGCCACCGGAGTGGGTGCTGCCGGAAAAAGATGTGATATACACAAAGGGCAGTCTGGCAGAACATCTGCCAAATCCTGTCACACCTTTATTTGCCACGCTTGGACTTGAAATCATTAACCGTGCATCGGCACTTTTATGGGCTGATATGTTTGAGAAGAGTGCAAAAAAACTGCTGCCCCAGAACGGGGCATATACGGTGATTAATGGATATGTCTATCTATCTGCAAAATCAAAGCCCCTTCTTATTGCTGCAAAATCACTTTCTCCCCGCGCCCTGCGAAAGACACTGACCAACAGTATCCCTCGCTGGAAAGCAGCGCGGAAAGAATTTGAATCAGTGGTAAACGAATGGGGAAAAAAACCTTTGCATACGCTGACCGCCCATCAATTGATGGAGGGAATTCAGACTGTATTTTTCGCGGCATGTACTTATTTTACAAAAATCCAGCTTACTCTGCCCGCAGCTTCCCTCAGCGAAGCATTATTTAAAAAATTATTTACTGGAACAGTTTGCCGTGCCGGTATAACAAATACTTCTGTATTCCTGCTTGGTTTTGATACCATTTCTCTGCAATCGGAAAAGAGTCTATGGAAGATCTCGGAATGGGCAAAGAAAAATAACTCCCTTAATCATTATCTGCAAAACAATTCCACAATAAATATAGAGAGAGATACCATATCTCCAGCTGCACCAGCAGGAGTCACTGAGGAAGTGTGGGTGGAATGGAAAAACCGAATCAATCTGTATTTCAAAGAGTTTGGCCGCACCGCTTATGAATTTGATTTTTCCTATCCAACACCACAGGAAATGCTTACTCCAACGCTGGAATCCATAAAATCATTTATGGATGGGAACGGGGATAGCCCCTTTTTGCGCCAGTCAATATATGAAAAATATAGGAAACAGGCAGAAGATGCCACATTAAAGCTGATTGATGGTCCCCCCAAAGCACTATTTTTAAAGCTGCTTAACTGGGCGCAGGAAACGGCTCCCATGCGTGAAGATGCTATATATCTGATGGGTTTGGGGCATCCGCTGATTCGAAGTATGTTCAGGGAGATTTCAGAACGCCTTATACGAGGCGGAGCCATTCTACATATGGATGATATATACTGGCTCACAAAATCAGAGTTAGATTCACTGGTAATTCAGTTGGATAAAAATATGCTTTTATCGGATTTGAGAGGGGCAATACCTGCCAGAAAGGCAGAATTCAAAATATTCCAGGGTTATGTACCCCCCTCCAGATTGCCGGAGAAAAATGAAAAAACTTTGTACCATGTGCCACAGTACCAAAAAGATGGGATAATTATATTGAAGGGAATAGGCACCAGCACCGGCGTTGTTACAGCACCAGCCTGTGTCGTACACAGCCCTGCAGATTTTGAAAGCTTTAAGCCTGGAAGCGTGTTAATTGCCGTAACCACGACTCCGGCATGGACACCATTATTTTCTTTGGCAAGTGCCATTGTAACGGATATTGGCGGTCCGCTCAGCCATTCAAGCATTGTTGCCAGGGAATATGGAATCCCCGCAGTCATGGCTGCCCAAAACGCGACACGAACGATCCAGAGCGGACAAATGATAACGGTGGATGGCGCGGCGGGGACGGTGACCGTGACTGTAAGCGAGTAGTATTTCTTATTAAAATAATAAAAGTCTTCTTTCAGATTGCAAAAAAATATGTTAAACTAAAAACAATTCCCCCTTGCTCCCGCAATCGCAGGCCGACTTTTCTAAGGCTTTAAATATTTATATTGTTACGATTACCAGGCAATTAATAGTGTAAATGTACATTGATGATATTTAGAGAATTTGGCATTTGTTACAAACCTGCAGTGAACAGTTGCAATCAGGAATTTTTTTTATTTCATGGAATAACAGTTACATAGCAGGTCTGATTTTCAAAATCAGAAGAAAAGAGGCATTAATCATGGAGAGCAAAGTCTCAATAATAGCTGACAGGAGGAATTACTCATGGAAGAATGGCTGACATTGGCGGGAATTTCAGTAGGAACAATTGTGTTGCTTTACCTGTTTATTTTCAAGATACTTGGATTAAGAGTGATCAACTCAAACGAGGTAGCAGTGGTAGAAAAGTGGTGGAGTCTTAAGGGATCACTGAAGGATTCCATTATTGCCTTAAACGGAGAAGCCGGGTATGCTCCTGGACTTTTGAGGGGAGGTATCCATTTCAAATCCGTACTGATGTACAAGATACATAAATATCCGCTCATTACCATTCCCCAGGGGCAGATTGCCTATTTATTTGCCCGTGACGGCGCCCCTCTATCCCCAGTGCAGACTCTGGGGCGGATTGTGCCTGAAGCCAACAATTTTCAGGATGTTTCCGGATTCTTAAAAAATGGCGGACAGCGTGGACCACAGAGGGGAATCTTAAGAGAGGGTACCTACGCCATCAATCTGGCACAATTCATTGTAATTACGCCCAGCGCAATCAAATCCATTTCCAGCAATTTAAAGCAGGAGCGTAACGAATTGGTCAGCATGCAGAAAACCCTGGCTGAAAGAGAAGGCTTCTCACCCGTGGTAATTATGGGCAGAGGGGGCAGTGAGTCCAGTGACATGATGGGAATTGTTACAGTGCATGATGGAACCCCTATTTCCCAGGGAGAGATCATCGCTCCGGATGTGGGAGAAGACCATGCCAGTTTTCAGGATCCGGAGAAGTTTCTGGAGCTTGGCGGAAGGCGGGGAAAACAGATCCAGATTTTGACAGATGGTACTTATTATATCAATCGTCTTTTTGCCACCGTTGAATTCCGCCCCAAAACAGTGGTTCCCATTGGTTTTGTAGGTGTTGTGGTTTCTTTCTTTGGAAGTGAGGGAGTGGATACCTCGGGAGAAAACTATAAGCACGGAGAACTGGTCAGCGTAGGTTCCAAGGGCGTACTGGAAAAACCTCTGATGCCAGGAAAATATGCGTTCAATACCGATGCGGGCAAAGTTGTACTTGTTCCCACCACCAATATCATCTTAAAGTGGAACAAAACCGAAACCGGCGACCATAAGTATGATGAAAATCTTACGGAAGTGGATATTATCACCAAGGATGCCTTTGAGCCTTCCCTTCCATTGTCCGTCGTCATGCATATAGACTACAAGCAGGCACCATGGGTTATTCAGCGGTTTGGTGATATTGGGATGCTGGTAAACCAGTCTCTAGATCCGCTGGTCAGTGCATATTTCAAAGATGTGGCGCAGACGAAGACACTCATCGAACTGATTCAGGAACGAAGTGCCATTCGTGAACGGGCTGTTCTTGAAATGAAAGAGAAGTTTGAAAAATATAATCTTCAGCTTGAGGAAGTTTTGATCGGTACACCGAAAACCACAGTAGCCGATACTCAGATTGAGAATATTCTCATGCAGCTTCGGGAACGTCAGATTGCAGAGGAAAAAAAGGTCACCTACCAAAAACAGCAGTCTGCGGCAGAAAGTGAGAAATCCCTGCGTGAAGCCCAGGCAGTAGCAGAGCAGCAAAGTTTCCTGACCAAATCCAAGATTCAGATTGAGATTGAAGGAAACAATGGTGCAGCTCTTGCAAGCCGTGCAGAGCAGGAGTCCAATCAGATCATTGCTCTTGCCAAAGCCAATGCATCTAAAATCAAGCTGGAAGGCGAGGCGGAAGCTTCCAAGGAATCCAATGTGGGATTAGCCAAAGCCCAGGCCATTGAGGCACAGGTAAAAGCTTATGGCGGAGCTGAATACCGGGTGATTCAGGAGATTACGGATAAGCTGGCTGATGCTGTTAAAAATGCGACTGTTGATATCGTTCCGAAAACAGTTGTGCAGATGGGGAGCGGAGAAAATGGGAGCGGTGCTGGCGGAACCGGAACTGTAATGGATACACTGCTGAAATTTATTACTTTGGATAAACTTGGCGTATCCCTGCAGCATATGAATGAGCCGTCTGCTGTTACTCCAAAAGAAGAGCCCCTGGTCAAATCAGAACAGGTGGAAGAGTAAATATAAGACCCGATAAAAACCAATTTACTTTATCGGGTCTTATTATTTCAATCCTGTTATACTGGGCACAGAAAGGAGGCAGGATGGACTATTTAAAAGATATGAATCATGCACTTGACTATATTGAAGGCAATTTGGATGGAGAGATTGATTACTCCACGGTAGCAAAGCTGGCTTGCTGTTCCATCAGCTGTTTTCAACGGATGTTTTCCTATATCGCAGATATACGCTTGTCAGAATATATCCGGCGCCGGCGAATGTCATTAGCTGCTTTTGAATTGCTAAACAGCAATGTAAAAGTAATAGACCTGGCTGTTAAATATGGTTATGAATCCCCCGATTCTTTCTCCCGCGCATTTCAGGCGATTCATGGAGTGATTCCCTCTGTGGCACGCAGTGACGGGAAGTCTTTAAAAGCTTATCCTCGTATAACCTTTCATATTTCTATTAAAGGAGATGCCGAGATGAATTACAGGATTGAGAAAAAGGAAGGGTTTAGAATTGTAGGAATGAAAAGACATTTTCACGCACCTGAGGATGATCCGGGTGCTGTGGACAAATTTTGGAGGGAAGTTTTTGTAGATGGAACTTACGAAGAGTTAATCCATTTATCCAATGGTACGCCAAAGGGTGTTCACGGTTTTATTCAGGTGTTAAGTGAGGAAAACGTGGATTATACCATAGCATGTATCACTGATCAGGAGCCGCCGGAAGGAATGGAAAGTTTTGTCATAGGTGAATCAACCTGGGCTGTTTTTGAACTGGAAGGTCCGGTGAGTAAAACATTGGAGGCTGCATGGAAAAGTATTTTCAGTGAGTGGCTTCCTGCTTCAGGATATCAATATGCAGAATCTGTGGATATGGAATGCTTTCCTAATGAGGGCAACCGAGGTGCCGAAGATTTCAAATTCCAGATATGGCTGCCGGTCAAAAAAGAATCATGATAGTGAGATACCGCCAGGGATTAACAGGTCCTGACGGTATCTTTTATTTAAACTTTTGTTAACGGCTTCCGCCGCCGCCTCCCCCGGAAAAACCGCCGCCGCCCATAGAACTGACACCGCCTCCGGTTCCAGCCATGTTTGCACTGGGGGATGCAGCACTGGAAACATGGTTTGTCATAGTTATTAAATACAACATACTATAGGAATTGCAGCCGTACAGACCTGCAAAGGAATTAAAATATACTGGGTCAAGTGTTTTCATACTTTCAAGAACCTGTTCTCCCATATGAAACAGGGTGGCGAAGACAAGATAATCACCCCATAATGCTCCCTGGGAGGTCTGGTATTGTTTCTGCCCACCCATATCTTTTAAATATTTTTGAAACCCAAGTATTCTGACTGCCTGTTCAAAGCCAGAAGAAGTGAAACGAAGAGTACCTTTTATGTCTTTGTCGGCTGCATTTAAGTGCAATAATTCATTGTCGCCTTCCAGTTTCACTGCATTTTCCCAGGCAGTGAGCTTCTTATGAAATTCTTCTGAACGCTTTCCAATATCAGAAATCCGAAGAATTCCATTTTCGTCAGCTTCACTGGCTAAGATTTGATACAGGGAATTCTCCGCTTCAGTTCCATGAGGCTTATTTTGACTGAATACCACCGCTTCTTCTTTTTTGATTTTTTTTCCGTCCTCATTTTCCCCATTCTCCATGCGGATATAACCTGCTTCCTGCCAGCGGATAAGATATGCGCCCAGCGCATCTAGGGCAGTACCCCGGCGCAGCAGATGCATAGCGGAGTATACGGCAGGAATACTGCCTCCAAAGGGAATCGTCCAGTTGATATCTATATGTTTCATTCCAGGAAGCCTCATAACAGTTCCGTCTGCCAGCTTATATCTGGAATAAAAGAAGATACCAGGAATAATGACAGCTGCTGACGCTCCTAAAATGGAAAAGAGGATCGTCTTAGCCAGATCAGATTTATCATTATCAGCCGATTTCTGCAATTTTTCAAACGACATACCGCCTGCTTTCGCCATGGGAAATAAGCTTCTGTCAAAGCGGCAGAGCACATTACCATAATCATTTTTCCCCAATGCTTCTGAAGAATATGCGACCAGACTGCCGTCCGGGTCTATTTCTACCTGGCCTGTAAAACCGTAAGCCCAGATTCTGGAGTTGTCCTGGGTTAATTGTGTATCCGGAATTCGGATTTTCATGGAAATTGATTCAGGAGCGCTTGAAAGTTCTGATATAAACTGATGGTAAAACCCGGCGTAGTCACCGTAGTCTTTCACCAGTCCTTCCAGTGTATATTGTATGGTATATTGATGGTCGCCATAGTTTCCAATTCCCCAGCAAAGTTCATATCCCTGAGAGGTTTTTAATATGCCGCAGGTACCGGCTTTTTCTTCTCTGGAACGCTTTGTATCCCAGTTTTCCAGAGTTTTGTATTGCTTCCCGGATTCGTCTGATACAAGAAGAGAATGAACGCTCATTCCCTTCATGTTGTACAACGCTTTGTAATATTCCGTACCGTCAGATACACCGCGGACATCCCAAACTTCTGTTATAACGGCAGATCCATCTTTTTTTAACTGAACGTCCACATTGATTGATGGGATTGCCTCCTCTGCTGCATATACCGGGACTGCATTCATAAAAAAGACAACTGCAATCAGTAAAAAAAAGTGGAATAAACTTTTTTGTTTTATTTTCATTTTCTTCTCCTGTCTTATAATAGGTCAATATGTAACGAAATGTTGTTTAAAATACGCTTATTGTAGAGTATACCACATTTTTAAATTCATATCACATTTTAAACAATGGTGCAAAATCAGGAGGAGCACTTCCTGTATCCTTTGCATATCATATAAAGGGAGGCGATAATTCAAAGATTTGCGAAATTGTGTCGGACAGCCAGTGGAAATCACCAGGGATAAAAGGGCAGAAAAATGTATTAAGGGAGAGAGTATATGATGAAGAAGCTATTAAGTGCAACAGCAGTATCCAATCCAACATGGTATGCAGATGAGAGAGTTATTTTTCATGGACAAGCAAAACCCTATGATTATTATGGCGCAAAGGATCCCACCATTGTTTATTATGGAGGAAAGTATCATGTATTTTATACCGGTGCCAATCAGGGCGGTGGATGGCAGATGCTTTATACATCAGCCTCTACGATTTCAGGTCTTAAAAATGCTGCACGAACCTATATGAGTTCCATTGGAGAAAATTATTTTTGTGCACCTCAGGTATTTTACTTTGAACCCAAGAAGCTATGGTATCTGGTTTATCAGGATGGAACCCATGGAGCAGCATACGCAACAACAACGAATATTGCTGATCCAAAATCCTGGTCAGGGCCTAAGTCCTTTGGTATTTCCGGAAACATGGGGTGGGATTATTTTGTGATTTGTGATAATTCCTATGCTTATATGTATAATACTCCAAGTGATGGTTCCGGTAAATTATATGTACGAAGAACTTCACTTTCTAATTTCCCGTCAGGCTGGGGAGCTCCATCCGTAGCCATATCAGACACGTTCGAAGGTGCAAATGTCTATAAGTCTCTGGCAGATGGCAAATACTATCTTACAATTGAAGATCAAAAAGATGGCCGGTATTATGAATTATGGCAGTCAGGCAGCGCCGGAGGTCCGTGGAGCAAAGTGGCTGAGAAATGGGCATGGAGAGGAAATTTACAATATAAAGCTGACAGGTGGACCACCAATGTATCTCACGGTGAATTCATCCGTGCCGGATATAATCAGAAGATGGAGATCAATGATATTAATCGTGTTGATTTTCTTATCCAGGGTACAAACAACTTATCAGGTCCTTATCAGAAGATTAACTGGGATCTGGGAGTGATTAGAAATTACAAATAGAGAAATGGTACAAGCAATCCCGGGTGCTATATGCCCCGGGATTGTTCTGCCACACGATTGTCAATTGGATTTTCTGGGCTTTATCAGCTTCTGCCTGATTAAAGCGCCTGTAGAATAAATTCCGGTCAACACAATAAAAATTTCAAGTCTTCCAAGAATCATACCAAGCATTTCCACCACCAGGGTAGCATTCCCGGTAGCAGGAGAGGTAAGTCCGATTGACAGTCCTACCGTGCCCAGGGCAGAAGCAAATTCAAACATGGCCTCTGTCAGTGAACAGTTGGAAGTAACTGTAATCAGAGATGTGCCGATAATATAAAGAAACAGATAAGTTGTAACAAAGCCGGTGGTATCTGCAGCCAGAGTGGAGTCAATCTCTGTTTTTCCCTGTGCCCTGTAGTAGTAGATCGTCTCCACATTTCTTGGTGAAGTAAGGCGCTTGCGTATATTTAACAGGGCAGTACGGATCATCAGATAAACACGGGTCAGTTTGATACCACCAGCCGTGGAACCGATGCCACCGCCGATTAACATGGTTAATATCAGCATATTCACTGCAAGCGGCGGCCAGGAGGTATAGCTCATGCTGGAATAGCCGGTTGTTGAAAGTGCAGAGGTAACATCAAACAAAGCCCGGCGAAGTCCTTCAAACACACCCATATTCATACTGTGTATCAGGGAAAATGCAGTAACAGGAACAGTAAGTATGAGCACAAGAAACATAAAGCGGACTTCGCTGACTTTCAATACCTGCTTCCATTTCCTTTTTGTCAAAAGCAGCAGTACAGCAAAATTTGTGGTACCTATTAACATCTGAATAATTGTGATGATCTCTATGGGAAAGCTGTTATATTCCCCGATGCTGTTTAATCTGGTTGAAAATCCACCAGTAGACAGGGAGCACATGGTATGATTGACTGCGTCAAACAAACTCATACCAGCAATTACATAAGCTGCAGTTCCTATCACTAAAAAACCATGATACATCAGGCAAATAGTCTGAGCAGTCTTTTTTAAATTTGGCAGAAGCTTATCCGGATGTCCCTCGGCGTTATACAGATTCATGGATTGCTTATCCTGTATCAGCATTACCATCATCATTACAAATCCCAGGCCTCCGCAAAATTGCATGAAGCTTCTGTGGAACAGATAGATATGAGGGGTTATAGTCACATCCATGACGGAAAGGCCGGTAGTTGTCCAGCCGCTGACTGCCTCGAACAGTGCCTGAACAAACGTAAGCTGCCCGCCCAGTACGAATGGTCCGGCACCAATCAGGACACCCCAGCCCCATGCAAACAGGACTGTAAGGCTGCTGCGCTGCATGGAAGTACGCCATTCAAACGTGGATTCTTCCTTTTTCCTCATCAGACAGAGAATACTGCCAAGTACTATAGAGCCAAGTGATGGAAGAATAAACGGTATCATATAGATTCTATCCTGCGGATAAAATGGGACGATTACCAGAGGGACCCCAACAAGGATACCGATCAGAAGCATGAGCTTTCCTATATTACTGCGATTATAAAATTTACGGGTCATGTTATCACCTTCCTGTCAATTCCTGAATGGCGGCCATCTCCTGTTTATCCGAAGAGATCAGGACAAGCATATCACCGGCCAGAATCCGGGTGTCCCCTCTGGGCACCATGGTCGAATCCCCACGTAGAATACAGCCCACAATCACTTCCTTTGGAAGATTAATTTCCCACAGCTTTTTACCTACAGCCGGTGAAGTACCGGTAATAGGAACCTCTGCAATATTGACCCGCCCTTCCCCAATGGGAATCAATGTTGTTATTTTATCTACAAAAGCCTGTTGTTCAATAATACCGGTAATTGCAGTAATAGCACAGACAACACTGTCGATTCCCATCTTATAAAAAAAGTCGGTTTTTTTCGGATCAGTTAAAAGTGCGACCGTCTTTTTGACCTGAAACTTTTTCTTGCACAATTCACAGATAACCAGATTATCTTCGTCTTTTGCAGTCATGGCAATGGCGATATCCGCATCTTGTGCGCTTGCATCTTCTAAAACAAAGGGACGTGTTCCGTCCCCATGAATGACGGTAAGTCTGTCGATTTCAGACAGCTTCACACAATCTTCCAATGTATCATTAATTACGGTTACCTGATATCCTTTATTGATTAACGAAATAGCAAGAGATTTTGCCTTGCTTCTTCCGCCAACCAGCAACACCTTTGTTTTCATGATTCTGCCTCCTGTAATGTATTCTTAAGCATATCGGGCCTGGATAATATTTTATCAATTTCTTTTACAGATAAGACCGCAGGGCATATGGTATCGATGCCAAACTCATGATAAACGTATTCTCTTTCCGGATCATACAGCCTGGCTATAACCCGTTCAATGTGGAATATCTCACGTGCAATCTGAGCGACCAGTATATTTGCGTTATCGTTATTGGTAACAGCGATTACCGTAGTTGCATTGCTTATCTGTGCTTCCAGCAAAATGTCTAAGTCTGTAGCATCTCCATTTAAGGTAAGACCACCAAACGCAGGGGACAATTTTCGAAAGGCCTCTTTGTTTTTGTCAATGATCAGAACGTCATCTCCGTTGTCGGAAAGGGTATTGGCCAGGTTCGCACCTAATCTGCCGCACCCGATGATAATTGTGTAATTCTCATTTTTTTGTTTGTTAAATTGGATTTTCATATTCAACTCCTCCTAATGGCCAGTGCCATCGGTTATACAATCATTCTCATCATAAGCACACCTTCCATTTGAGAAAAATGTGCCATAGCATTCCAGATTCTGCCGTGCAGGCAGATATGTGGGATCCAGTGCCCAGGCTGCCCGAAAGTGCTTCATGGCAGCAGGGTGGTCCCCCGTTTTTTCAAGCAGGATTCCAATCAGATTATGGGGCTGTGGCGCATGAGGGTATGCTCCAATTGCCTGGCAGATCAAGGTTTCACACGTCTGATAGTCCTGCATACTGATCAGATCCCGTATCGTCTCACAGAGGGCTGTAAGAGTTTCTCTATTTTCGTTTAATTCGTTGTTTGTCATTGATGGGAACCTCCTTTGCAGATTTCTTACACGTTTATCCTATCAAAAAAGCTGTGAGCATGTTGTGAGAGAGCAGTATTTTCTGTGAGAAAGCTGTGAGGATGAAAAAAAGACCATTTCCAGGTTACGGAAATAGTCTTATATGAAAAATAAAGTTGTGTTTATACGTCGGAGAGTCGGTATCCCACCCCGATTTCTGTCAGGATATAACGTGGTTTTGCCGGATTCTTTTCAATTTTACGTCTTAGTCCCGCCATCAGTTTTCTGAGAGCCTGAGTGTCAGATCCATATCCAGCCCCGTAGATTTCTTTAATAATATAGTTTGTAGTCAGCACTTTTCCAATATTTCTGAAAAACAAAGAAAGCAGGCTGTATTCCAGGGGGGTGGTATGCAGTTCGCTGTCCTCAAGATACACCATATGTTTATCCAGATCAATTTTAAGCCCGCCTACACCTAACGTAGTCTGTAACCGGGTGCTTTCTGCTTTGTGCAGATGGCGGATGGCAACCCGGATGCGAGCCATGAGTTCCATGGACGAGAATGGCTTTGTGAGATAATCATCCGCTCCATTGTCCAGTGCAGATGCTTTTTCCTTATCCTGATCCCGGGCGGAGACTACAATTATAGGCATTTCCGACCATTCACGTACCTTTTTAATCACTTCCATCCCATCAAAATCAGGAAGACCAAGGTCAAGAAGCATAAGATCAACCTGCTCCGTAACCAGTGTTGACAGCGCACCCTGTGCTGTCCCTGCAGTGATATAAGAAAAACCTTCCTGTTTCAGTGAATAGCAGATAAAATTACGAATCTGTGAATCATCTTCTACAATCAGGATTAGTTCATTCCGGTTTTGCATGATTGTGTTCCTCCTTTGGCAAGGTGAATATAAATTCAGCACCCATCTGGTCCGTGCGGTTATGACCTTCAATTGTGCCTCCATGAGCCTTTATAATTGCCTCACAGATTGGCAGTCCAAGACCAATACTTCTTTGTGAATCCGCTTTTCCGGCGCGGGTGGTGTAAAACATCTGGAAAATATTGGGTAAGTCTGATACTGCTATGCCGCACCCGGAATCAGCGACGGAAAAGGTAGCGAAATTGTTTTCCTGACTCACTGTAATTTTAATCTCTCCAGTTGGCGGTGTATGCTTAATGGCATTATCAAGTAAATTAATCAGCACCTGTTCAATCAATTTTGCATCCATAGGGACAATCAGGACTTCTTCAGGTACATCTACCGTAATTTCGTATTCTGGATGGCGCTTTAAGATATGCCCCACAGCTCCGCCAACAACTTCTTCAGCCGCTTCCAGCTGTTTTGTAATGGTGAGCCGCCCATCCTGCAGCCGGGTCAGACTTAAAATATTTTCAACCAGTGAATGCAGCCAGTCCGCATCTTTATGAATTCCTTCTGCCAGATCATATCTTGGATCCTGTGGTTCGGTCATGTCCATAAGTATCTCTGATGTGCCCATAATACCGGAAAGAGGTGTGCGAAGGTCATGAGAAATAGCCCGCAAAAGATTACTGCGGTAACGTTCCTGGATTGTTTCCTCTCGTGACTCCTGCTGCTGTCTGGCACTTTGAAAACGATCCATGGCAAGCGCCGTGCTTTCAATCATGGAACGAAGCAGACGTTTTTGAGGTTCCCCCATGATAACTGCATGTTCTTTTGGTATTCTAAGAATGCCAAGTATGGATTCTCTGCCATAAATGGGCCAGTCATAAAATTCACTGCCTATGGAATAACCGCTCCTCAGACTTTCTATCTGGTGTTTCACTTCAGCCGTATCGTCCACTTTTCTTCGCACCTGTTCATTGCTGTTTAACTGCTGAATAAAGCTCTGCTCTGGCTGACCGCTTTCGTCAAAGCACAAACAGGCAGCACGGCAATTCATAATACCGCTGATGGTTCCTGTTGTGATACTTGCAATATCGGCTATATCAGCTGCATCCGTTAATCGGTTGGTAAGGTGAAACAGAGCACTTGTTTCTGCTTCTTTCTCCTGTGATTCCAAAGCATTTTGTTTTACTTTCGAAGTAAGGGTGCTTGTGATAATTGCTGTAATTGTCATAATACCAAATGTAATGAAATAAGCTGGATCACTGACTGAAAAAGTATAGTAGGGTACTGTAAAAAAATAGTTAAAAGTAAAGGTAGCCACTACAGCAGCCACAAGTCCGTAAGCATATCCCCTTGTAAAGCGGGCAGTTATTAAAACAGAAAGGAGATAAACAATAACAATGTTTGTTTCAGGAAATCCAATCATTAGAAAAATCCAGCCGATTCCAGTGGCAGCGGCAATGATTACTACTGTTATTAAAATATATTTTATTATTTCTTTAGAACCCTTATTTTTGAAGGATTTCATGATTTTTGCCTCCGTAGCAAAAGAGTGGTGTACAAATTTTTCTTATCAGAGCATACCACATTTAGAAAATGGATTCTACTATTTTTATGCAGTTATTTATAGAATTATATATGATATTCAATGCTAATATAATTCTTTTAGATTGCATGATTATATGCTAAACTGAGAATAAAGAGCGGACTTTATAGAAAACTACTCCCCAACCATAGGTTGAGTTGCCATAATTCAACTTATAGTTCGTTTATATCACCGGCAAAAGGTGTAAAGTTCGAGAGGAAAGGAGCACTGCGATGAATCAGGTTGAAATTGGAAAATTTATTGCTAAATGTCGTAAGGAGAAAAAATTGACTCAGGCACAGTTAGCAGAAAAGTTTAATATTACAGACAGAGCTGTCTCTAAATGGGAAACAGGAAAAAGTATGCCAGATTCGTCTATAATGTTAGAACTTTGTGAAATATTAGGTATTACAGTTAATGATTTATTAAGCGGGGAGGTAGTTGTTACGGAAAATTATGAAAAAAAAGCAGATGAAAATTTAATTGCGCTAAAAAGAAAAGATGAAAACAACATGAGTAAAAATATGATTATTTCAATTGTGTTTTCAATAGCTCTTTTAATAGGAATAATAGTGTGCGCCATTTGTGATATTGCAATATCTGGTGATTTAACGTGGTCTCTCATTCCGATTAGTTCCATTATTTTTACCTGGGTTGTATCGTTCCCAATTATTATATCAGGGAGAAAGGGAATTAATGGAAGCCTGATATCAGTAAGTATCTTTATCATTCCATATCTATTTATATTGAGAAGCCTTATAAAAGTTAATGCTATTTTTTCAGTTGGTGTAATTATGGCAATTATTTCGACAGCGTACTTATGGCTCTTATTTGTGATTTTCAATCGCTTAAGAGAAAGAAAATTAGTTGCTGGAGGAATAACTTTTTTGTTATCCATTCCATTCATGTTAATTATAAATATAATATTATCAAGAATGATATCTGAACCTTTAATTGATATATGGGATTTACTGTCAGCATTCATATTATTGATCTTTGCATTCACGTTCTTTGTTTGTGATTATGCTAAAAATAAAGGATTGGTAAAGTAATAAAAAAGGAACACTTCTGTGACGCAAGGAAATCCCGGTGCTGTGTGCCACGGGATTTCCTGCCGTACTATTGTTATTTATAAAGATTTGGTGAAATAATAGCGCTTTCCCGTTACTGGATAGTTCTCTAATGTAAAGACTTCTTTGTATCCATGTTTTTTATAAAACAGAGGCGCCTGAAAACTAAATGTATCTAAAAATGAATACTTACACCCACGTTCTTTTGCGGTTTCTTCTGCCTGGATTAAAATTTTACTTCCGATCTGCTTTCCACGCAACTCTTTGCTTACCCAGAGATACTTTACAAACAGCCAGTTTCCATGGGTGCTACCGATTAACCCTGCAATTTTTCTGCCTGTTTCATCTGGAAGATAGATACCCAGATCCCTGGGATTCTTGTCTTCAATTCTTTCTAAATTATATTCCAGCAAGCCTTCAAAAATATATTTTTCATCGGTTTCATGAATGGTATCAGTTATCTCAAAAATCATTAACGTTAATCTCCTTTATACTAAGGCGGTTTCATTTTTACTTTATCAGAGCATACCACATTTATAAACAGGATTCTACCGTTTTTCTGCAGTTATTTACAGGAGTGTACTTGACAAGGTCTGAAAAAGAAAGTAAACTTAGTACTATTATTGGACTGGGAATGAAGCTCTCCCTGGATCGTTGGATTCAAACCGCACTTTGCTGATGGCTTCTGTATATTTATGTTAAATATACAGAAGTGGTCAGTTATTTTTTTGTTAAGGAGAAAAATTACAATGCTTTTAGAAAAGTTGAAAAATATAAGGCAGCTTTTTATATTAGGGATATGCGCAGTGGTAATTGGAGCTGTAGTAGGTGCACTTGATGCAGGCTTTGGTAAAATGCTGCTTTTTTTAACCGATGTCCGGGAACACTATTTCTTCCCCCTTATATTATTTTTACCTGTAGCAGGAGTAATCATAGCAAAAGCATATTCTTTGTTCGGAGGAAAATGTATAAAAGGAATGGGGCTGGTTTTTCAAGTGGGTCATGGAGAGGAAGATGAAATTCCTCTGCGGCTGATCCCTTTTACAGTAGTCGGCACATGGCTGACCCACCTCTTTGGGGGCAGCGCCGGACGTGAGGGTGTGGCGGTACAGATTGGTGCAACAGTATCTCACTGGGTTGGCCGTAAACTGAACATGGTATCCCATTCAAAGGTATTTCTGGTAACAGGTATGGCGGCAGGATTTTCTGGATTGTTTCAGACACCTATTGCCGCGTGCTTCTTTGCACTTGAAGTTTTAATCGCGGGTTCTTTGCAGTATACGGCTTTATTTCCAGCAGTAATTGCAGCTTTTGTG
>SVDT01000029.1 GCA_015057775.1 Paenibacillaceae bacterium | reverse complement strand
AGGTTTTACGGAAACAAAGGCAGCAGAGAGACTCATTGAGCGGATGGCACAGGAACGTAGCTGCAATTATAATGATGCAAGGCAGATTTTAATGGATTCGTTGGGAGGAATCCCCATAGGGCGAACAGCACGTCCGGAGGAAGTAGCTGAACTTGCTGCGTTTCTTGTGTCAGATCGTGCGTCCTACATTGTGGGTGCAGAACATACAATTGATGGCGGAATTGTCCGCACAGTATAAAGGAGAAGGATGACTATGACAAACAATAAATTTCAATTACCAAAAGCAGTTGAGACACATTTCCAGGCAACGAACGCGGGTGACCCAGCCACCTTTCTTTCTATTTTTGATGAGAATGCCGTTGTAATGGACGCAGGAAAAGAATATCATGGAAAACCAGACATTAAAGAGTGGAGTGACCACGATTATTTTGGTGTACATTTAAGACTGGATGTCATAAATGCCGTTCAAGATGCCAAAGAAATTGTTGTTACTGCAAAATGTGATGGTGAATACAACAAGGCTGGTCTGCCTGATCCATTATTCCTTGATTTTCATTTTACAATGGAAGGGGATAAAATCACACGGCTATGCAATGTACTTTCCTCTAACAGCAGGGCAATTCCATTGCCGCAGCCGATTGCCGCCTATTATCATGCCTCAGATATTTTTGATGAAAACCTGCTTGCCGGATGCTTTGCAGAGGATTCAATGCTGGTAGATGAAGGTGAGACATATCATGGACCAGTAGCGGTCAGCAGACATATTCTGGAGGCAAACAGGGACGCAAAGGTTATGACCGAAGTCACCAATTATGCAGAAAAAAATGGTGAAACGGTTGTCACTGCTGCCATTTCAGGTGATTTTTCAGGAAGCCCCATTCCTTTAGATTTCTATTTTACACTTTATAATGGAAAAATTAAAAAATTAAATATCACAGTATCCGGTGAATAATGTTTCACTTGCAGTACCGAAGATTTATAATTTGCTGATTGTACTGCCAGGTGACTTAAGAGATAAAATAATCCTCCTTTTTAGTCGTTAAAATAATACAAAACCTTAATCTGGTGGTATACTAGATAAAAATTTAAATCCGAGGTGGCTAAAATGGAAACAGCGATAAACGAAAGGGTACATGAATTGTATTGGAAATATGATATTAACTGCGCAAGAACAGCGTTAACCTGTTTATGTGAATTATTTCATGTTAGTCTGGAAGAACAGACGTTAAACGCTGCCATAGGTCTGCATGGAGCGGGAGGTTACAGAGCTCAATGTGGATTGGTTGAAGGTGCTTTGATGTTTATAGGAATTTATTTCAGTCAGAAAGGAAAATCTGATTCTGAGATAGCCGGGATTTGCTATCAATTTGCTGAAGAGTTTACAGATAGATATCATTCACTGAAATGCTTCGATTTACGTCCCAACGGCTTTAGTGAAAATGATCCACCCCATGCATGTGAGAAATTGACTGCTGAAACGATTGAATTTTCTAGTGAATTTATTAAGCGTATCTAAAAAGAACGCAATAGTTCAAAGAAACAGCCCAGGTTTATAAGGCTGTTTCTTTAAGTTTTATAGTTATACTCATACGTTTAAAGTTTTATCTCCATAATCTTTTTCAGATCTCCACTGCATAGAACATCAAGATGTTCAAATATTTTTTCCGCAGACCAATCCCACCATTTAATTTTGAGAAGATGCTTAATAAGTTCATCGTCAAACCTTTTTTTCAGTATTTTACACGGGTTTCCACCTGCAATGTGATAAGCAGGAACATCTTTTGTTACAACAGAATTAGCGCCGATAATTGCTCCGTCTCCAATGTGAATACCAGGCATTATGGTTACATTCTGTCCGATCCATACATCATTGCCAATCACAGTATCGCCTTTTAACGGCAGGTCTGCCAGTGCTGGGGTTGCTTTTTCCCAGCCGCCTCCCATAATATTAAAGGGGTAGGTGGTAACGCTGTTCATTCTGTGATTCGCACCATTCATTATAAATTCAATGCCCTTTGCTATGGCACAAAATTTCCCGATGATGAGCTTGTCTCCTATAAAATCATAGTGGTGAGTCACGTGTTCTTCAAAGGATTCAGCACCGTTTTTGTCGTCATAATATGTGTAATCTCCAATGATTATATTGGGGCGTGTAACCACATTTTTAATATAGCAGACACTCTTGATCGCCTCATTGGGATATATGGCATTGGGATCTGGTCCATACTGCATATAAAAACCCTCCTGTATTTGATAGAAATAGTATTAATAAAATATCAGCATACCATAGTCTGCTGTATATTTCCAGTGCCTATACAGCGTAATGCCATAATGACCCATTGACAAACAATTTTATATCAGGTATAAATATATATGACTATAAAAATAAATATAGTCACAAGAAGGAGGGAATATGCCAAAAGGATTTAGTGAGCAGGAAAAAAATAATATACGTGAAAAGCTGATTGAGGCATGCAAAGAAAATTGGGAAAAGTATGGCTATAAAAAAACCAGCATTGATGAATTGTGTTTAAAAGTCGGTATCTCAAAAGGTGCATTCTATCTCTTTTTTGTATCAAAGGAAGCTCTTTTTTTGGAAACTTTAAGTGTGATTCAAAATAAATTATATGAACTGATTGAATCAATTTTATTAAAAGAACAAAATAAATATGGAGTAGCGAAGGCATTAAAGGCAGTTTATGCGGAATATGATAAAAGCCCTTTTTTATATGACACTTCACAAGCAGACTTTACAAGTTTTATCAACAAACTTTCTGAGGAAGAAAAGCAAAGTATATTTTTTGATAGTCTTTATGGAGCGAAGCAAATGATTGAGAAGCCCTTTTTGAAACTTCGTATCAGTGAAGAGAAAGCTTTGTCTGTCATGGCTTCATTGCTATTCTTAATTACGGGTAAGGATAAGCTGGTATGCAATCATTTTGATGTCTTTGATTTTATGCTGGATCATTTAATTGACGATATATTTGAATAGGAGAATACGATGAAAAAATTTAATTTAAAGGAACATAACGCGAAAGTATTTGAGTTTTCGAAAAATGCTGCGAGAGGAGTCTATCCGTCGAAACGGGTAGCAAAGGCAGGTTCTGTTATTGGTTTTGTTATAGGTATTGGATTGGTGCTGATTGGAATGGCAGGTTCATTATGGGGCAGTGTATGGGGGATTGGAAGCTTGATTGCGGGTGTTACTACTGTGATTTCCAATATGTTAAATCTGAAGCGTATAAAATGAGGAAACGTGTATGAAAATCAGGGAGAATTATACTTGCCCACTGGAGTTAGTCCATGATTTTGTAAAAGGAAAATGGAAAACCATATTAATATTTCAACTAAGGAAAGGGACACAGACATTTTCGGAATTAAAGCATGGAATCCAGGGTATTTCAGAAAAAATGTTAATTCAGCAATTGAAGGAGTTGTGGCTTATATGATAGATCACGGACAGACAGAGCAGCTTGAGCAAAAAGGTATTATCTGTGCTAATCAGATACCTACCAAAAAGTAAGTAATTTACTTTTTATTTTATCAGCCGTAAACTTTCAGTAAGAAACTATATAATTATGAGAAAAGAGGTAGTTATTATGAACGTTGGTCTGATTCTGGTAGATATTCAAAATGATTATTTTAAGGGTGGAAAGTATGAACTGGTTAACCCAGAACAAGCGGCATTACAGGCGAGTAAAGTTCTAACATTTTTTAGAGAGCACAATTTGCCGATTTACCATGTGAAACACATAAGTATAAACCCGGGTGCAGTATTTTTTATACCAGAGACTGCTGGTACTGAATTTTATAAAGAGTGCTGTCCATTGAGCGGAGAAGAAATCATAATTAAGCATAGACCTGATAGTTTCCAGGGTACGGGCCTGAACGATAAGCTGGGGGAAAAAGGGATTGATACGTTGGTTGTGTGCGGTATGATGACGCATATGTGCATTGATACAACCGTCAGATCTGCCAATAATTACGGATACTCTGTTGAATTAATTGAAGATGCCTGTGCAACGAGAGATTTGGTATGGCGTGAAACTACAGTACCGGCAGAATTGGCTCAGTGTGCATATATGGCAGCACTGGACGGGACGTTTGCCAAGGTACAAAAGGCAGATGCCTGGATCAAAGATCAAAAGTAAAACTAAGAACATTAAAAAAGGGCAGACACGGTTAAGCAATTTTTTTCAGTCTGTGGTAAATTGTTTGGAGAGAGGTAATCAATATGCACGCATGGGAATCCATTCAAAAAACTCTGAATCATATTGAAGAAAATCTTGGGGAAGAAATTGAAATCGATACTCTGGCTGAGATTGCCGGGCTGTCACCATTTTATTATCAGAGATTATTCACACGATTGGTAAAAACTTCGGTTCGGGATTATATTAAGCTGCGCCGTTTGGCAAAATCTACAGTGATGCTGCGCAGCAGGGAAAATCGCATTATAGACATTGCGTTGTATTACGGTTTTGGAAGTCATGTAACCTATACCCGTGCTTTTACAAAGACCTATGGGATTACCCCATCCCAGTATCGAAGCAACCGTATTAGTCTGCAAAACTTTGAAAAACCTGATCTATTACTTAGTTATCTTGTAATCAATGAAGGGGTACCGCTGATCAGCGATGGATTAGTTCTTGAAATGAATCGTAAATTTCTTGATCAACCAATAGATTTTCTGGGAGTAATAGGCTATTATGCATTTCGTTCTGGTAAAATGCTTGGCGAAAAGACCGGTGTTGATATGGTTGGCGATATTTGGCACCGATTTTACAAAGAACTTTCCAATATTCCCCGTCTCCCTGAGGGGCGTCACATTGGTGTTTCGTTTAAGGGAGATGCGCCGGAAGGCTATTCCAGCTATTTTATAGGTACGGAAATTAATAAGGAAGATACCGACCATAATTTTATTCGCTGGCAGCTTCCATCACGGGAATATGTGGTATGTGGATTTGAATCGGAAAACAAGGATCAGATGGTGGCTGATATGGGAAAAGCAATGAAATACACCCGGTTCTGGCTGAAAAAGCACGGTTTAACTGCCGATGGTTTCTTTCCTGAAATGTATTATAAAAGCAAATCTGATATCGTTTATACGGAGTTATGGATTCCGTTTAAAAAACGAGGATGATATATAATTTTTTATTATGGAGGAAAAGAAAATGAGTATGTACCAGGAAGGACTAAAGCTGCTGGAAGAAAAATTTGGAAACGGGAAAGACAATGTGATATCGCTGGCTACCATAGCACTGGAGCCTGGCGCTGATGGAAAACCACGTCCTGTTGTCCGCAGTGTGGACGCTTATTATGAAGACCGTACATTCTATGTTGTTACCAATGGACAGTCACATAAAATGCAGCAGATCGCTGAAAACCAGGAGGTTTCGGTTGCGGGATGCCTGGAGATGTTTACTGCCAATGGAGTCGCTGAAAACCTTGGCTGGGTGCTTGACCCGAAAAATGCTGAATTGAGAACGAAATTACGCAAGGCCTTTTCTGAGTGGTATGACATGGCAAATAATGAAAAGGACGAGAATTGCTGCTATTTAGCAATCCATCTCACCAAGGGAACATTAAACATTAATCATTGGGAGAAATTATACCACATGGATTTTGTTAATGAGACTGATATGGAAAACGGGGGAATTAATTAAGCAGTTAGAGACAGGGGCGAACGGTTCGCCCCTGTTTCTGGATCTGTTAAGGAATTGGGTAAAGTACTTTTATCTTTTTATAAGGAAAACTCCAATTTTCCAGATACCACTCCTCAACCCACTGATGTTTCGCTGGTTTTGTTTTTGTTTCTTTACGCCATTTTTCCATCAGCATCCAGGTTTCTCTAAGGTGTTCAAGTGATGTATCAGTCGCCATATAAGCACCCCCAGGAAACACATCAAATATAACGGAATCCGCTGACCTGCAATTAACCTCATCAAATTCTTCAGGTAATGTAATCATAATAATATGAAAAAAGGGCGGTCGGTTATCAAAACCCTTGTTGTATTGATATATTTTACATGTATTATCATCTAAATGGTTTTCATTGGCGAAAGATAATGCTTTTCCCCAACATTCATGGGCAATTTTCTCGCTGTCTGTTCCATCTGATCGAAAAACGGCAACTCTGCAGGCAGGAATTACCTCCTTGATCTTTTCTGAGTTATTATCTTTTGGAGCATCTTTTATTGAAATATATAAATCTACGCCGCCAATGTGATCATCTTTTTCAGAAAAACCAAGATGCTCTTCCAGATACTGACTTCCGTCCCATAAATATTTGCTTTCCCCAATCCATAAAACAAACCGTTTCCAGGCAGCAATAATATTACTGCCAATATCACCCGTATCATCACGCTTCACTGACATGACAGCATACTTACCACCCCGTAATATCCGGCGTTTTACTTCATCATATGTACCCTTTACAAAATCGGCAGGAACATCCTTAAGTTTTAAGAACTGTTCCTCCGATATGGTCACACAGACTTCATAGCCGTATATCTCTTCAGAATCATCGACATTAGACGGATCTGGATGATTGTATCCAAAGATTCGATAGGACACATCATGGAAGTATACATCATTTTCATTCGCCCATTTTTTCATTGTCTCAAACGCATGATGTTCGGGATCTTTCCCGTAATAAGTAAAGCAAGCGACTTTCATATCTTCCAGTTCTTTGATTACCTTAATATCCGGATATTTTTCTTCTAACTCTTTATTCCCTGTCTCAAAATATTTCTCCATTATATTTAACCTCACAAATTCATTGATGCCATGTTGTGAAGAAACAGATTTTACCTTGGAAGGCAACATTCCAAATTGTTTTTTAAATGCTCTGGTAAAGCTGTCAGCAGAATTGTATTCATACTTAATGGCGACTGAAAGAACCCCTTCCTCTGTCTGCAATAAGTCGTAATATGCAGCTGTCAATCTTCGCATCCGAATATATTCTTTGGCATTGTAGCCAACCACTGACAGGAACATGCGGTAAAATCCTGAAATACTCATGCATGCTTCCTTTGCACATAATTCTATGGTAATCGCCTGGTCTAAATGATCTTCTATGAAGTCAATTGCCTTTTGGATCCTTTGGTAATAATTCATATCTGTTTACTCCTGTTCCTATAACTTGCAAGTTATATTTGTATTATAGCTTTTGGATAAGAACATTACCCGACTTTTTTTCCAAACATTGGTTCCGATAAAAATATCTTAGAATAACTGTACCATAATATAAAATAAATTTATACCCAAACAGCATAAAAGTTTATTGTTACAATAAGGTTTTTGAAATATAATTGAATTCATGGAGGGGAGGTAAATCATGCAGCTAACAATCGGACAGATGGCAAAACTAAACAATGTTACAGAACAGACACTTCGGCTATACGATAAAATGGGGCTTTTGGTTCCTGTAAGCCGGGATGATGAAAACGGTTATCGATTTTATGATATTAAGCAAAGTGCCCAGCTTGATATGATTCAATATATGAAATCACTGGGGATGCAGCTGAAAGATATTAAGGAACAGCTTGATAACCTGTACATTCCAAACATTAAGAATATTCTGAGACAGAAACAGCGCCAGATAGAGGAAGAAACTGAAAAACTTAAATATCAGAAGAGGGCGGTGGAACGTACCATCGAGAGCCTGGAGCGATACGAAAGCGCTCCCAAGGATGGGACCATACTTTTAGAATATATCGGAAGCAGAACCATGTATTTTATTGATTCCAAAGTAAATATCTACGATTATGATATTGATACATATGAAAAGATATTGCGGGAATTTAAAGAAAGTCTTATTGCGGTTCACCTGCCTCAGATCTATTTCTGTAATGCTGGTACAATATTAAGGCAGGAAAATCTGATTCAGAGCCGGTTTATTTCAACCGAGGTATTTGTCTTCGTGGATCATGATGTTTTGGCAGATGAACTCACTACAAAATCCCAGCTAATAATTACCTTTGTATTTACTGCGATTCCTTTCAAAAAGAGAAAGAGTATGCAAAGCGTCTTTTAGAGCAGATTGAATCAAAAGGCTACCAGATAAACGGTGATTATTTATGTGAAGTGATTACGGAACTTCCCATCATAAGCCATGATGAGAGAGGGATGTATTTACGGCTGCAGATCCCCATAAAATTTTGTTAATAAAGTGTCAATTACTTCTTGACATTATAGTAATTATAACCTCTATACTTTTGATATGGGATTCATATAATCCTCAAAAAATCATAGGAAAGAGGTTATCATTATGTATCATGAAAAAGTTCGTGTTGTTCAGTATGGCTGTGGAAAAATGTCAAAGTACATCCTGCGGTATTTGTACGAAAAGGGTGCAGAAATTGTGGGCGCAATTGATGTAAATCCAGATGTTGTGGGTATGGATGCAGGTGATTGGGCCGGACTGGGTGTTAAGCTTGGCGTACCCATTCGCAGCGATGCAGACGCAGTGCTGGATGAATGTGACGCTGATATTGCAGTGGTTACATTATTCAGTTTCATGAAAGATGTCTACCCATATTTTGAGAAATGTGTAAAACGTGGTATAAATGTAATCACCACCTGTGAAGAAGCAATTTATCCATGGACTACATCGGCTGCCCTTACTAACAAATTAGATAAACTGGCTAAAGAACACAACTGTACAGTAGTAGGTGCCGGTATGCAGGATATTTACTGGATTAATATGATTGGCTGCGTGGCTGGTGGTGTACATAATATTGAGCGGATTGAAGGAGCTGTAAGCTACAATGTGGAAGATTATGGACTTGCACTTGCAAAAGCTCATGGAGCCGGACTAACACCGGATGAATTTGAAGCGCAGATTGCACATCCGGAAACGTTGGAACCAAGCTATGTATGGAACTCCAATGAAGCTCTCTGTTCCAAGATGGGCTGGACCATTAAGTCACAATCACAGAAATGTGTACCTTATTTTTATGACACCGACTTATATTCCGAAACATTAGGAAGAACCATTCCAAAGGGGCATTGTATTGGTATGAGTGCTGTAGTAACAACAGAAACATTTCAGGGTCCTGTGATCGAAACACAGTGTATTGGCAAAGTATACGGACCAGAAGATGGCGACATGTGTGACTGGAAGATCATAGGGGAACCGGATACCACATTCTATGTATCAAAACCCGCCACTGTTGAGCATACCTGTGCCACGATTGTAAATCGCATTCCCAGTGTTTTAAATGCCCCAACCGGGTATGTTACCGTTGATAAATTAGATGAGTTGGAATACCTGTCGTACCCAATGCAACTTTATGTAAAATAGGATTAAAACCTCTTGTTTGCTTGCTCAAAGTATAGCAGACAGGAGGTTTTTGTACATTTATTGATACCTTATGGAACAGCAGCGGCGAATAAGTCATGCGGAGCAACTGCTGTCTGACACAGACCTGACCATCGGGCAGATTGCTCGGACTGTTGGCTATTCCAATGCAGGACGGTTTGCGCAGCTGTTCCATAAAAACACAGGTCTGCTGCCAGGGGAGTTCAGAAAAAGATAATTTCTTTTTGAGATCAGATCAGTTATGATATGATACAGGAGGAATCAGTCATGGAACGAAAATTAAAGTCTTCAATTGTAACAGTACAGAAACTGCATCAGGCGATGATTCGACTATTGGAAAATCAGGAGTATGAAAAAATTTCAGTGGCAGGAATAGCAAAAGAAGCAGATTTAAACCGGACCACTTTCTATCTGTTCTATAGTTCTAAGGAAGAATTGATATATGATATCTGCGATACTTTTTTAGATGAATATATTGAAATTTTTATGGATTCGTTAGATAAAAATGGAAAAGAGGATGAAGTAAAGGGTTTTCAGAAAGCGTTCGAAAACTTAAGTAAACATGAGAAAGTGATAAAAGCATTATGGAATATCCAGGAGGAGAAGTTTCATCCTTATAAAATTATGGAGAAATCTGTTGCTAAGACAGTTTGTCATTTTTTGGAAAAAGAGAATATTCAAATGAAAAATGGTGGTCAGACAAACTTTTTTGCAGATTTATACGCAGCTAATGTAATGGCAACCGTAAAATGGTGGATCTATAATTATCAGGATTTCACGATTAGTTACGTATATGGAGTAATTAAAGACTGCCAGGAGAAAGGTTTGCTTTCTTTACTTGAAAATAAGAAATCTTAAAGGTCGACACATTTTGTGATTCTGTCTTTTGGGTTGTGTTTATGCTTGTTAAAATAATAATAATCAAAACCAAAGGAGGATATTACAGATGGGAAACAGAGTTTGCGACGTTTTAGGAATTGAAAAGCCGGTCATTCAGGGACCAATGGCATGGATTTCAACAGCGCCACTTGTTGCGGCTGTATCGAATGCAGGAGGACTTGGAGTATTAGGTGTCGGATTTGCGCCAGATGAGTTTTTAATTTCACAGGTTGAGGAAACAAAGAAACTGACGAATAAACCATTTGGAATTAATACAGTTATGATTCCTGAAAATCTGGATCGTCTGACCACACATATTAAAAATCTAAAGCCACCTGTAGTTTATGCAGATACATTACTTGGACTGGATGTGGATCTTTGTAAGAAATATTTCTCACAATGGCATGAAGCTGGAAGCAAGATTATTGTAAAGGCTTCTGATATAGCGGATGCAGTGAATGCAGAGATAGGAGGAGCCGATCTTGTAATCGTAAAGGGTTGGGAAGGCGGCGGACATACAACTGTTGAAGCAACAACTGTACTTGTTCCTCAGGCAGCGGATAAACTTTCTATTCCGGTTGTAGCTTCTGGTGGAATTGCTGATGGCCGCGGGATGGCAGCAGCAATTGCTCTTGGTGCAGAGGGAATTGAGATGGGAACTGTTTTTATGGCATCAAAGGAGACAACCGTACATCCTAATGTAAAAAGAAGTGTGATAGAAGCTGGAGATATGTCAACAGTAATTACGGGATATTCAACCGGTGAGCCTTGCAGACAGTTTAAAAATGCACTCTCTGATGAGATGGAGAAGATCGAGGCTGAGAATACAAAAGTCGCAGCGGCAGAAATACTTCGCCCCGTTGCAGAAAGTTCTCTTAAGAGAGCAATGGCTGAGGGGGATATGGAACATGGAGCAGTTATGGCTGGACAAATTGCACCACTTATCAAAGAAGAAAAAGCAGTTATAGATATTATCGATGATACAATCGCAGGTGCAAAGGCTTGTTTTGCTGCGATCACAAAGTTTGAATTTCAGTAATCCGATGGAGGATTAATTGTTGTATCCTGAGGAATCTGGATAATCTGATCATGAAATGTACAGGCAAAAAAACGGATAGAAAAAATGCAATCATTTTTTCTATCCGTTTTTTTGTTTTAATGATTAGGGGAGATACTTTTGACAGCAGCTGTATCGGAAAAACGATAAATACAGTATCAATCTCACAGCAGAATTAATTTATTTTCCATTAAAGTTATGATAAAATAATTATGCACTGATTGGATCATCAGAAACGGGCAGATTGTAATATTGCCTGTCAGAAGAAATGTTAAGGAAGAACTCATGGATTATAAAAGAGCAATGAAAACAGAAAAAAGTAAATTTCAAAAAGAACTGGAGAAAATGGTATCAACAAGAATTGTCGTTATCATTCTTATTGGCTGTTTGTTTTTTTCGGTTGCTATCATTATCATTAATACCTTGAGTCAGGAAGTGAACAGTGAGAGACATCTGGAGGAAATCAGCACGAATTTTTTCGATGTATATCATTCAACTGTGAATTTCTTAGAAGAGAAAGAAAATATGCAGAGCTTCCTGGATTGTATTAAAAAAGAGAAAAACCCAAGAGATATAAATTATTTAATCAGCAAATATAATGTAGAGGCAAAGGTAGGTATTAATTTAATCCTGATTAATCAGGAAGATCAAGTTGTTATGACGAACTTTTCTGAAGAGGAAATGAATCTTCACAGGAGGGAGTTTAATCGGATTGCAGCTAAGAATGCAAGAGAAAATGGGACCGGTATCTATACCACAGTTTATTTTTTCAAAGCTGACGCATCAGAATATCTGATGATGCTGCCCATATACGATCAGGAAACCTACTGCGGAACAGTAGCAGCGTACTTAAAAAATACAGATTGGAATAATTGCCTGACACAGGGGCAGTATGATACGATTATTACCAATGAAAGGAGTGATATTATCTATTGCTCCAACAACAGTCTGATCGGAAAAAACACTGCAAATAAATACATTGGAACAGATGGCAGAAAATATGTAACTATAAATGGAAATCGTTATTTCAGAAGAGGCAAAGATCAGGAGAATGAGAATATTTGTATTTATTCTTTTATTTACTCACCTGAAAATTCTGCTTATCTGTTAATCGGTGTTATTACAATCCTTGGATTAGGTGCTGTCTGGACCATTATGTTTTTTCATATGCTGGGTGTGATGTCAAAGAAGACTTCGGAATCGGTTGAACTTCTAGTAAAAGAAATCCGCATTATTCGAAAAAAAGATACCAATCATGAGATTACACTGCGCACTGGCGATGAGTTTGAAGAGATTGCAGAGCAGATTAATAAAATGGTAAAGAGCATTAATGAATTGAATCATAAAAATGTTGAATTAATACAGATAAACGGACAGATGGAGATGCAGAATCTTCAAGAGAGAATGAATCCTCATTTTATCTATAACACTCTGGATAATATTAAATATCTGATTATGTCAGACCCAATCAAAGCGGAGAACATGATTGAACGTTTTACGCATATTTTAAGATACAGTATCAACAATACGAAAAAGAAGGTACTTCTTCAGGAGGACAAGGTTTATATTGAGGATTATCTGTATATCCAAAAGATTCGTTTTGGAAAACGGTTTGATTATACAATAGAGATTGAAAATGAGTGTGAACAGTTCTTTATTCCCAAGCTTCTACTGCAGCCACTATTAGAAAATTCCATTAAATATGGGTTCCAGAAGAAAACAGACATACATATTAAGATAGGCGGTTATATGCAGAAGGAATATCTGTATCTGGTGGTAGAAGACGATGGAGCGGGACAGCCAAAAGCGACGATTGAGATGTTAAAAAGCATCACAAACAGAGAGAAAATAGATACAAGACATAATGGCTTACAAAATATTAACCGAAGAATTTCACTGGAATATGGAAAAGAAAGCGGAATGATAATTGAGAGTCAGGAAAATGAATTTTTCCGGGTTGTATTAAAATTGTGGATGGGAGAAAATTGTGTATCGTGTGTTGTTAGTGGAAGATGAGGACATCATCAGAAAAGGAATTCGTGCTTCCGTTCCATGGGAGAGCTGTGACAGCTACGTTGTTGGGGAAGCTTCCAATGGAATAGAGGGGAAAAAGCTGATCGAAGAGTTAAAACCGGATATTGTAATCACAGATATTAATATGCCGGTCATGGATGGCCTGCAGATGATTGCCAATACAAAGACTGTGTTTGATTATGTTGCAATCATTCTTACCGGATATTCGGATTTTGAGTATGCCATGGAGGCAATCAGGAATGGGGTATCCACTTACGTCTTAAAGCCCTTAAATATGGATGAAATGAAGGAAGCCTTAGAACAGGCAGTGTTAGAATCTAAAAATATACACTATTTACGGGAGCGCAATGAAAAAACAAAAGAACTGGAGAGCATTTCTCTGATAGAAGAAAAGACAAGTCTGGATCCGGTCATACAGCAGATTTTACAATACATAGAAGAACATTATCAGGAAAAAATTGTATTATCTGACTTAGAAGAGGTACTGCATTACTCAGAACGATACATTAACCAGAAATTTCGAAAAGCGTTAGGAACAACCGTGATTGAATACCTGAACCGGTTTCGGATACAGAAAGCACTGGCAATGTTAAAAAACAAGAATACAGTCATATCAGAGGTGGGGTTCCTCTGTGGAATTGGTGACTACAAATATTTTAACCACGTATTTAAAAAATATATCGGGTGCTCTGCCAAAGAATATCAGAATCGAGTGTTATAAAATACCGGACAAAACTGTTCGGTATTTTTTCCATTTGTTCGGGATAAAGAGTGTGAAACAGGTTGCAGATCTTATATGATAAAGCTATCTAAAAAACAATATTTTATGGGAGGAACAAAATAATGAAAAAAGGTATTGGGTTACTAATGGGTTTGATAACGGCAGTCTCTCTTACAGGCTGCGCAAGCACAGGGGCTGATTCAACGACTGCCGCACAAACTGAAACAACAAAAGCGGCAGAAGAAACAACCGCAGCAAAAGCGGCACCGGGAGGCGGAAATCTGGTTATTTATTCCCCTAACTCCGAAGGACTTATGAACGCCACCATTCCACTGTTTGAAGAAAAATATGGAGTCAATGTAGAAGTAATCCAGGCAGGCACCGGTGAATTGGTAAAGAGAATTCAGTCAGAGATGAACGATCCATACGCAGATATCCTCTTTGGCGGTTCCTGGTCACTGGCATATGACAATAAGAATCTTTGGGAACCATATGTATCCGCCAATAATGACAATGTGATAGATGCCTACAAAAATACCTGTGGTTTTATTGCAGGTAACGTATTAGACGGCAGCGTATTAATTGTGAATACAGACCTGATTGGAGATATAGAAATCAATGGCTACGAAGACCTGTTAAATCCTGAGTTAAAAGGGAAGATTGCCACCGCTGATCCGGCCAATTCCTCCTCCGCTTTCGCACAGCTTACCAATATGCTGCTGGCAATGGGAGGCTATGAAGATGATGCAGCGTGGAAATACGTAGAAGATCTGTTTACCAATGTAGATGGTAAAATCTGTGAAAGCTCCTCTGCAGTTTACAAAGGAGTTGCAGATGGAGAATATGTAGTAGGGCTTTCCTATGAAGATCCGTGTGCACAGCTTGTAAGAGATGGCGCACCCGTTAAAATCGTATATCCAAAAGAGGGAACCGTATATCTTCCAGCATCAGCAACTATCATCAAAGGTGCAAAAAACATGGATAACGCCAAATTATTTATCGATTTTATCTTAAGTAATGAAGTACAGAATATATGGGGAAGTACTTTAACAAACAGACCGGTTATCAAAGATGCAAAGACAAGTGACTTTATGAAACCTATTTCTGAAATAAAAGTAATAGAAGAGGATATTCCATATGTAAGCGGAAACAAACAGAAAATTGTTGACAGATACACAGAAATTTTCACCGATTTACAGAGTAAATAAAGCTTTTTTGGAGAGGGTAAGGTTGGATAAATGAGCAAAATTTCAATTAATAATGCGGTCAAAAAATATGGAGATACTACTGTAATTCCTCAGCTGAATGCTGAGATAAAAGATGGGGAATTATTTACGCTCCTTGGTCCTTCTGGTTGTGGAAAGACAACATTACTCAGAATGATTGCAGGATTCAATTCCATTGAAGGGGGAGATATTTTGTTTAATGATACCCGTATCAATGAGATGGATCCAAGTAAAAGAAATATTGGTATGGTGTTTCAAAATTATGCCATCTTCCCCAATCTGTCAGTGCGAGATAATGTAGCATTCGGATTAAAAAACCGAAAAGTGGAAAAAGACACAGTAAAGAAAGAAACAGATAAGTATCTAAACCTGATGCAGATTATGCAATATGCAAACCGCATGCCAAATCAGTTATCCGGCGGGCAGCAGCAGCGTATTGCCCTTGCAAGAGCGCTGGTTATATCCCCCGACGTATTACTGATGGATGAGCCTTTATCAAATCTGGATGCAAAACTGCGTCTGGAGATGCGGAGCGTCATTCGCCATACACAGAAAAACGTTGGGATTACTACCGTTTATGTAACTCATGATCAGGAGGAAGCAATGGCGATCAGTGATACCATTGCTGTTATGAAAGATGGGGTGATTCAGCATATAGGAACTCCCAGAGACATCTATCAAAGACCATGTAACGTTTTTGTGGCAACCTTTATCGGAAGAACAAATATTATAGAGGCAAAGGCAGCTGCCGGTACGATTGTATTTAAGGATGGGTATCAGGTAGAACTTCCTGGGTTAAAAAATGAAGAAAATCAGGAGGTTTTGTGTTCCATACGCCCGGAAGAATTTGTGATCTGTAAAAATCATGAGATGGGTATCAGAGGAACGGTTAAGGAATTCACCTATTTAGGATTGAATACACATTACAGCATTGAGCTGGAGGACGGGGATACGGTGGAGATCGTAGAGGAATCTTCCATAAAAGAAGAACTGCAGCCGGGGCAGAAGGTGATGCTGCAGGTGAAGAAAGAAAAAATCAATGTATTTAATAAACAAGGTGATACGAATCTGATAAGGAGCGGGCTTTATGAAGAACAATAACAAATTCCGTATGGATGTATGGGGATTGATTACGCTTGCTACAATTGCATTGTATCTGCTGTTTCTGATTTACCCTATGGCTTATTTAATAAAACAGTCTGTAATAGACAGTGAGACAGGGGCCATCACAATGGCTAATTTTGCAAAGTTCGTATCAAAGAGTTACTATTTTGACACCCTGTTTAACAGTTTTAAGGTATCCATCGCTGCAACATTATTATCGCTGGCAATTGGAACACCGATGGCATATCTGTTCTCCGTATTTAAGATAAAAGGAAAATCATTATTAAATATTCTGATTATTGTAGCTTCTATGTCTGCACCATTTATAGGCGCGTATTCATGGATTTTGTTGCTGGGAAGAAGTGGTGTTGTTACAAAATTTTTCAAAGGCATAGGAATTAACATACCGCCTATTTATGGTTTTACAGGTATTGTGCTTGTTATGACATTGCAGTTATTCCCACTTGTATTTTTATATGCCAAGGGAGCTTTGAAAAATATAGATAATTCTTTGATTGAAGCATCAGAAAATTTAGGATGCTCAGGCATTCGGTGCTTCTTCAAGGTTGTAGTGCCGTTAATTACACCTACATTACTGGCAGCAGGACTTTTGGTATTTATGAGATCCTTTGCAGATTTTGGTACACCGATGCTGATTGGAGAGGGGTATCGTACGTTCCCGGTAGTTCTATACACAGAGTTCATCAATGAGGTAAGTGGAAATGATGGTTTTGCAGCAGCAATTGCGGTGATTGCCATTGTAGTTACAACTGTCGTATTTCTGGCACAGAAGTATGTATCCAATAAGAAGTCATTTTCATTGAATGCTTTGCATCCAATGGAAGAAAAGAAAGCACCCAAAGGTATTTCGTGGATCATTCATTTATTATCTTATCTGATTGTTGGAATTGCTGTTTTACCCCAATGTTATGTGATTTATACTTCATTTAAGAAAACGGAGGGAAAAGTATTTACATCGGGATATTCTTTAAAAAGTTATGTGACTGCATTTGGAAAACTGGGTAAAAGTATTCAGAATACGATTATTATCCCGGTGCTTGCATTAATTGTAATTGTTATTCTGGCAGTTGTAATTGCATATCTGGTGGTACGCAGAAGAAATGCACTGACAAACGCAGTTGACATTTTATCCATGATCCCATACATAGTGCCAGGTACTGTGCTTGGTATTGCATTATTAAATGGATTTAATAAAAAACCTTTGTTAATCAGCGGGACCATGTTAATTATGGTAATCGCTTTGATTATACGAAGACTTCCGTATACGATTCGTTCTTCAGTTGCAATTTTGCAGCAGATACCCATGAGCATTGAAGAGGCAGCCATTTCACTGGGTGCTTCTAAGATGAAGGCATTTTTTCGCATCACGGTACCAATGATGTCTGCAGGAATTCTGGCCGGAGCAATCCTAAGCTGGGTGACTATGATCAGTGAATTGTCTACCGCGATTATTTTGTATACTGGAAAGACAAAGACATTGACCGTTGCAGTATATACAGAAGTGGTCAGAGGTAATTATGGAACGGCAGCCGCGTTGTCTACCATACTGACTGCCTTAACCGTTGTATCCTTACTGGTATTTAATAGATTTAATAAAGGGAAAGATTTAAGCTTGTAGAATACAGCCCCTCCAAATTTTTGGCGGGGCTGTATTGTGACTTAAATGGCTTATAACTTGACAACTTAATAAACAGGTTTACTCTGACAGTGATTCTGCACAGGCATCTGCGGAAGAATCATCTTTAAAAAGTAATGAATCCTCTGCATATATTTGATATGAATGGGGATGGAATACCGGAATTTCATCTGCGTCCTGTAGCTGGCGGAAGTTATCTCATTTTTACATATCTTGATAGACAGAACATTTTATGGTATTCTGGTCCTGACTATGAATCTCCGCTAAACAACGGAGTGATCTTATACGAACGCGATGGCGCAGCACCGACTCATATTAATTACTATTATTTAGTTCTGGACTCCAAAGGAAATGAGTCTTCGAAAGTAAATTTCTCTAAATATCACAGCGTTGATGAAAGTGAAAAGACGGAAAGTGCCGATTATGATGTATTTATGATGGAAGATAAAGAAGTTTCTGAAGAAGAATGGAACTCACTGACCAAAGAGTATCTCTCCCATTCATCTGATTTAATAGTATGGAAAGAATTATAAATTAATTGCACGAATTCGTAGGTATAGATGATGAGAAAGAAGCTGTTAAAGATATTTAAATTTATACTCTTAATAATACTTTTATTTATAGCCATTCGATTGTTTTGTAGAGGAGGAATTTTATCAATGGATGAAGGATATATCCTGATGAACTTATAATGCAATCGCTTGATGCTGGATTTAAGGCACCGAGTTATAATCATTTAAAGCAATGGGATTTTATTATGGTTAGAGATGCCAGGATAGAATCTATGACCTAAATTGCCTGGCTTCGGTATGGTGCTGTATTGAGAATATATTATTAAGCAGAAAATGTGATAATATATGAATGAAATTATGGTAATGAATGAAATTGTAAATATAGAGAAAAGATGGAGTAAGGATAGAGACCATGATACTTTTAAATGATGAAAGAGTTATGAATGTTACCTGCGTAGACAACAAAGAAGAAATGGTAACCCTGAGAAATATACATAAAGATATATTCATTGATGAGTCAAGAAGTCAGATATCAAGCAAGTCCGACTTATTTTGCTATGCACGGGGAGAAGTAATAAACAGACTGAAAATGGCAGCTGACAGTTTACCAGCTGGTTATCAGTTTTTGGTGAAAGAGGCATACAGGCCTCTTTCCCGTCAAAAAAAGTCTTTTGAAGAAGCGTATGAGAGCTATAAATCTGAATATCCATTAAAGAGCCAGGATGAAATCTATGGTTTAACCTGCCAATATGTTGCCCCAATTGAAGTGGCAGGGCATCCTACGGGAGGGGCAATCGATATAACATTATTAAAAGATGGGATAGAAGTGGACATGGGAACAGGGTTTAATGATATTCCTTATGAACCGGAAAACTTAACTTATTTATATTCTCAATTTATTAGCGAGGATGCAAAAGCAAATCGTAATATCCTGATTGAATGTATGGAGAAAGCAGGATTTATCAATTACCCAACCGAATGGTGGCACTGGTCATATGGGGATTGCTATTGGGCTTGCTTAAATCATTGTGATGCCATGTATTCCGGTGTCAAGGAAGAGGATATAGTAATGTCTGGTGAGCAAATATAAAAGTTATTTTCGTTTAGTAAACTTTTCAGGGGTATAGTGCTTATTTTAGTTGACATTGCAGACACAGTATGTTATTTTTAATAAAACTTAAAACAAAAAGGCTATGATGTGAAATAGTAAGTATTAGGGATCTCACAGAGAGAAGATGGTTGGTGCGAATCTTCATTGATCTAATATGGAAGCAGTCACGGAGCTGTGAACCGAACAGAAAGATCTAAGTAGGCTTCAACGGAGTTCCACCGTTATTTAGGAAGCAATATGGGAAATAACCCGTATTGACAGAGTGCAGAGAAATCTGAAATTAGGTGGTAACACGGACATAATCGTTCGCCCTAAGTTGACAACAAGTCGGCTTAGGGCTTTTTGTTTTGGGTAAATAAATGAAAGGAGTATTATTAATGACAGCAAGTGAGTTAAGGAAGATGTACGTGGATTTTTTTAAAGAAAAGGGGCACAAAGTAATCGCGTCTGCTTCACTTTTGCCAGAAAATGATCCGACAGTTTTATTTACCACAGCGGGAATGCATCCCCTGGTACCTTATTTATTAGGGGAAAGCCACCCACAGGGAAGACGTCTTACTGCCATTCAAAAATGTTTGAGGACAGGGGATATTGATGAGGTAGGTGATGATACCCATTTAACATTCTTTGAAATGATGGGAAATTGGTCCCTTGGAGATTATTTTAAAGAGGAAGCAATCTCCATGAGCTTTGATTTTTTAACAAATAGTTTAAATATACCTATTGAGAGAATTGCAGTAACTGTATTCGAAGGAGACATGACAGTGCCTCGGGATAACGAAACGGAAGACATTTGGAAGAGCAAAGGATTAAAGCAGACTCAGATATACGCTTATGGCCGGGAAGAGAACTGGTGGGGGCCCCCTGGACAGACAGGACCATGCGGTCCCGATACGGAAATATTTTATGATATGGGGAAACCAAAATGCAGTGATCATTGCGGACCTGCATGCAAATGCGGAAAATACGTTGAAATATGGAACAATGTATTTATGAAATTTAATAAAGAGGCAGATGGAAGTTTCACAGAACTTAAGCAGAAAAACGTGGATACAGGCATGGGGCTGGAACGGGTCCTGACAATATTAAATGGAAAAACCAATGTTTACGATACAGAGCTGTTTATTCCGGTTATGACGCAGTTAAACAACATTATTGGAGTTTCAGATGCCAAAATGTCTATAAGAGATAAACGGATTATCTGCGAGCATATGAGAGCGGTCTGTTTCATTTTGGGTGATCCTCAAAAGATATGCCCATCCAATACAGAACAGGGCTATATATTAAGACGTCTGATTCGAAGAATGATCAGGCTCTTTAAAAAAGCGGGAATTAATCAGAATTATTTATGTGATCTGGCAGAAGTGATTATCCGGCAATATAAGGATGCATATCCTGAATTAGCCGATAACGAAACATTTATTAAAGAGCAATTACAAAATGAAACTGATTTGTTTTTAAAAACCCTGGATGTGGGATTAAAAAAAGCGGATCAATATTTGGAAAAAACAGATGAAAACACCGCTTTAAGCGGAGAGTTAGCATTTAAGTTATATGACACATACGGCTTCCCAATCGAGTTTACCTGTGAATTAGCCCGGGAAAGAGGGCGTTCAGTTGATATGGAATCATTTCAGGAAAAGTTTACAGCCCATCAAAACAAGTCCAGAGAAGGGGCGGCAGAAAAATTCAAAGGAGGGCTGGCGGATCATAGTATGGAAACTGCCAGACTTCATACAGCAACCCATTTGTTGAACGCTGCGTTAAGAAAAGTAATTGGTGATGAGGTTTCCCAGCGTGGCAGTAATATAACCCCTGAACGACTTCGGTTTGATTTTTCTTTTCATCGAAAAGTGACACCAGAAGAACTGAGTGAAGTAGAAAAGATTGTTAATGAAGCAATTGATAAACAAATAGAAATATCCATGAAGGAAATGAATCTTAATGAAGCTTATGCATTAAATGCGGTGGGAGTATTTACAAATAAATACGAAGAAACTGTCAAAGTGTACTCCATTCCCGGTTATTCATTGGAAATCTGTGGTGGTCCTCACGCGGGCAATACCGGGGAGTTAGGCTTATTTAAAATTGTTAAAGAAGAGGCTTCTTCGGCAGGCGTAAGACGAATAAAGGCGGTTTTAAAGGAGGGTAAACATGAGTAATGATTTTGTAAATCTGACAGCAGAAAACCTTGAAAAAGAGCATTTATGCTGCATTATCCGAAGTAAAAAGACACATCCCGGAAATGAAGCAAAGAGGCAATGGCTTTCAGAACGGCTAAAGGAAGGACACGTTTTTAGAAAGTTAAATGAAAAGGCAACTGTATTTATTGAATACGCTCCTCTGGAAACCGCCTGGGTTCCCGTAACTGGTGACAACTATTATTATGTGTATTGCTTATGGGTATCAGGGAGCTGCAAAGGAAAGGGGTATGGGAGAGCGCTGATGGAGTATTGCATTGCAGATGCCAGGGAAAATGGAAAATCTGGTATTTGTATGCTTGGAGCAAATAAGCAGAAAGCCTGGCTTTCTGACCAGACCTTCGCGAAAAAGTTTGGTTTTGAAGTTGTTGATACTACTGAACAGGGATATGAATTACTTGCCCTTTCTTTTGACGGAACATCTCCCAGGTTCGCTCAAAGTGTTAAAAACAAGGGAATTGAAAAGGAAGAGCTTACCATTTATTATGATATGCAATGCCCCTATATCTATCAAAATCTTGAGACGGTAAAGAAGTATTGCGATATAAATGAAATTCCGGTATCTGTCATTCCAGTGGATACGCTGCAAAAAGCAAAAGAACTGCCCTGCGTTTTCAATAACTGGGGTGTGTTCTATAAAGGTAAATTTCAGACCGTAAACTTATTAGATGAGACTAGCTTAGCACGAATACTGAAAAAACAGTAATTGAAATAATCAAAGGCAAAAACCCACGAAAGACGGTTTTTGCCTTTTTAAATATATGGACGTACAGTTCTGTGCATGTGGACAAAATTTGATAAGAATAGTCGAGAAAAAATTCAAATAAATGCTATTATTATAAAAGGAGGTGTTAGTATGCCGAAGGAACAGTCTCTTCAAAAAGCTATGGATTATATTGAAAAAAATTTAACCAAAGATATCAGCTACTATGATATAGCACGGGAAGTTGGTATTTCAGTACCTCATTTTTACCGGCTGTTTAAAAGATTGACGGGGGATACCGTGGGAGCTTACATATTAAGGCGAAGGATATCCCTGGCTGCAAATGATTTGGTAGACAGTAATAAATCTATTGTAAGTATAGCATTTGAATATGGCTTCGAATCCCACGATGTATTTACCAGGGCCTTTCGAAGAGTGTACGGAATGTCTCCAAGCAAGTACCGTGAAAGTATTACGTCAGTGCCTTTAAAAAGATTGACAGCGATAAGCGATCAATCTGAGGAGGATGAAAATCAAATGAAGTTTAGCCTGCTGCATACCGAAGGCTTTGTAGTTGCCGGACTGGAGTGCAGGGCTGTACAGTGGGATAGTGACGGAGCCATAGGCGAATTATGGAGTAAATTTTTAGCATATCTGGAAAAAATCCAACTGATACAAGATAAAGTGACCATGTATGGTATTTGTGAACATGAAACCTGCAGGAATGGAGGTTTTACCTATATGGCTGCAATCGGTATTGATTCTGGAACTGATATACCGCCTGGTATGACTAAGAAATTCATATCACCCCAAAAATTTTTTCAGGCAAGTGTTCCTGATCGTATTAGCACACCGGATGCTTATGCTGGTGCAATTGGTTACGCAAGAAGTCTGGGGTATACCTTAGAAGACAACGACATTATTGAAGTTTATGATGGAATCTTTCAGGATCCGGATGTGAACAGGTTTCGGTTATTGATTCCAATTATGTAATAAAAAATGGAAAGGAGAGTGTTACCATGGCAAAGATATTTAAAAATATTGATTGCATTGAGTTTTATGTTTCTGATTTAAATGAAGGAATACAATATTATTGTGACAGCATGGGGTTAAAACTTCTCTGGCGGAATGAGGATATGGTTGGACTGGGAATGGAGAATGATAATACTGAGATCGTTTTACAATCCCTGAGAAAACAGGTTCTTGTTGATATTAAGGTGGAGTCTGTGGATGAATCCATAGAAAAAATAAAAGAAGCAGGCGGAACAGTAGAATATGGTCCGTTTGATGTTCCGATCGGACGCTGTGCAGTGATCCTCGATAAATGGGATAACAAATATGTGATACTGGATATGACAAAGGGCAGATATGTTACAGATGAAGATGGTAATGTAACCGGTGTAAGGAAAGAGTAATGGTAGGGCAGTTGTATTGCGGGATATGAGGTGAAAAATAAAATGAATCAAGTGATTATAGATGTAAATGAAATTCTGAATGAGATTCCTTTGTCTTTTATAAAAAAACCAATCATAATAGGCGGCATGGCTATGGAATATTATGGAATGCGTAAGGCAGGCAGGGACATTGATTTAATCATTTCACAAGATGATTATCGAGTTCTTTCTGAAAAGTATCCGGATAACAAAAAAGATATTTATGGTGATTTAGGCTTTATCATAAATAAATTTGAGATCTGGCGAAGCATTGCACTGATTGACTATGATTTTTTTCTTAAGGATGCTGTGGATGAAGGAAATGTTTTAGTTGTATCCATAGACAGGCTTCTATGGATGAGAGTATGTGCCATGGAGGTTGAGAAGTACAAAAAGGATTTGGACTTAATGAAAAAATATTACTATGGACATTTTAGAAATCAATATTACCTGCAGGAATACAGGTTAAATAATCCAACAATCTAATTATGAAGAAAGAGGGGCGCTCAAATGCTTCTCTTTTTTTACATTTTACTCTTTCCATACTTTATAAAAAACGAAAGAAAATTAAGAAAATGAATTTTAATCTCTAAAAATGGATCGAAAAACATAAAAAAATCAGGAAATTGGGCAGTATATACATCAGTAGGCATTCTATTAGTAAATTTATGGTATTTTGAAACAAAAAAAATTTTACAAAAATTTTACGTATAATTCACATAGATAATGCTTTAACTTTTCTCAATTCATGTATAATTAATAATCGGTGTAAAGAAGTTGTAAAATCAAAGTATAGTAAAGGACAAACGTATGGATGATCTTATATTAAAGTCTGGGCAGAGAGCCAAGATAAAGACAGATGCAGTAAACCTTTTTTATGGCAGCTTCCAGGCTCTTAAAAATGTCACAATGGATATTCAGGAATGCGCTATTACAGCAATCATAGGTCCTTCAGGCTGCGGTAAATCTTCACTTCTGCGTCTGTTTAACCGTATGAATGACCCCATACCGGGAGTCAGGGTTGAAGGTAAAATTCTGCTTGATGATACTTCAATCTATGATAAAAGTATGGATGTTGTTGCGCTGAAAAAAAGAGTGGGCATGGTTTTCCAGAAGCCGAATCCATTTCCCATGTCCGTCTATGATAATATGGTTTTTGGCCCCAGACATCATGGGATAAAGCAAAAAGCCCGTCTTGATGAGATTGTGGAGAGCTACTTAAGTCAGGTGGCTTTATGGGACGAACTGAAGGATAAACTGAAGGGATCCGCTTTTGATCTCTCCCCAGGACAGCAGCAGCGGCTTTGCATTGCCCGTGCATTGGCTGTAGAGCCTGAAGTTTTGTTAATGGATGAGTCCTGCAGTGCGCTGGATCCGGAATCCACCATGCAGGTTGAGGGATTAATGGAAGAGCTTGCTAAAAAATATACAATTCTTATCGTAACTCATAGCATGGAACAGGCAGCAAGAGTGTCTCATATGACTGCGTTTATGATGATGGATGAGGACAGA
>SVDT01000028.1 GCA_015057775.1 Paenibacillaceae bacterium | reverse complement strand
CTTCCACCTGTGCAACCTCTTTATTGATAATGTCATAGACATCAATCTTCTCTTTTTCTGCTTCCTTCACATAATCCCCGCAGAACTGATCCTTAAACCACTTTAAAGAAAGACCTGCTCCCTGGGTAACCCCCATCACATGCCAGGCACCTGGTACGGCGCAGCAACAGGTATGAACTCTTCCCTTGGGATCAATGGTAACCTGGCTGCTGTGGGCAAATACCACACCAGAGGTTCCGATTGTCGTAAAGGCAGTTCCATCCTTAACCACACCGGTACCTACTGCCGCAGCCGCATTATCTCCAGCTCCGCCGACTACTTTAGTCTCCTCAGATAAACCTGTCTTCCCGGCAATCTCAGGAAGAACCGTGCCAGTCACTTCACAGGATTCATATACCTTACCTAAAAGTGCCGGATCAATATCCAGCTTTTCAAGAACTTCTTCTGACCAGCATCTGCCTGGTACATCAAGAAGCTGCATACCGCTGGCATCAGACACCTCTGTGGCGTAGTTTCCAGTGAGTACAAACCTTATGTAATCCTTGGGCAGAAGAATATGTCTGCACCGGCTGTAATTCTCCGGCTCATTCTTCTTAACCCATAAGATCTTGGCTGCTGTCCAGCCAGTTAAGGGCGGGTTTGCGGTAATCTCAATCCACCGTTCTCTGGGCATAATGGAAAGCATATCTTCTACCTCCGCACCAGTTCTCTGGTCGCACCAGATAATGGAGGGGCGAATCACTTCATTCTTCTCATCAAGCATGACAAGACCATGCATCTGACCGGATAAACCAATTCCCTTAATATCCTCTTTTGAAACTCTGGATTCCTTTACTACCTGGGAAATCGTCTCCAGAACTGCATCCCGCCAATCCTCCGGCTTTTGCTCCGCCCAGCCATTCTCCGGCTGGTAAAGCGGATACTCTCTGGAGGCTGAAACCACTACCTGTCCTTTCTCATCAAACAGAACGGTCTTTGTTGCCGATGTTCCCACATCGATCCCTATCAGATAATTCATCCTCTTACCTCCTGGTAAAATCTCTTACCCTGATTATAATATAAATGACGTAAAAAAGCGTGCTTTTATTTGTCCAAGTAATAGCACTTTCTTGCCTTTTTTTATTTTTACATTTTTCTGTTTTCAAAATATACGAACCGGTCCGTAGCATCCAGTATATCTTTAAAATCCTCTCTTGGAGCCAGATCAATATATCTTCTTAAAATCTCTCCCTCCTGTTTTTTATAGGGTCCGTAGAAGATGTCAAACAGATTGTGGCCGCGCATATATAGTTTGAATTCTTCCATATGCTCCTTTAATTCTTCCGGACTTTCCATGTTCTTTCCCACTGCCTCCAGAAACTGTTTTCCGCTTTTTAGCCGGTGAAGATACTCGTTCCATTTTAAAAATAATATCCGGTAAAATGCGTCCTCACTCTCCACAATTCCCAGCTGTTCCATGATCTTTGGATTAAAGAAATAGTTTTCAAAGGAATAATATTTTAATATAAGCACATTCCTTCTGGTCACCTTAGGCAGCCGGTCAATCTCGTCCCTGCCCCTTTCATCGTAATACCGGCACAGTTCCCCCGCCAGCTCCTCCGGATCTTTTCCATCCCCATCCCGAATCATCAGAAACTGATCCCGTAAATAAACCTGATTCATATATTTTAAATTGGCATAGGTTTTGATATTGGTACAGCTGTTGGTGGTGATGATGGAAATTCTGGACAGATTTCCTTCTTTGTCATAGATCTCCGAATAATACTTCTCAAGTAATAGGGGAAGTCTGCTCTTGTCCTGCTTTCCTTCCACTATAAATACAAAGCTTACACCTAAAAGGTCGATTGCACCGTACCCCAGATCATCTATAATCACATCAATATCCGTTTTCTCCTTAACTACCGAATATCCTCCCCGGTCAAGAACCACCTGCCGGATCTGCCGTCTGGTGAAATTAAACAGCATATTGGGGGAATGAGTGGTGAAAATAACCTGATTCTTTTTGGATAAACGGTACAGGATCTCACTGGAAGCCTTCTGAAGCTGTGGGTGAAGAAAAATCTCCGGATCCTCTACAATGATAATATTGGGAATTCTCTTCCCATCCTCTGTATATGCTTCCAGAAGGGACAACATGTATAAACTTCTCATGCCGTTGCTTAAATTACTGATGGGACTTGTTTTCTCCCGTTCCTCATGATAGGTTTCTGCCGTCACCTTAAACATCTCATTGGGATCGCAGACCAGGGAAAAACGGATTTCTTCATACCCGCCGTTCTTTCTATAATTCTCATTGACTCTGGCAGCAAAATCATTTAAATTCAGCTGGTACATCTTATATTCCAAAAGCTTGGCTGTTTCATACACTGCCAGTTCTTCCGGCTTCTTCTGATTAATCAGTCCGATACACTGAAAACACTGGCTGCACGCTCTGGCACTGTCAAAGATACAGACATGATTTCTTAGCCTGGACAGCTGGTCATCTTCCTGAAAAAGCAGGAGATCATTCTGAAACTGATTCAGCTCTCTCTGGGAATCGATATAGTACAGTCTGGGGATGACTTCTTTGATATACCGGTTATTTTTATGATAACCGTCAAAGAACCTGGTTTCTCCGTTCCAGCTGGCCTGAAAGGTAAAGGATAATTTTCCTTCCTGATAAGAAGGAAGCTTTGTCATAAAATCGTGAAGCCAGGTATCAAACCGCTTATACTGACTGACAATTCCCGCGCGGTGAAATAATTCTAAATCCTCCTGGGTGATTGCCAGAGTCATAATAATCTCGATTTTCTGTTTTTTCTCGTTAAAATCCTCTTTTGTTACATCATACCCATTGGCTGCAGCCCTTATGGCATCCAGGATTCCTGTTTTTCCGGTATTGTTCTTTCCCACCAGGATCAGGGCATTTTCAATGTCCGTAATCTCCATGTCCTCAATTGACTTAAAATTCTTAATATGAACCGAAATAATCTGCATAAGATATCTCCTTTATAGAATCCAGTATAAAAGCCTGAACTGAAAAATTCAAGTTCCTCTTAAAAAATCACACTGGCCGTTCCCTTGCCTCATACAATAGATTATATTATTTCCCAGGAGTGATTCCTATGATTGATACCAATCTGGTGCTTACGCCCTTGCATTACCTTTACCTGGCAGGCGTTCTTACAATACTCACAGTGATGATTTTACGGCGGGATACTCCTTTGGTCTGCATCGCCTTTTTATTCCTGATTGGCGTCGTGGGGCTTGGAACCATAACCGGCGGTATTATGACCGTATTTAAGGCCATTGTGTTTGCAGCAAAGGAATTTACGGAAATTATTGCAACCATTGCTTTAATTACCGCTTTGTCAAAATGCTTAAAGGATTTAGGCAGTGACTACATCATGATGATTCCCATGTCTAGGGTGATGAGATCGCCCTCGGTTACCTGGTGGATCCTGGGCTTTACCATGTTTCTTTTTTCCCTGTTTCTCTGGCCCTCTCCTTCCGTGGCTTTAATCGGCGCAATTATGCTTCCTTTTGCCTTAAAAGCCGGACTGGACCCGCTGGCAGCCGCCATGGCAATGAATTTATTCGGACACGGTTTTGCCTTAAGCTATGACCTGGTCATTCAGGGTGCTCCTTCCATTTCCGCAGGAGCTGCTTCTATCTCCGCTTCCGATATTTTAACAAAAGGCCGCCCCCTTTTCCTGGTTATGGGCATTGTCACCGCAGTCAGCGCATATGTGTTAAACAGGAAACAAATCTCCGCATGCTGCAGCCAGGTAAGCATACAGGATACACAGCCTCAGCACAAGCCGGGACTTTCCGGCATTATCATGGCTTTTATTACCCCCCTGCTCTTTGCTGCCGATATCATTCTGATGCTTGTCTTTGATTTAAAGGGAGGCGATGCTACCAGTCTGGTTTCAGGAACTGCAGTCCTTATCATGTGCATCGGCGCTTTTTCAGGTTTTGGAGTTCATGCGCTGGAAAAGGTCACCCTCTATGTAACCGACGGTTTTCTTTTCGCTATACGGATATTTGCTCCCGTTATAATCATCGGGGCATTTTTCTTTTTAGGAGGAGACGGAATTTCTCATATTCTGGGTGATCAGTTCCAAAGGGGCATATTAAATGACTGGGCAATCTGGCTGGCCCGCAATACGCCTCTTAACAAATATATGGCCGCAGTCCTGCAGATGGCCGTTGGAAGTCTCACCGGTCTTGATGGATCCGGCTTTTCCGGTCTTCCCTTAACCGGCGCTCTTGCAGGAACTCTGGGCTCTGCTGTTCATGCCTCAGTACCCATTTTAGCCTCTCTGGGACAGATCACAGCAATTTACGTTGGAGGCGGCACCATCGTTCCCTGGGGACTGATACCTGTCGCAGCCATATGCAGCGTCAATCCTCTGGAACTTGCCAGAAAAAATCTGCTGCCCGTTTTCATCGGATTTGCCGCAACGTTCCTTGTAGCCTGTTTTCTCTTATAAACGATTCACCCAAAGGAGGAGTCATTATGTGTGGAATTTCCGGATTCTATAACTCAAACCGGGATTACTTAAAAGATAAATCCTATTACACCCACGTGCTGGAGGATATGGCTGCCATTCAAAGACACCGGGGACCGGATGCGTCCGGCACCTGGCTGTTTGAGCATGGAGGACTCTCCCACGCCCGTTTATCCATTATTGACTTAACAAACGGCAGCCAGCCCATGAAAAAAACGGAAGCAGGGAAAACGTTTTGCATTGTATATAACGGAGAAATCTATAATACCGAAGAACTGCGCAATGATTTAATTAAAAAAGGCCACTCTTTTGACACTACCTGCGACACAGAGGTCATCCTTACCGGCTACATGGAATATGGTCCTGATTTTGCCAGACAGCTAAATGGGATCTTCGCCTACGCCATACAGGATCCGTACCGGGAATGCCTCTGTTTATGCAGGGACCGTGCCGGTGTAAAACCCTTGTTTTATACCGTGCGGGATGATGAAATTATCTTTGCCTCCGAACTGAAAGGGATTTTTGCCTATCCCGGTATCCGTCCTTACCTGGATAAAAAGGGATTAAATGAAGTATTTTCCATCGGACCTGCCCGCACTCCGGGCTGCGGAGTTTTCAAAGACATGAAGGAATTGCTGCCAGGGCATATGCTTCTTTGCTCTCAGCAAGGCTTCCATTTGAAAGCCTACTGGAAGCTGGAAAGCCGTCCCCATGAGGACAGCTACGAGGAAACCATAGAAAAAACATCATTTTTAGTCACGGACTCCATTAAACGGCAGATGGTTTCTGATGTGCCTATCTGCACCTTCTTGTCAGGAGGCGTGGATTCCAGCATTGTGTCTGCAGTCTGTGCCGCAGAGCTGAAAAAACAGGGCCGAAGGCTAAATACCTTTTCCTTTGATTTTGTAAATAACGATCAGTATTTTAAAGCCAGTGCTTTTCAGCCCTCACAGGACCGGCCATTTGTGGATCTGATGGTAAAGTTTCTGGATTCTGACCATCACTATCTGGAGTGTGACAATCTGACCCAGGCAGACCGGCTTTACGATTCCGTTATGGCCCACGATCTGCCTGCTATGGGAGATATTGATTCCTCCATGCTTCATTTCTGTTCCATGGTGAAACCCCATAATAAGGTGACTTTAACTGGAGAATGCGCCGATGAAATCTTTGGGGGTTATCCATGGTTTCACAGAGAAGATTGTTTTAAAGCCCATGCATTCCCCTGGACCATGGATCTGCAGCCCCGTAAGTCCTTGCTGAATGACGAATTTTTAAATTATTTAAATATGGATGAATATGTAATGGAAACCTATGAAAAATCAGTTGCTGAGACTCCCTTACTGGCAGAAGACAGTCCAACAGAAGCCAGAAGGCGGGAGATTTCCTATCTGAACCTGCGCTGGTTTATGCAGACACTGTTAAACCGTATGGACCGGGACAGCATGTATTCCGGGCTGGAAGCCAGAGTTCCCTTTGCAGACCACCGGATTATTGAATACGTATGGAACGTTCCCTGGGATATGAAGACAAGAGACGGAGTGGTGAAGAACCTCCTTCGTCAGGCAGGCAAGGGACTTTTACCAGATGAAATTCTTTTCCGGAGAAAATCTCCTTACCCCAAAACCTATGATACCAATTACGAAGCGCTTCTCATAACCAGAGTGCGGGAAATGATGTCTGACAGCAAAGCGCCGGTTATACAGTTCCTTGATAAGAATAAGCTGGAGCATTTTCTGGCAAAACCTTCCGACTATGGAAAGCCCTGGTATGGGCAGCTAATGGCAGGACCCCAGATGCTTGCCTACCTTCTCCAGATTAATTACTGGCTGGAGATATACTCCATTGGAATTGTATAGATTCTGTTAGTATTTTGTAAGCATAGAAAGAAAACCGTAAGGGAAATTTGTCGCAATTTGTGATAGAATAACAGTGGCAATAACAGACTGAACGCGAGGAATTAGCATGAAGAAGTACAGCATTGGAGAAGTCTCCCTTCGGTTAGGTTTAAGCCGCGATACCCTTCGCTTTTACGAAAAAAAGGGTATCATACAGCCGAAAAAAGAGGAAAATGGTTACCGAAGCTATACCTATGATGACATTAGCAGGCTGTTAAGCATTATGTATTACCGCAGACTTAATTTCAGCCTGGAAGACATTGAGCGGATTCTTTATAAAAGTTCCATTCATTCAAGCCGCTCCATGATTCAGAAAAAAATTACAGAAGAAAAACAACAGCTGGAACTTCACCGGCAGTCGCTGGTGCATTTAAATCTGTTGAAAATCACTTACGATAACGTGAAGCAGGGTCTGGACCGATACCAGACCAAACCGCTTCTTACCCACTACAGGATCAAGGACTGCGAAGAGATCAACCGCCTTGGAATCCCTGACTTATGTGCTCCATTCCAGGAATACATAATTAAGGGAAAACAAGTGGAACTCCGGGACGAATTTTTTCTTCTTTCAGAAGAAACTTCCTCAGTGATGAGGCTGAATCCTGATCTGAAACGCTTTCCTGTCCTGAAGTGGGAAACCTGTGTTTACACCGTTCTTGCGTCCCACTCTCTTGTTCCTGATGAAGAGAAGATGCTAAAGGCAGCTGAGTGGGCTAAGGAACAGGGTTATTCTCTCACAGGATCTGCTTACTGCGGCCCTGTCATGGGCTGCGCACCAGAACAGCAAAAAGAAGAGGAATCAGAAGGGGATTCAGATAAAACCATTCATTATCTGGAACTGTATCTTCCTGTTTCTCAGTAATTCATACAAAAAGTCCCGTTTGGCTATTGGCCGGACCGGGACTTTTTGTATGATAACGTTGAAATTTCAAAAGGAGAAGCAGGCAGACCCGCTTCATTGTATAAAAGGCCTTTCTTTGGAGCATTGGACCAGCAGTACCGGAAGAAAACCGGCTGTTTTACCTTACTGCTGTGGATTCGGACCAGATTCTCATTTATTTCTCCTGTCACAGAATAATAAACTCCGTCTGAACCTGCAATCTCAAACTCTTCCAGTCCTGTTCCTTTGCGGATTACAAGACCTTTTTTATCTTCTGTCTCAAAAATCAGGGTAATCCATTGCTCTGACACATCAAAATCCGAGAGCCATGGACCTCTAAAGATTACACGCTCCCCGTAAATCATGGCCCTTACTGCCAGCGACATACGGTAAGCTACCTCCCGCTTATTAAGCGGGTGAAGGTCGTTATCTTCCCCTAAATCCAGATTTACCGTAACTGCCACATTCTTTAATCCGCCCGCTTTTCTCTGTGCTTCCCTGATCCTTGGCCAGGCATCGTTTTTGTCCTCTAAATCAATGGAAAAATTAGGCAGCTGGGCAATTACAAAGGGCAGACTCTCTTCCTTCCACATCTTTCTCCAAAGAAGAATCATCTGCTGCAGCCGTTCCTCATAGGAATCCGGTCTCTCGTCATTGCTCTCTCCCTGATACCATAAAACGCCTTTTACCAGATAGGGAAAACAGGGTGCCAACATCCCGTTATAAAGCCCGGTCGGTTTCTGGGACATTAAGTCCACTCTGGGCGCAGGTTCACCCACCGCCCTGCTTTGGTACTCCCATATGCCATCTAAGACAATGACTTCCTCCTCTGCAAATAAGGCGTAAATCTTGTCTGGAGTTACTCTTCCTGCCCCATTCTCACACACCAGGCAGATGCGGATCTCATTTTCCCCTGCTTTTAGCACACCTTCCGGAACGTTGTATTTCCTGGGCGGATACTGGTATCCGGTCTCTCCCACCAGAACTCCGTTTACATAGGTTCTGTCGCTGTCTACCATGGTTCCCAGCCAGAGTCTTGCCTTCTTCCCCTCCAGATGTCCAGGCAACATAATCCGCTTACGAAACCAGATCACTCCATTAAAATGATCCAGTCCGAAATCCTTTAAAAAGGCCGGAAGAGTCACTTCCTTCCAGCTGTTACCGTTCCAGTCCATGCTTTTTTCTAAATCTCTTACCGTCTCATACCAGTCCTCATGAGCCTTTGTCTGCCCTGCCATTTTTTCCTCTAAAAGCTTCTGATTCTGGCAGAGCTCCAGCTCTTTCTTCATATCCGGATACTGACTGACCGCTTCTTCTCCCATCCAGGCTTCTACAGAAGATCCGCCAAGGCTTACATTAATAAGGCCAATGGGCACATTTCTATTCTCCCGCATAAATTTTCCGAAGAAATAAGAGACAGCGGAAAATTCTCCAATGGTATCAGGAGAACATTCCTTCCATGAAGCCTCCACGTGATCCTTTAAAGGTCCATGAAATTCATAGTTTTCTTTTACTTTATACAGCCGGAATCTGGCATCCCCCTGTTTTTCAAACTCTATGGGATACCGGTCCTTTACCCGGTTCATGGGCAGTTCCATATTGGACTGGCCGCTGCAGATGAATACCTCCCCCAGATAAACATCTGACACCTGAATTGTCTCACCGGATTCCCCGGACAATTCCATGATAAAGGGTCCGCCTGGCTGTAAGTGATGAAAGTAAGCTTCCCAGTTTCCGTCTCCATCTGCCCTGCAGCTGATTTCCTGGTCCAAAAGCCGCAGTAAGATGCCTTCATCCGGAGCAGCAAGGCCCCAGATTCTTGTTCTCTCTCCAGTCTGCAGGACACAGCCTTGGCTGATCAGTTTGGGAAGCATAAGCCGTTTTTCCTTATTTTGCATAGACACCTATCCTTTCGCACCGGTAGAAGTGATTCCTTCCACAAAATACTTCTGAGCTGCAAAAAACAGGATCAGAGCAGGAAGCAGAGCAAGAAATGACATGGCAAGAATCTGATTCCATTCCACAATTCCACTGCTTTGATCGATAGACATCTTTAGTGCCAGCGCTACCGGATACTTGGATAAGCTGGTGACATAAATAAGGGGCCCTAAAAAATCGTTAAAGCTCCAGATAAACTGGAAAATGGTACAGCTGACAATTGCCGGTTTTAAGGCAGGCAGCAGAATGCGAATCAGGATCTCAAAGGAATTACATCCATCCACAGTGGCCGCCTCATCAAGATAGGTGGGAATGGACCGGAGAAACTGAATCAGCATGAAAACAAAGAATGGTTCATTGGCAAATATAGTAGGTGCAACCAATGGAACATAAGTATCTAAAAGTCCAAGATTCTTCCAAAGCAGATAAAGAGGTATTCTTGTTACCACTGCCGGGAGAAACATGGTTGCCATAAGTAAAGAAAATAAAAATTTCTTAAATGGAAACTGAAATCTGGCAAACCCATAAGCAACCAGGGTGCTGGATATCAGGCAGAACACAATCTTTGGTATTACGTACTGAAACGTATTGAGAAAGAAGGTTGTAAATGTAAACTGGGTTCTCGTCTTCCAGCCTTCTATGTACGGAGTAAAGTCTATTCTTTTGGGAATAAAACCGACCGTCGTAAATATTTCATTATTTGTTTTAAAAGTCGCGCCTACCAGCCAGAGAATGGGATAGATCATCACAAGGGCCACTGCTGTCAATATCCCATAACGTATCAATGCACTGATTAAATTCCGACGGCGCCTGCGTCTTTCTAACTTGCTTAATCCGTTCATATGTCCCCTCCTTAGTTCCCTTCGTCAGAATAAAATACCCATTTGTTCTGTGTGGCGAAGAGAATTGCTGTTACAGCCATGATAATGATAAATAAGAGCCAGCTGGCCGCACTTGCATACCCCATGTTAAAAAACTTAAAGGCATTGTCATAAATATACATAGAGGTCAGATAAGTCGCATTTAGCGGACCTCTTCCGGTGACCAGATAGGGACCGTTAAATTCCTGGAAGGCATTTACCATCTGCATGACCAGATTAAAGAAAATGGTGGGTGTAATGAGCGGAATAGTAATCCGGAAAAAAGAATAAAGCCTTGAAGATCCATCCACACTTGCTGCCTCATACAGTTCCTGTGGCACATCTTTTAATGCCGCCAGAAAGATCAGCATGGAAGACCCAAACTGCCAGACTTTCAATAAAACAATGACAGACATTGCTCCATTTGGTGAAGATAACCATGGTATGGGAGCCGCTCCAAAAATACCGATAAAACGGTTGATAAAACCATCTTGCTGAAATAAAAACCGCCAAAGCACTGCAACTGCAACATTTCCTCCCAGTAAAGACGGAATATAATAAGCAGTACGATAAAAATTAATGCCCTTCAGCTGAAAATTTAAGATATAGGCAATAAACAAAGCAAAGGAAAGCTGAAGTGGTACGGTAAATATTGTGTACTTTATAGTAGCAGTCAGAGTTGACCGAAAATCAGCATTCCGGAACAGATCTATATAATTTGCGAATCCTACAAAGTTGGGTTTCCGTACAAGATTATAATCAGTAAAGCTGATAACAAGTGCATTCACAAAAGGATATAATGTTAAGAATATTATACCTGCCAGCCATGGAAGAATATATAACAATCCAATTTTACTATGTTTCAAAAAGCTCCCTCCTTCGATTCAGTCACGCAGAAGAATCTCACTCCTCTGCGTGACGACTTAACCAGCAGTTTTTTCTGCTATTATTTTCCTCGCTGATAGCATCAAAGATTGCTTTTGCTGCATCATCTGCACTGCTCTGTCCAAATTCGAATTTCTCGTAATTTTTGTCGTATGCGTCTGTAAATTTGGCATTCTCAAAAATCGGAGAGTTATTGATTACTTTTGCATTGGCAGTAAAGTCATAAGCATCTTTTACAACACCGGTAATCTGACCGTCTGCTTCCAGGGAGGCTTTTGCTGCCTTTGAAGCAACCATTCCTCTGGTGGAACCCATTAATTTTGTTCCTTCCGGATCGTTTAAGATATACTGTAAGAATTCTGCGGCAGCCTTTGGATTTTTGGAATCCTTGGAAATTGCAAAGGTTAAAGATGGCTTTGCCATAGTTCCCTCAAATTTTGCACCATCAATTACTGGAAGCGGTGCAATCGCCAGCTGGTCGCCTTTATCTGATAAGGTCTTGGCATTGGAAGCAATTCCGCCGGTCCATTCTAAGACGCCGGCATAACCGCCGTTGATAAATTTAGCGTTCTGAGCGATACTAACAGGCTCATTGCCTACATTTTCAATGTAGTCTTTTCTGGAGCAGAATACATGGGCATCTGCCAGATCTTTATACCAGATCAGCGCATCTTTATAATCTTCCTGTGTATAATTCATGCTTAAATCATCGGCAAACTCTCCCTTGCCTGTCTTTTGCTGCAGATAGTAGATGGCAGCAAAACGGAATGTGGGGCTGACGATTAAATAAGAGTTGGGATCTGCTTTTGTAAATGCTTCTGCCGCTTTCTTATATTCGTCAAAGGTCTTTGGAAGCTCCTTGATTCCGGCTCTTTCAAATGCAGACTTGTTCAAATAAAATCCAAGGGTATTCTGACCATATGGAATTACCTGCATCTTACCTGCTCTCTGACCAAATTTTAAAAATTCCGGATCATACTGGCTGAAATCAAAGATGTCCTTTACCTGATCCAGATCATAAAATCCTTTGCCGTCGGGGCTGTACTGAAGAACCCATGGATAGTTTACTGTCATGATGTCCGCTGCAGTCCCTCCTGCGTAACGGGTGGCAAATGTCTCTTCCAGATTACCAAAGCCGGATGGCTCTCCTGTTACTTTAATTTTTCCTGCATGAGCGGTATTAAACGCATCAATTGCTTTCTGAGTCGCCTGGTGACGGTCATCATTTCCCCACCAGGAAAAATTTAAAGCCACCTCTCCCCCTGCATCTTTTCCTGCTGTTTCTCCTTTAGCCGGCTCTGCGGTCTTACTGCTGCATCCGGTTGCCAGCATACTGGCTGCAAGTAACGCAGCACACATCATACCTGTTGTTTTCCTCATACCCATTTCTAAACTCCTCCTTCTCATTTATCATTAATTTATATGAAAAAACTAAGAACTGCTAATTGTAGATCGTTCTTCCTGCTTCATCCCCAATACCGGATTTCCGGAAGAAGTAAGTATTGACCTGATCCCGCCACTCCACTGCATTTTTAAGCTGCAGATTCAGGCGGTCTCTTACGTTTTTATAACTGTCTTCATCAAGCACATCCCGAATGCTCTCCCACTTGGCCTGGTATTCTTTTACCTTTTCCACACCCTCAAAATGGGTATCGTAGATATGCTGAATCACCGTTTTCCCTGAATGAAGCACATGGGTATAAGGTACATGATGAAAAAACAGCAATAACTGGTCAGGACATGTATTAATATCTTCATACTCTTGAAATTTAAGAGGCGAATACTGCTTTGTATAACCAGTTCCGGTTGCTGCAGTCCGGTCTCTTCCCACTCCGTCTCTGTCGGCATAGTGGTAAGTCCCCCAGCAGTCGTATTCATAGCCATCGATATCACATCCATAATGAATTCCCGGCTTACACATAAATCCCACAGCCAGAGGGCAGGTATAATCCTCATACGTATCTCTTGAGGTAATGAGAATGGACAACGCTTTTTTTAAAGCATCTTCCGTTAAATCAAAGCTTAAATGAAGCCACTCCTGTGCTATTTCCTCTGAAGTTAAATCATTGTCCCATGCAAGCCGTCCATATCCGTACCAGTTGGCCTGTGCCATCTTATTTCCGGTCCAGTTCCGGTCCATTCCCACATTTCCTACAGCACAGATCCCGGAAAGCTTTTGATTGGGAGAATACTCCCTGACCGCATTTTTAACCAGACTTGATGCTCCATGCCTGGTGTCAAAATCCAGGACTTCCTTCCACATAGGAACCAGATAACAGATATCTTTCTGGTGACCGGTGTACTCCTGGGTAATCTGAAACTCCAGGATCTGATTGGTCTCTTTCAGGGCGCCAAACAAAGGAGATACCGGTTCCCTGATCTGGAAATCAATGGGACCGTTCTTAATCTGCAAAATAACATTTTCATCAAAACTGCCGTCTAATTCATGAAAGAGATCGTAAGCGGCCCGTGCCCTGTCTAAACTTCGGTCTCTCCAGTCCTGGGTGCAGTCATAGACAAAGCATCTCCAGACGATAATTCCTCCAAAAGGCCGGATTGCTTTTGCCAGCATATTGGCTCCATCCCCATGACTTCTTCCATATGTAAACGGACCTGGTTCATGTTCTGAATCGGCCTTTACAACAAATCCTCCAAAATCGGGGATTATGCTGTATAGTTCCTCTACCGTATGTCTCCACCACGACGCCACCTCCGGGCTCAGGGGATCTGCTGTAGAAAGCTTCCCTACTGAGATAGGTGCTGCAAAATCAATAGCAAGAAATATCCGGATTCCATATGCAGTAAAGATATCTCCTATTTTTTTTATTTCCTTTAAGGAATCTCCTGTGATGAAGGAGCGTTCGTATTTTCTGACGTTTACGTTGTTGATGGAAACTGCATTAATCCCTACTGATGCCAGCAGTCTGGCATATTGGCGGATCAGATCCATATCACCGCGAAACTTATTATGATCAAAAAAAATCGAGTTTCCAGAATACCCTCGTTCTATGGTTCCGTCAAAATTATCCCAGTGATTAATCATCCGGTAATTCTGATCGGGAATGCTGATGTAAGGGAAATTGCCATTCTTCCCCACCAGCAGACGATGCAGACCAAAGATTCCGTAGAGAAGACTTTTTGGTGTGCTTCCTGTGATCTCATATCCCGATTCTGTTTTATCTATGGAATAACCCTCATCTCCCAGGCCGGCTTCCTCTGCAAGGCTTAATATAATTGAGGCATCTTCCTTTTGTGAACGTGAAATTCCATCAAACAGAAGGGGCATCTCCCGTTCAATTGTCCGGGCTGTCACTGACGGGGCCCTGTCTTCCATATACCAGGTTACAATTTGTTTTTTGCTTACCGGCTTGAGCAACCAGCATAAATCTCGTTTTTCAAACATCCCTATTCCTTCCTGTACTCAGTCCGACAATTATCATCTTTTACCATGTAAAACATTACAAACAAAGCTTCGTCCGATAGGTGTATCATAGCAAATTGCACAAAATAATAGAATGGAATGATTTAAGATTTTTGTAATTATTAAAGATTATTTTTTGATAAAATAGACTTGTATTGTGATTATCAATGCCCTATAATACGATTAAGCGCATAAATCGACAATTTTTTAAAAATATTTACTTGTATTAATTTAATAATTATTTTAAATTTGGTTTTCCCATAGAAAAAGGAGCGTTCCATATGACCGAGGAACTGGATTTTAACAATCTGATACCGGAACTTCATTACTACATTCACAGAAAACCTACTCCCGGCTGGAAGATTGAGCCCTGTATTACATCCTTTATTGATATCACCTATGTAATGGATGGGAAAGCCGAATATACGATTAATGATCAGACCTATATTGTGAATAAAGGCGATTTAATCTGCATTCCTCAAAACAGCTACCGGGCAGCCACCAGTATCCCCGATGATCTGATTGAGTGCTATGCCACAAACTTTCGTCTCCGCAACCAGACAGGAGAGTATGTTTCGCTGCCTCTGCCATTTATCAGCCACATCGGAAGCAATCCACAGCTGATCGCTCTTTATAATGAGATGCACAGTGAATGGCTGCAGCAGAATTTCGGTTATATGCTAAAGGTAAGAGCCATTCTGTGCATGATCCTTCACCTGATATTAGACCAGCTGTTAAACAAAAATCACGCCAGCCAGGATGATCCCCGCATTAAAAGCAGCATTCATTATATGAGTGCTCATTACTGGGAGAACTTAACCACAGAAGAGATGGCAAAAAGATATCATCTTCATCCGGCATACTACGGAAACCTCTTTCAAAAAGTAACAGGAATGACCTTTAAACAGTATCTTATTTCCATACGATTGAACTATGCGGAAAACTTATTAAAAAGCGGGGAATACAGTGTGGGGGAAGTGGCTCTGCAATGCGGATTTTCAGATATTTTTTATTTCAGTAAGCTGTTTAAGGCGAAAAAGGGAATTCCGCCATCTGCCTGTTTCCTGGAAGAAAAGAAGCCATTAAAATAAACAAAAAATCAGCCTGAACTGCGGGTTCAATTCGCAGACCAGGCTGATTTTTCTGTCTCATTTATTTAAAATATTTTACTCCGGATTCAAAAACTAACATATCCTGTTCCCCGTAGATATTCATGGCAACGCCGTCACCGCGACGCTCGGAATGAGCCATTTTGCCAAGAATTCTTCCATCAGGACTTGTAATACCTTCAATCGCCATATAAGAGCCGTTTGGATTCCAGTCCTCAACCATGGTTGGGCAGCCAGATGCATCTACATACTGAGTTGCCACCTGCCCGTTTTGAATCAGCTTCTCCAGCCATTCCTCATTGGCAACAAACCGTCCCTCACCATGAGAAGCGGGATTGCAGTAAACGCCGCCTAATTGTGCGCCGGAAAGCCATGGAGATTTGTTGGAAACCACTTTTGTATAAACCATCTTGGAAATATGGCGTCCGATGGTATTCATGGCAAGAGTGGGGGAATCCTCTCTCTGTTTTGTAACAGCGCCTTCCGGTACCAGCCCCAGCTTAATCAGTGCCTGGAAACCATTACAGATACCTAACATCAGTCCGTCTCTTTCTTCCATAAGCTTCGTAATTTCCTCTTTGATTGCCTCATTTCTAAACACGGCTGCGAAGAATTTGGCAGAACCGTCGGGCTCATCACCTGCGGAAAATCCACCTGGGAACATCACGATCTGGGATTTACTGATCTGTGATTTGTAACACTCAATCGATTCCCGGATGTCACTGGCAGTTAAGTTTCTAAATACACGGGTAACCACGTTGGCACCGGCTTTTTCAAAGGCTTTTGTGCTGTCATATTCGCAGTTGGTTCCCGGAAATACCGGAATAAATACAGTCGGCTTAGCAACCTTGTTCTTGCAGACATAGACATTTGATGTCTCATATAATTTCTCAGCTGCCGCTTCTTCTTTTACACCGGAATTGGTAGGGAATACCTCCTCAAGAGTCTTTGTCCATGCATGAATTGCCTCCTCTACGGAGATTGCAACTGTTCCATATTCAAACACTCCCTGATCCGTTACAGTACCGATTACGGTATGAGGAATTGTAAGCTCTGCCATCTTATCAGCCGGAATTTCACAGACCAGATTTCCCCAGCCTGCCTCAAAAAGCTGTTTTGGCTTCACCGTATCTTCCAGCGTTACACCAAGCTTGTTTCCAAATGCCATCTTGCTCACTGCTTCGCAGATACCGTTGCTTTCCACTGCGTAGGCTGAAATCACTCGTTTAGCCTTAATATCTTCAAATAATTTTCCGTAAAGGTCCATCACCTGCTCATATACCGGAAGATCATATTCATCCTTTTGAATTTCAATCAGGACAAGACTGCTTCCCCGCTGTTTCAGTTCAGGCGTAATAATGTGCTTATGACTGGCAATATCCACTGCAAAGGAAACAAGAGTTGGAGGAACATCCACATCCTGGAATGTACCTGACATACTGTCCTTTCCACCAATAGACGGCAGGCCAAAGCCCATCTGAGCATGGTAAGCGCCTAAAAGAGCTGCAAATGGCTGACTCCAGCGTGCAGGATCTTCTGACATGCGGCGGAAATATTCCTGGAAGGTGAAACGGATCTTTTTGTAATCACCGCCTGCTGCCGCGATTTTGGCTACTGATGACAAAACAGCATAGATTGCACCGTGATAAGGACTCCAGCTGGATAAATAGGGGTCAAAGCCATAGCTCATCATGGTAACCGTATCGGTGGTTCCCTGTTCCACAGGAAGTTTGGCTACCATGGACTGTGTCTCAGTCAGCTGGTATCTTCCTCCATAAGGCATAAAGACACTTCCTGCACCAATGGAACCGTCAAACATCTCCACCAGTCCCTTCTGGGAACATACATTTAAACCGGAAAGCAGGTTAAGCCAGGTACTCTTTACATCTTCCACTTCCTTCTTACCAAATGCACTGCCTTCTTTTGACGGAACTTCCACGATAACCGACGCTTCCTGATGAGCTCCGTTGGTATCTAAAAATCCACGGCTGATATCAACAATGGTTTTCCCTCTCCAGCTCATTACCAGCCTTGGTTCCTCGGTTACAACCGCAACTGCTACCGCCTCTAAGTTTTCCTCAGCTGCATAGGAAAGGAACTGATCCACTTCTTTTGGATCAATCACCACTGCCATACGCTCCTGGGACTCAGAAATAGCGATTTCTGTGCCGTCAAGTCCGGCATACTTTTTAGGAACCTTGTCCAGATCGATTTTAAGTCCCTCTGCCAGCTCTCCGATTGCAACTGAAACACCACCTGCACCAAAGTCGTTGCACTTTTTAATGATGCGGCTGACTTCTGCCCTGCGGAATAATCTCTGGATCTTTCTTTCTGTGGGAGCATTTCCCTTCTGAACTTCTGCACCGCAGGTTTCAATGGAATCCTCTGTATGAACCTTGGAGGAACCGGTCGCACCTCCGCACCCGTCACGTCCTGTTCTTCCGCCAAGCAGGATAACAATATCTCCCGGATCGGAAGTTTCCCGGATCACATTTTTTCTGGGAGCTGCGCCCATAACCGCTCCGATTTCCATTCTCTTTGCCACATAATTGGGGTGATAAATTTCCTTTACATAACCGGTTGCAAGACCGATCTGATTTCCATAAGAACTGTATCCTCTGGCTGCTCCTGTCACGATCTTTCTCTGGGGCAGCTTTCCCTTTAATGTTTCCTTTAAGGATCTTGTGGGATCAGCAGCGCCGGTTACGCGCATGGCCTGATATACGTAGGTACGTCCGGAAAGGGGATCCCTGATGGCACCGCCAAGACAGGTTGCCGCTCCTCCGAAAGGCTCAATTTCAGTGGGATGGTTGTGAGTCTCATTTTTGAAGTTTACCAGCCACTCTTCTTCTTTACCGTCAATCTCCACCGGAACTACAATGCTGCATGCATTGATTTCATCCGATACTTCCAGATCCTCAAGCTTTCCTTCCAGACGCAGCTTTTTCATAGCCATCAAAGCCAGATCCATGAGACAGACAAACTTTCCGCTCTTTCCCTTTAAAACTTCCTCCCGGTCAGAAAGATAGCGCTGGTAGGTCTCTTCCATGGGCTTTCTATAGTCCCCGTCCGTAAATTCCACGTCCTTTAACTCGGTCTGGAACGTGGTATGGCGGCAATGATCGGACCAGTAAGTATCAAGTACCCGGATTTCCGTCATGGTTGGATCTCTGTGCTCTTCATCCCTGTAATAATTCTGAATGTGGAGGAAATCCTGAAATGTCATGGCAAGGTTCAACGATTGATATAATTCCTTCAGCTTTGACTCTTCCAGACTTTTAAATCCGTCAAAAACAATGACATCCTCTGGTATGTCAAATACAGTAACCAGCGTCTTTGGTTTTGTCTCTTCTGCCTGCCTGGAATCCACTGGATTAATACAAAAGGATTTCACTTCCTCAGTCTGAGCGTTAGTAAGAGCGCCGGAAATGACATAAGTAACAGCCGATTTAATTACCGGCTCCTCATCTTCTTTGAGAATTTTTACACACTGCTCTGCAGAATCCGCTCTCTGGTCAAACTGTCCGGGAAGATATTCTACCGTAAAAACGGTATCTCCTTCTTTAACCGGAACTTCCTCTTCAAAAACCAGGTCAAGCGCAGGTTCTGAAAAAACGGTAGTGAGAGCCAGTTTATAGGTCTCCTCCGAAATATTTTCCACATCATACCGAATCAGAACCCGCACATCCGTTACTGTGCCGATTCCCAGATAATTTGCGATTTCCTCTTTCAGTTCTCCTGCTTTTACGGCATAAGCTGCTTTTTTCTCAACGTATACTCTTCTTACACTCATAATTTCCTCCTTGTAAAGAATCCTTATGATCTATCAGGTCAGACTTCCCTGTTATTATCGTACAAATATCATACCATAAAACATATCAATTAGAGAAATTAATATATCTTATGTCATTGATCACTTTTATTAATAAAACGATGCCGTAACCATCTGGTTTCGGCACCGTTTCATTATCAATTCTTACTATTTTTGCAATACAGATGCCTTGGCAGGCCATCGGTCATAATAGGAGTCAGTTCTGCCTGAATCAAAGGCCGGAGATAGTTTAAAAATTCTTCTGTCACATAATCACCTGCTTCATTGATCCACTCTCTTGGAACCTTTTTCTCAATGTTTGCAACCTTATGGACATCGTAAATATCAGTCACACAGATATAAGGATCATCTGAGATCCGTTTTAAAATTACCATTTTACCTGTCTCACCTTCAAACGCCGCTTTCACAGCTGCTCCGCCTACCTGATAGGCCTCTGTAATATCCACTCTGGATACCATATGGGAAGCACATCGCTGCAGGGAACTGAATTCAATGGCTCTGGTCTTACAGCCGGTATCCCTTGCAATACGGCTTGCAAGATATCTGGCTGTTCCGGTAAGCTGCCGGTGTCCAAACGCATCTACATAATCCACGTTATCTGTCAGTTCACAGACATATCTGCCGTCTTCCACCCGGATTCCTTCGGAAATGGCAACTACCACTGATTTTTTCTGTTTGTGAAGTTCTGCTATCTTCTTCATAAAATCTTCGATATCAAAAGGTATCTCTGGAAGGAAAATCATATCCGGTCCCTCACAGTCCTCGCACTTAGCCAGTGCCGCTGCACCGGTAAGCCACCCTGCATTCCGCCCCATTATTTCAATCAGGGTCACATTCTGCTGGTCATATACCAGGCCATCCCGGATTACTTCCTTTGTAATGGAACCGATATACTTCGCGGCGCTTCCATATCCAGGCGTATGATCGGTGGCTGCCAGATCATTGTCAATGGTTTTTGGAACTCCCATAAAACGGATCCGGCTGCCATTTAAAATAGAGTAATCAGACAGCTTCTTAATGGTATCCATGGAATCATTGCCGCCTATGTAGAAGAAATATTCAATCTCCATGCCATCAAGAATGCGAAATATCTTTTTGTAAATCTCCTGGTCTTCATGGATCTCCGGCAGTTTAAATCTGCAGGAACCAAGATAAGAGGAGGGCGTCCGCTTTAACAATTCAATATCCAGATCACTTTTTATATGTTCAGACAAGTCCACTACCCGGTCTTCAAGCAATCCCTGGATTCCATGAAGCATTCCATATACAATCTTCGCCCCTCTGTCCCTGGCCGTTTTGTAGACTCCCACAAGGCTGGAATTAATCACTGCGGTGGGTCCTCCCGACTGACCGACAATTACATTACCCCTGATTTCCTTCATTATTAACAGATTCCTCCCTGATGCTCTTTTTTGTAAGTACTTACATTTTTCTCATAATCATATCATAATATAGAGGCCTGATTAAATCAACCTAAGATAAATGATTCACAATTTTTCATTGTCTTACAACAGGAACAAAATCTTCCATATCTTTTCGCAGAATTACAAAACGACATATTTCGACAATTATTGTCATTTTTCATAATACCGCTTGAAAAAAAACAGTTTTTACAATATAGTAGTAAAGGATTTTTTTACGAAGGAGCGTTAATTGAATGGAACTTGATCAGCAGTTAAAAGATTTATCTCAGAAATACTTATTTGAAAGCACTCAGTATCAGACCGACGGACAGAGTCCTAATCTGGAAGTTTGCTTACAGCTTAGGGAAAGCCACATTGATACCTTTATCCAGAAGGCTGGACAGCTTAATTCTATTGTGGAATCCTGCGCCAATATGGTTGGTATCTTTGATACCGCCGCAGCGAAAGAGGAAATGCTTAAGACATCGATCCGTTGCAGCGGACGTGACAAGCTTTTTATCCGCACTACCCCTTCCATGATGAAAATTCTGGTTGAAACATTGTTTGATTAAAGATCAGGGAAAGCTTTAAAAGGCTTCCCCTTTTTTTATAGGCAGATTCTATGATGACATTAAATGAGAGATATCATTCTTTTCCAGCACAGTAAAAATTTCAGTGAGAGGACTGTAATGAACGGTGGTGATGCTGGCATTTTCCACTATAATGCTCTCATCCTTTTCATCCGGCCCCAGCATGACAGAAATCAGACAGGCAAGAGTGGCCCCATGGGAAACCACTGCAATATCCTCTCTTCCACCGGTTTGTCTGATGATCTCGCTGATTGCTGACTTACATCGCCCGTAGATTTCTTTCTGGCTTTCTCCTCCGGGGGGTGCCGCGTGAGAAGGATCCATGACCCAGTGTCTGTATTCGTCTGGATAGCTTTCCTCAATCTCTTTCCATGTCAGGCCTTCCCATACACCAAACTCCACTTCCACAAGCCGGGGCATGGGGATGATTTCTGCTTCCTGTTTGCCAGCAAGAGCCTCTGCTGTTGCCATGGCACGTTTCAGCGTACTGGAAAATATTTTTTTAACCGGTCTGGATTCCATACCCACTGCCAGTAACTCTGCCTGCATCAGTCCTGTTTCATTGAGAGGGATGTCATGGCTTCCCTGAATCTTCCCCTGTATATTCCAATCTGTCTGCCCATGGCGTATCAGATATATCCTCATCATTATTCTCCTGGTATATTAAACTTCGTAGTCGTAGTCTTCTGAGTCGGTAATTTCCATCTCACTCATCTCTGCCAATGCCTCTAAATCTGCATTTTCCGCATTCAGACTCACTGCATCCATTGCCATCTTCATAATTCCCCGAATCTCATCCACGCTCATCTTCATCTTGTCCGCCAGCTCCTCTACCGTTGCTTCACGTCCAAGCTCTGCTGCAAGAGTCTGGGCGATTTGCTGAAGTACATTGACTCTGGCCGCCAGTTCCTCTCCAGTCTGATCTGCAGACACTTCTTCTTCTACAGCCAGTTCCAGAGCCTTCTTTATCTTTTCGGCCACATAGCTGTCAAATCCGTTCTCTCCGCCTGCCTTTGCATATTCTTCCACTGCCATTAAAAGTGCCATATTGGCTTCCTGAACAAGATCTGATAACAGCACGCCTTTTCCGTCATATTCCTTGGCATACTCCAGAGCGGTTCTTAAATTTCCTTCTATCAGTCTCTTTTTCGCTTCCTGATTTCCTTCTCTTAAATCTGAAATCAGCTTTAACTGTTCTTCTCCGGTACAGGGAGTGATCTCTCCCATCTCGTCTAAATACATCTGGTAAAAATTATCATGCATTTTTTTCACTCCTTTATTTATCATCACTTGAATCCTGTGCCCGTTACTATACCGCAGTCCAATTAATTTGTCAATTTCCTTTACAAATCATTCAATATTGTGATAGAATATCCTTATATTTATAAGGAGGGCTAATGATGGATATTAATTATGAACTGTACAAGGTTTTTTATCATGTTGCCGCTACACTTAGCTTTTCTGAAGCCTCCAAACAGCTCTTTATTTCCCAGTCTGCAGTCAGCCAGTCAGTCAAGGTACTGGAGAAGAAATTAAACCAGACACTCTTTATCAGAAGCACCAAGAAGGTTCAGCTCACTCCCGAAGGAGAGATTCTTTTAAAGCACATCGAACCTGCCATTAATCTGATCCAAAAGGGAGAAAATCAGCTATTGGAAGCCAATACCTTAAACGGAGGCCAGCTGCGCATCGGAGCCAGTGATACCATCTGCCGTTACTTTCTGGTTCCCTATTTAAACAGATTCCACAAAGCTTACCCCAATGTGCACATTAAGGTTACCAACCAGACATCCATTGAATGCGCTCATCTGCTGGCCAATGGTCAGGTAGATTTCATCATCACCAATTATCCCAACTCCGGACTTCTCAGTTCCCAGAAATTCCGGGTGATCAATGAATTTTCAGATGTATTTGTGGCAAATCAGGAATACTTTCCATTAAAAGGGGAGACGGTCAATCTTCAGAAACTTCAGACCTTTCCCATTCTTATGCTGGACCGGAAAAGCACCACAAGTGAATTTCTCCACCACATGTTCCAGAAGGAACAGCTGGATTTAGTTCCTGAAATTGAATTAAGCAGCAACGATCTTTTAATTGATCTGGCTCGGATCGGACTTGGAATCGCTTTTGTTCCTGATTTCTGCATTCCTAATAATGACAGGGACTTATTTCAGGTAAGGCTGACAGAAAAACTGCCTACACGCCAGATGGTTGTGGCCTATAATGAAAATATACCCGTTTCTCAGGCTTCCAGACAATTTATGGACATGCTCTGATACAAAACCCAGCTGCCGGCTGATCCTTACGGCAGCTTTTTATTTTCATTTTATTTATCATAAACCATCAGGTAGATTCCCCATTTTTCCTCTTCAAAGGCAAAATCTTCTTTTTTAAACTGCTCTTCGTAAAATCCTACATTCTCATAGCATCGTTTTGCTCCCGGATTGCAGTCAAATACATTTAGGGTGATTCGCTCCATTCCCAGAAATTCTTTGGCGTAACCCACTGCAAGAGAAACCATCTGTCCTCCCAGTCCCTGCCCACGCAGACTCTGGTCAATGACGATGAAACCAAGGTGAACACTCTTCTTTTCATAATCCACTCTGGACATGCGGAAACTCCCCACCGGAATTCCCTTTTCATTTAACGCGGTAAAAGCAAAGGAACGGGAATCCTTTTCCAGTTCATTGTAATACCGCTCCAGCTGATCAGCTGACAGTGGAAATGAAAAATGATCTCTGCACCACATTCCAAGCATACGGCGGTCTGTGAGCCAGTTTATCAGATACGTTCCATCCTCTTTTTTATACGGTCTTAATCTAAGTGTGTTTTTCATCCTCTTTCTCCTCCACTAACCGGCTGTCCCAGAACTGACTGGCAACCTCTTTTGCATTCTTTAATTTCACTTCATAAAAGCTGTCCCATTCCCGGGGAAACAACGCCTGATATTCAGGCCGGGTAAAACGTTCGTCTAAAAGAGCAATGATCCCCTCATCCCTGGCTGTACGGATTACTCTTCCGGCAGCCTGCATGACCTTGTTCATGCCAGGATACTGATAAGCATAATCAAAACCTTTCGACGACTTTTCTTCAAAATAATTTTTCAAAATCTCCTGTTCCGTACAGACCATAGGTAGTCCGGTCCCCACGATGATCACACCAATCAGTCTCTCCTCCTTTAAATCAATTCCTTCAGAGAAGACACCTCCCATCACACACAGGCCGACAAAGGAATCATCCCGCTCTCTGGAAAATTCCATTAAGAATGACTCTCTTTCCTGCTCGTTCATATGAGATGCCTGTGCATAACAGGTAACAGAGTCCCCATCACAGATCCGTTCCGGCAAAATAGTTTCTATTTCTTTTAAATACTGATAAGATGGAAGAAAAACCATATAATTTCCTTTTCTCGCAGATACGATTTTACTGATGTAATCTGCCACCTTCCGGTATTCGCTCTTGTTTCTTCTTGTGTAACGGCTGCTCACATCTGTTCCTACCATCAAAAGACGCTTATCCTGATCAAAGGGTGAATGGGCATAAACAGCATATTCCTCCTGATCTCCGCTTAGCAGTTCCTTATAATAGGAAACCGGAAGAAGGGTTGCTGAAAAAAATACGGTACTGTTTCCTTTTTTCAGACACTCCTGGAGATTCTTAGACGGGTTTACGCAAAAAAACCTTAGCATAAAACGCCCGTCGGACATGAGTTCTGTATAAATCCTGTAATTCTCATCAAGCCGGTCATAAATATTAAGAAGCTTCCTCAAATCAAAGAAGAAATCAAGTACCAGATCCCTGTCTCCAAATTCGGAATTTTTCTCCATAAACAGTTCCATTTCCCCAAATAAACTCATGACACTGGTAATAAAGAAACGGACGTCTTCCAAAATGCGATAACCCTCACACTGGCGTTTCATTTCCAGGAGTTCTTTGTTGCACCGGTCTAGCAAACGGCCTATTTTTTCGTTCATGGGCTTTATTATCTTTTTAATAAGAAGAAAGTCCTCTTTCCAGACGGCTGCACTGTACATTTCCCTGGCTCTTGGAACCAGGTTATGGGCCTCATCCACCAAAAATATATACTCTCCTGTAATCCCTTCTGAGAAATATCGTTTCAACCGCACATCAGGGTCAAAAACATAATTATAATCACAGATTACCCCATCCACCCAGTTACTGATATCCAGACACAATTCAAAAGGGCAGACACGAAATTCTGTAGCATACCGCAATATTACATCTCTGGTAATTCCAAACTCGTTGTGAATGATATCATAGACACAATCACCTACCCGGTCAAAATGTCCCTTGGCATAGGGGCAGGCATCGGGATTGCAGTCCGGCTTATCCAGAAAACAGAGTTTTTCCTTGGCTGTAATGGTGACTGTACTGAAATAAAGGCCTTTTTTCCTAAGAATATCAAAGGATTCTTCCGCAACTCCCCTTGTAATGGTTTTTGCTGTTAAATAAAAGAGCTTATCCCCCAGCCCCTCTCCAATGGACTTTACAGCCGGAAAAACCGTGGAAAGAGTCTTCCCGATTCCGGTGGGAGCCTGAATGAATAAATTCCGTTTTCTTTGAATACTGCGAAATACCGATACCGCCAATTCCCGCTGCCCCTGGCGGTAGGGATATGGAAACTCCAGTTCCCGGATTGACTCATCTCTTCTGATTCCATGAATATATAAATACCTGGCCCATTTCACATATTCATGGATCAGTCCCAAAAACCAGGCCTCCAACTCCTCAAAGGACTTCTCGGTCTGGAAACGGCGGATCTCTTCTGTCTCTATATTGCAGTAGGTCACCTGCATGACTGCCCCATCCCTCTGCTTATCAAAGCAGTAAAAGTATCCGTAACACATGACCTGAGCCAGATGAACGGGAAAGGGCTCCTCCAGATAAGACAAATCCATATAGATTCCTTTGATTTCATCTATGATCAGCTCGTCCGGTTTATCAATGATCCCATCCGCTCTTCCTTCCACCAGAATCTGAAACTGATCTTCCTCTACCACATGTTTTAACGTTACCTCGGCTTTATAATCCGCTCCCATTCGGCGCTGAATCTTTCTGTGAATCCGGCCGCCTTCCTGCATGGCATTCTTCTCCGCAGCAAAATTATGGCGGTTATCCAGATCTCCGGAACGCAGCACAAATTCCACCAGATTCCTGACGGATATGCTTAAGATCTTTTTTTCTTCCTGCTCCATTCCGGTTCCTCCTTCTTACAATTGATCTCCCCCGTCCACCGATAAAAAAAGGGAACTGCATACCATATGGCTGCAATTCCCTCTTTCACGTTGCTTTATCGTTTATGCTGCTGAGCTGTTTTCCGGAGCTAATTTTTTTAAGTATTTTTCAAATTCTGCATCTGCTCCGTTTAACTGGACAGTAAGAATCTGGGATAAATCCAAGCTTAAAACACCTAATATAGACTTTGCGTCAATAATCACTCGATTGTAAAATACGTCTATGTCGAAATTACACCTGGAAGCAGCAGCAACAAACATTTTGGCCTCAGCAACTGTTGGCAATATAATCTTAAACTGTTTCATGAGCAGACTCCCTTTTCTATAAAAGCTATGAAGTACTTATAACATGTTTGACGTCATTTGTCAAATTCTGTTTCATATAAGATTATATTGCATGTTTTTGTGCATTATTTGTAATTCCCACAAAAAAGGCCTATGAGAATTAAGCATTTTTTTACTAAGACAAATTATTTAGAAGGAGTTTTCTTTGCATAGCCCTTTTTTCATAATTCAATTTCACTATTTTTATGATAAATTTTTATCAAAATCGCCAAACAAACCGCCTGGCATTTATGCGCATTTATAAATTCATTTTACCACAAACAATTATTTATGAACAGTAGAATAAATTTTTTATTTTTTTCAAAAAACTGTTGCAATTTAAAATGTTCTATGCTATACTTTCAAAGTGCTCGGGTGAGCAGGTAATTCAACCATATAGGGGAATAGTTCAATGGTAGAGCAACGGTCTCCAAAACCGTAAATGGG
>SVDT01000027.1 GCA_015057775.1 Paenibacillaceae bacterium | reverse complement strand
TTACCCTATTTTACCATCGATACGAAAAAGAAATTTTTTGCTGATTTATGATTGACTTTTCATAGCTGGTCTCCTTTCCAGCATTTCTAAGGTATTTTCTGCAAAAAAGCAGGAATTATGTATTGACATATGTACTGAAATTAGCTAAAATATAAAAGTATGTTTACATTGAACTGTCCGTGTCCAGACTTTGATGCAAAACAAAGAATAAATCATATTACATTTTATTGGAGGTGTACAGATTGGCTAACATTAAATCTGCAAAGAAAAGAATCTTAGTTAACGAAACTAAGGCTGCTAGAAACAAAGCGATCAGATCCAAAGTGAAAACATCCATTAAGAAAGTGGAATCTGCTATTACTGCCGGTGACAAGGCTGCTGCCCAGGCATTATTAGTAAGTGCTATTACAGAGATCGACAAAGCTGCTACTAAAGGCGTATATCATAAGAATAACGCTTCCAGAAAAGTATCCAGAATCTCTAAAGCTGTTAACGCAATGGCTTAATTCATAAACGATATTTATCCCGTTCAGACTAACCCCCTGAATGGGATTTTTTGGTTTGGCGGGATTGCCGGGATCTCTATTCACCGGATCCCGCCAGGTTCTTATTGGATCTGAAGTGCGCCGTTCTGGTCTGACTTCAAGTGAAGCTCACCCTCATACATACTGCCGTCAGCTGTCACGCGGTAAAGTTCATTTTTCCAGATCACCCACTGGTCTTTTGCCATTTTCCCGGCACTGTCTAAATAATACCACTTTCCGTCACTTCCGGTTTTCCAGGTGTCTTTTACCATATATCCGGCTTCATCAAACCAGTACCAGGTATCTCCATCCTGATACCAGTCATTTTTCACATAATCTCCTGTATTGCCTAAATAAAATCTCCATCCGTTTTCCTCTTCCACCCAGCCGGATTTTACTTCTGCTGCGGATAAAAGGGAATCCTTAAAATCTTCCCAGGTGTGAATGGTGGTGTTGTATACGTAAGGATTGGGGCAGATTTTACCGGTCACATCGTAATGGCGGATTACGTGATCTTCTTTGATTCCGTATTGTTCCATCAGCTGCTTAGTCAGTTTCTTTGCTGAAGCGACGGTTGCGTCTTCAAAGTACCAGTCTCTGCTTGTGTCGGACTGGCTGCCTTTGTTTCTGACACACAGCTCGATACCAATGCTGTTGCTGTTGCGGCATTCCGGATGGATATAGGTCTTGGCTCCGCAGTGCCATGCGATGTTTTTGTCTTCAACGGACTGCCAGATTTCTCCGGAAAAGCCTACAAAGTAGTGGGCGCTGGCGCCTACGTACTGGGAGGCATAGTATTTGCAGTTTGCTTCTGCGCCTCCCAGCGCCCCTACATAATGAATGACGATATATTTAATACGGCTTAACTCGCCGTTACTGTAGTTATATGGGGTTAGAAGTTTGTTTATTTCCACTTAAATCCCCTCCCTTCTTCCCGAGAATCCCATGTCATCTGCGTCAAAGGATTCCCGGAAACGTTCAATTTCTGTATAATCGGAATCTTTTAGATTCTCCTGTATTCCAAGTAGTTCGATGTTGCTCATGTCTTTGGTCGATTCGCTTTTTACCATAGATATCACCTTGTCCCTTTCCATTTATCATATGAAGAAAGGTGGGGAAATGTCACGGGGCGGTGTACTTGGTAAGGTTTTAGGTTCGGTCGGGGAGCTCGTCGGTGTACTGTGAGAGAAACTTCTTTATGGCTTCCCATATGTGTTTTACGGGTAGACCGCATAATGTCATGTTTTTTAAAATACTGACCAGTTCGTATGCTATGTATAGAAGACCGAAGAACTCGGCCACACCTATTGAATTAACTGGTAGATAGGACCGGATTGCTTCCGGGATAAAACCAATTAAGTTTAGGTGTACGATTTGGTCAAGTACAAGGAGGAACGCCAGGGATGCTACCATGGAGATTTTACGGATGGCTCCGTCTATTCCAAAACAGCTGTTAAATTTGTGTTCCTTAATTGCTCTGATGCAGCCGAAGCAGGTGTCCATAACTACAGCTAAGATGACCAGTTTAATAATTGGGCTGCCCCACGCAAGGGCAAGCAGTTCTAAGATTTTGTCCAATATTCTTACTCCTTCCACTTGGGTTCATATTTATCTCCAGTAATTTTTTCATACTCATTAGGATTAATCCATTTTGATTCCACTGCTTCCCATACCCATTTCTTATTCCATAACTTATGCCGATACATACTGCAGACAAAATCATAATGTTTATTCATACATGTTTACCCCCGCTTTCATGCCTAAATATAACATTTGGGCTTTTAATTCTTCTAACTGTATTTCTGTGCTAGGAATTGGTAGTATTCGTGTTTCTCCACCTTCATCATTAACTCTATAAAAATATCCATTTTGATATTTATCTCCAATTCGAGCAGGTACATCGGTAATTTCTACAGCAAAAGCATCATTACCATATGTAGCCCTTGCCAGCCTGTTTGCCAATTCATATTCCTCGCAAACCATCACATTTCGAATTACTTCCATGCTTATTTCAGCAAACACTCTTTGTGCCACCATATAAATTCTCCTTTCTAATATCCCCATCTTACAATAACAATACCAGATCCGCCATTTCGTGCAGACTGTAAAGTTGTATCACCATCATCATTATATTCATAGTCTCCTGCTCCACCAGATCCACCCCCAGTATTTGGTGATCCAGCAGTATGTGATCCATATTGATTATATGGTGATTCGCTGTTGCCATTCCCCCCACCAGCATAACCTCCATCGCCGCCATAATTTCCACTTCGCCAATTTCCAGATCGCTTTCCTATAGTTCCACCACCACCACCAGCATAAGGTGTCCCATTAGGATCATCAAATGGTTTTGTTGTATATCCTTGTCCATTTCCTCTATCATAATAGCCAGTTTCAGTATTTTCACCACCTCCACCATTCGTTCCCCCTCGCCCACCGCTGCCATATGTCCTACCACTACTGTACGACCGACCGCAATTTCCTCCTCCAGATCCCCCAGCAGAACCACTCCCCCCAGGAATAGAGTAAGTTCCGAAAGAACTAGTACCACCAGGACCAAATCCAAAACCACCGCTACCAACAATAACCGTTATCTGCTGACCAGGTGATACCGGAATATTCCACCATGTTTTAGTTCTTCCACCACCACCGCCATCGTAAGCACTACTAGCTCCACCCCCGACAGCAAATACATTAACAGACCGCACACTAGCTGGTACCGTAAATACTCCGGAAGCAGTGAATGTTTGTGAACCAGTAATAGCACTATTATTGATAATTCCCTGTACGTATCCTCCGTACTCCCGACCGAGATTGGTAGTTATGTAATTCCATGATCTGAAGTACCAAGTACCAACCGCAAGAGTTTGGAGACCATATGTACCAGATCCATCATAAAATATTGTACCGTCATCGGCATTTGCTGGGTAAGAACCTAGCTTACATACAACCCTAAGTCCAGACCAAGGGCCAATATTTGGGCGTGCCCAGGACGCAATTATTTGCTGAGTTGCATACTGGGCCAAACTAAAAGACACTACACTTTGTATAGTTAATGTTCCATCAATCTTTACACCATTTACATAGGCTGAATACCCTGAAACAATTTTATTAGCAGATGCTGTTGCAGGTGTCTGACTTGCTAAACTATTAACTGCTATTTTTCCGGTTCCATTATGATAGCCGGAAGGAACAATATAATTATCTCCTGCATTTAACATAGTTGAAACAGCACCTCTGTTCGGCATAGTCCCTGTTCTCATCACTTTTGCATCTTTATTGTAATATGTTTTTCCGATTAGCACCTGACTGTCGGCTGCATCTCCTATAAGCTCCAAGGTTCCGCCCACCACTTCATCATCAGAATCACCTGTAATAGCAGTATATCCTTTTAGTAATTCGGCTTTGGTAGCAGTACACTCATCAGATCCAGCACCAACACCTCCGGCCCCTGAAATACTTACTTTACCCATTAGCACTCACTCCTTTCAGATATATACTAAAATCTTCTGTTGGCTTCTTTTCTCCGCAAAAGAACGTTACATACCCTTCTTCTGTCTGACCGTCAGTTATCATCCCAGTCATTTTTCTCCGAAGCTTTACAGCTGTAGCAGCCAGATTTTTAGGTGTACAAGGGCTTAATACCGGATTGTCAGTTGCTTTCAGTCCTGCCACCGCAACTCTTTGACTATAAGGTGCTGTATCGCTCCAGCCAGAAGCCGGAATACTTACTTCTATTAACTGTTCATGCTGCTCCTGAACCATCTTATTATAAAAAGTATTATTAAAAAGCTGCTCAATTTCAACCGCCATCTCCTGGCCATCTGCCAGCGTATCCCTGTCCCATTTACGAATTTCAGCCGTAAATTCCAGCGGATTCTTTACATCACAAAATGCCATTATTAAACCTCCTTAAAATATTTCATCCATATCATAAATCTGAGGAATGTCTGCATCTTTCCCTTTTCGCATGAAGGTTCGGTATGCAATTAAATCTCCTTCTGCATCAAACAATCCCATTTCTGATATCTCACTTCCGGTCAGTTCTCCTTTGTTAAGAGTAGCCGTATAGCGGCAGATTGTTTCCGTCTCATCGGCATAAACATGAGTTTCGATTTCCTTCTTCATCAATTCATGATAAAGACCAATCTCATTTCCGGAAGCTGTTTTGGGCTTTCCATTCTCTTCTACGCCTCCATCGCCCCAGGCCATATGAGTAATTATTGGAAGTGTCATATCTCCAGCATGTGCTTTACAAAATTTTTTCCTTCCAGTTAGTGTGATAACTCCATTTGTAATATCTGCCATTTTTATTATCCTTTCTATAGAACGGTTAGTCCTCCGTTTAATGATCTGGAATTATCAAGACTCCATTCTGAAGATAATTCATTTAATGTAGTAACCCTGATATTTCCTGCTTTTATTTCACTTTTAACTTCATGTTTTATTCTAAGTGCATTTTTCCCCTCAGATCTAACTTTCAGAAACTCAATCAGACGAAAGCGTTCATCTCTGGATCGATCTACTGGAACCGTATTCATAAACCTCATTTTTCCGTCTAGTAATATATCCTTCGAAACTCTAACTTGGAATTTTTGTACAACAGGATAAAAATCAATTCTTTCATCACTATCATATCCGCTTAGTTTCTTATCAGACAGTTTCCAAAACCCATCCAGACTTAAATAAGGAGTATTTACCCGAGGATAAAAGCGGTTACGAAACCGGATCGCATTGTCATAACTAATTCCACATGTAACAATAGATTTTATTATAAATTCTACATATTCAAGCCACGATCTGGCATTTTTATATAACTCTATCTGCCTCTTTATCTCTGACCCATATCCAGGCAGAATCTCGTGTTCCCCTACCTGAACCACTGCTTTAAAATGAAAAGGAGCTCCATCATACTGATACCATTCCTTAATTTCTCCTCCATCAAGCACCGCACTCAAAAATTCCTTGAGCACTCCAGGAGTTCCTGATCTCATATACCAGGCGGTTGTCTGTACAATCAGCTCTTCTTTTAAAGTCCTTGGCATCGTCTGTTCATAATACTGAGTATTAAGTTCCAATGCCAGTAGATCTAAAACTGCCTCCGGTACTTTTTTAATTTCTCCATATAAATGGCTTGCCTGAGAATACTCCTGTAATTTTTTCATCGCCTGGCTCACGGCATAACTGACCGCTTTCGTCTCAGGAGTAATCAGATTGTACGGCATAATGTCATTGATTTCACCATGATAAAAATCAATCATCCCGTCTTCCTCCGTAAGTCAAAGTGATTTTATCCGGTACTGCCAGAGCGGAATCAGGTACTTCCGTAAATACTGGTTTTACAATATCCGCCATTTTTATTCCTGTACCCATTATGTGATATAGAAGCTGTGCGGGGTTAATATCTCTCCCTACCTTTTTCTGCCACGTTATGTAATTATTGCAGGCTGTTGAAACAGCCTCCTTCATGGTTTCTTCCCTGTCTCTGTCTTCATTACGGATATAATAAATCAGCTCAATATTATATTTTATTTCCTCAGGTTTCTTTACAACTACATGATCTGTTAAGGGTCTGATATTGCTATCTGATAAATATGTCTCCAAATTCTTTAAAAAAACATCGTCAGGAATCGTACCATCTGCCATGGTAACATAGATATCCACCTCCCCCGGAGATTCTGAAGTAATACGGCATTCTCCAATTGCAGGGCTAAATGTTTTAACCCAATATTCGTACGCGCGCTCCGGACCGGCAGTGGAATAGCTGACTGGAGATAAATAAATTCTCTCTGCCAGTTCTTCATCATTTTCCCTGTCTGCACCACCACTGGTCGTCACAATATTTGAAACTTTCATTGTATAAGGCAGCAAATCCGTTAACCATTTAATTTCTCCTGGCAGATAACCGTTTCCTATCGTTCCGCTTTGTTCACACTCAGCTGCTATATCTGTATATAACTGCCCTGACTTTATTTCACTTTTCTTTGTTGTTGTAAAATATAAATCAGGACCTTTCACTCTGGTTCCTTTTGGTATGACTACCGCCCGTTCAACTTTATCCGCCAGCGTAAACCGTATCACCGTACGCGCGGGAGCCGCTTCATTTCTTTTTACTTTTTTAAATGCTGCCAGATTGTCCAGGAATTCACCTGTGCTGTATTTCAGCAATCCCATTTTTCCTGCCTTGTCCTCATATTGATACCCCTGATATATTGCAACTGCGCAGGAATACAGAATGAGACGATAAGGGTCGGCCAGTCCTAATGAAACATCTTCACCGGTTAACTCTCTGTACTTCTCTTCATAATCATGGATCAATCTTTCCTGTAAGTCGGAGAAACTTGTATTTTCTATAAAACTGACCTCTGGGTAATCAGAAAATCTGCTTTCCATTATATTTCCTCCTTTCCTGCAAAATATATGTGTGGAATAATAGTCCCCTCTTTATTCTCAAATGTGATATCTTTTATAGATACTCTTGGTTCATATTTTTCCACTTTACTGGTTACCTCCAGAAAAAACAGGCTTTCTGCCGCTTCCGGGACCTCATCGAGACACCCCCATGAAATTCCAAAATCTCTGTCAGCCGGCTGGGATCCAGCTCTTGTTCCCAATAGCGCTTTTAAGTTTCTCTTCAATTCCTCTTCCATCCTGCCGGACAAACCAGTTATTGATAATTCGTAATTTACCATTTACCTACCTCACAAATATTCCTGTAAAGTCAAAGAAACGCTGGCTCGGTACAATTCTCCGCCTCTTAATACAACCTCCCAGGCTTCCGAACTTTTAGTAATAACCCATTTGTTTTTTCCGACTTTTTTTTTGCCAATTACTAGTGTATTTACTTCCCCTGTCTCAACCATTCGCTCCAGTACTCCTAAAAGATACCTTGGTTTCACACCCAAAGACGCATCCAATGTTATATCAAAAGTTACGGTCTGCAGGTCAGGCCCATTGAATTCACTAAGAGGCTTCTGTCCAATCCGTTCCATGGTACTCCATGACGCTGATATTTCTCTCTTTAAATTCTGAAAAGTAAATACCCGATTATCATTGACTTTAAAACGCAGACTTCCTAATATACCAATCATTGCGACAGACTCCTTTCCAATCTTTCCAGTCTGGCTTTCAAATCCAGAATTTCAGTAAGACTTATTGCTCCTTTTTCTCCTTCCAGACTGATTTCCTGGGAATGCAATGTAAATGTTCCATTTTGAAGAGATTCATAACTGTTACTGTCCATCTCCTTTTTATAGGTCATTTCCCTGGGAGCCTTTCTGACTTCATTCCAGAATCCGCCCAATACAACGCCTGAACTGGTATCATTAGACAGATGAAGAACAATTACCTGATCATTTACTCTCGGAGGTTTGTACTCTCCCAGAAAATAAAACATTCCCAGTTCTGAAGTCGTACTGTCTCTGTCCGGATAATAAACTCTGACCATTCCATTTTCCTGATTCACAGAAGAAATTTTCCCGACTCTGACTACATCATTCATATTTTCTCCTTTCATGGTATGACAAGAGACATACCAGGGTAGATGAAGTAACCGTTCCCAGAATCCTTCTTTCCCCTCTTTACAGCTTCCGATTCAATAAGATCTCTATTTTTCTGATAAAGATCCTGAGATTTACTTCCGCTTCCATAAAAATGTTTTGCAATACTCCATAAGCTGTCTCCTTTGACAACCGTGTAATTACCATGGGCAGTGTTGCCGTTGGTCTGAGCTGTTTTATTTTTCGATTCCACTTCTGAATTTTCACTGTCTCTTGATATACAGCTGAGACTTACCTGCATGTCGTATGATTTACCAGATAAACTATGAGATACCTTTTCAACAAAATATTTACCGTCCAGATTACCAAATCCGGATAATTTAACATTGCAGGTTGCATATAAAGACATTTTGGGTGGAATCGTCAGCTTCATAGTTCTTTCTTTACGATTGGCATTTCTTAAAATGCTCTCTCCAATCCGTCTGGCATCTGCTTCGCTGTCTGCTTTTTGATTGGTTTTATAAAGCCGTTCTTCCGTGCCAACCAGTATTTCAACCGTCTTCTCATTATTTGGGTTCGCGTAACTTACCTTGGCTCCGGTATAAGTACCCTGTATCGTGCTGTTGTATGTCCATTTTGATACCATATCCGGCACAATGGTAAGTACAGGGGATTTCTCAAAATACTGTTTTAAGTCCCATATAACCAGCCGGTTGGAATATACCTTAATGCCCAGACCATATTTTTCACATAGATTTTTCAAAAATTCACTGTCTGGCTGCTTGTCCTGTTCTGTTTTTGATACAGCAATATCTTCACTGACTTCAAATATCAGTTCTAAACCATATTTTGCAGCAATTTCATTGGCAATCAGGCGAACTGTTGCATTTTCCCATGTCTTTGTGTTTTCTGATTCTTTAAATGAAGTGTCCACAGGAGCAGAAACTCCATTGATTGTGCAGGAAAAGGGAGGACAGGAGAAAGAGTAATCATCTACCAAAAAAGCTCCGCATACTACTGTCATCTTTTCCCCTTCATAGTTCCAATTCTCTAGAATAATGGAAGGAGACATTTTATCACCCTTTTCCGGAAGCCAGGTTCGGCTCCATTTTAAATCACGGTCGCTTAATGATATGGAAATGGTGTCTGATTCATTTATAGAATCTTCATAATATAAATTTTCCATATATTTATCCAGTTGCTGATGAATTTCTACTCCATTGTAAATAATACTTACATTTTTTTCCCTTGCAGAACTCATATCCTTCCTCCTTCATTTCTAATTAATTTCTCCAATGAGGTAACGAATCAGCTTTTACTTCATTTAATGCAGGGGTGTTCACATTCACATTTGCTGGAAAGACAAAGTATTCTAAAAGATGATAATTATTACTCATTAGGTAATCCAGATACTTTTCATTGCCATAAACAATTTTGGCTATTTTATCCCAAGTATCACCCTGTATAGTTAAATATTTTACTTTCATACTATCTCCTAAATGTTGTTCTCGATTGTTCATGATTATAACGTTCGAGGTAATATTTAAATTGATCATAAGTCAATCGAACCGCTCCTGTTAATTCTCCTGTTGGATTATTACTTCCATTAATATATATTGTAGGACTAAAAACTGGTGAAAAAATCGAATTATCTTCATTAAGAGTTTGATGTTCTGGAGAAACCATTGAATTATATATATCCTGAAAATTATTTGATTGATAGGAATTCTTTAGGTTTTCTGTTTCTCTAATTAAATTGCTAACATTTTCTTGTATTGATAAAGTATCTAAAAAGTCATAGTAATTTTGTCTAGAATTCTGTCTATAATCTTCTCCTGCATCTTTCTTATCATCTAAATTTCCAGCATTATCTTTTATAACAGTGGGTCTATCTTCCAGATATCCAGTATCAGTATACATTTCTATTGACTTATAATTAATAGGAACTGGCATTCCGTTCACATTTGAATCTATGTATTGGTTTTTCATTGTTTCAATTAAGTTATGTGCAAGATTATTTGCATTAGGATATTTATTACTAATAGTATCAATGACCTCATCATCATAGATTGCTCCATTATTTCTTGCAGCCATTATTCCTATAGAAAGATTCTCATCCTCTGAAATCTTATCACCTATCAATTTCCACATATTTTCATCCATACCACTTACAGCTCTCCACGAATTAGTATCTGTTAAAGAGCTCTCTGCATCCAATAAATCAGCATTTGTAATATTTCCACCAGATTCTTTATATAAATTAATTACTTTATTTATTTCCTCCTCAGACTCCTCAAGTCCGGAAAAAAGAGTTACTAATGCACCCTTGGAAGATCCTAATGAATTAGTTGATTCCATAGCATCGTAATAAATAGTCTCAATTGCATTTTGCCAAGCTTCTGGTGTACTAATATTGTTGCTAGCAATAATACTATTGACTTCATCTGAAATATTCTTTTGTATTGTACTTAATACTGGATCTACCTCTGCACCATATCTGTCTGTGATTGTATTCTTAAGAGCAGAATAGCCATTCATTAATACATTTAGTTTTCTGCCATAATAGGATTGTTTTGTTTGTTTCATTTGTAAATCATAATCATCTTGGCTTATCGTCCCAGATGACTTCTGACTAATGATTGATGTCATTATTGTGTTATACGCTTCATCAATAGAATCCATTGCTTTATTATTGTAATCCAATATTGCCTGTTTATAATTAACAAAAGAATCATCAGAAAGATTGGGATCAGTAATTTTTAATTTTAACATTTCAAAATCAGCTTTGTTTTGTGAATCTGTGATTAGTTCAACTAGTTTAACAGACTCCAACTGATCTGCTTTTAATTTTTCTTCTTCATCATTAGTTAAACCATCTGTTGCTCGTTTTTCTAAAAGACTATTTATATTACTATTTTTTTCTCTAAGTTTTTGTTTTTGCTTCTGATAAAATGAATTACTATTATTTTTTAAAAGCTGCCCCTCTTCGCTATCCCCATAAACCAGATCAATAGCTAAATTAAGTTCATATCCTTTACTATTGAGATACTCTTGTGCTCCTTTTAAGTAATTTTGAATAGCTAGATCATATGAAGCAGTATCCTCACTATCTAATTCAATTCCTAATGAGATTTTCCAATTATTTTTCTCGATGTCATTTAAATTATCCTGCATTGACCGATAAATTTCTTCTGATTTATCTGCTGCATCACTAAATTTTCCAATTGTTTGAAAAAGTCCACTGCCTAAAGTCTTTATAGCCGCCTCATTTAATTCTTTGACAGATAATGACAAATTACCAAAATGCTGCTCTAGATTAGCTTTGGTTATCTGTCTCTCAGTCTCTTTTATAGCTGTACCAATTCCAGCAATCCCTCCCACCGCAAGACCAAGTAATAGCACGGGCCAAGCCTTAATAGCAGTGGATATTGATTTTATGAGATTTGTCCCCATATCAACAACTTTAAATGTGGCTAATGATCCAATAACACCTACAACACTTCCTTTAGTTAAGGCAGAATGATTCGCAAACCAATCACCTATATTAATAATTGTTCCAAATGATTGTTCTAGTCCTTTAGCTAGAGTTTTTGACTGTCTTATAACTGTTGGCGTTTCTTCGTCTACTCTTTGTCTAAAGTCGGTGATATAACTTGTAACCTTTTGCATAATTAATCGTACTTCATCAGACATTTCTGCATAAATTTCAAGCTGTGTTTCACCATATGCCCCTTTGAAAAGCGAAACGTCTCCTACCAGATTATCCAGCCGAACATCAGAAAGCTTCTGGGCAGCTCCCTCACTATTCTCCATGGCATCTTTCAGCCTGATAAATTCCTCATCGGAGCCTTTCATCATGGCCAGAAAACCGGCCATGCCGTCTTTACCCACCAGCCTCGAAGCATATTCCTCTTTTTGTGCATCTGATAATCCCGAAAAACCTGATTTTAGTTCTGAAAGAATAGTACCAAACGGCTTCATCTCTCCGGAGCTGTCTTTTAATGATACGGATAACTGATCCATATAGTTCTGAACCAGTTTGGTGGGTTCTGATAAATGAGTCATCAGATTTTTCAACGTTTCTCCCGCTGCTTCACCCTGAATACCTGCATCAGACATCATTCCAACCGCCATTGCTGTATCTTCAACGCTGTAACCAAATGCAGATGCTGCCGGTGCTGCTCCTTGAAGTGCCTTTCCCATCATATCCAGACTGGTGTTTGTGCTTATTGAAGCCTGAGCCAGAACATCGACCATCCGAGCAGAATCACCGGCCTGCATTCCAAACGCTTTCATGGTGTCTGTTACAGTCCCTGAAACACTTCCTAAATCTTGTCCAAAGGCTGCTGCAAGAGTCATAACTCCTGGCAGCCCTTTTAACATATCCTCTGTTTTCCATCCCAGTGTGTTACCGCAAAGGCTTTTTATCCTCTGCTTCTTACAGTTTCCTGTAAGCTCAGCATACATCTTCACCCTCGTTTTACGTTAGGTTTGATAGCGGCTAACTATCTCAGACTGCCCTTTAAGACAACCGTGCCGGAGACTCGTGGGAGTTTTTTTGCTATCAAAAACGCTCAACTCCTATGCGTTACAAAAACCGCCTGATTCGCAGCTCTCTCGGTATTAGCATGACTGCAGTCTGTAACTCCTGCAATTTTAGCCTTCACCGATTTTCCCCAGTATGCACTGAACCTTTCAATTCAGCCGACCCATTATTAAGCCAAAGCCATACGTTCCAATTCCTGACCAGCCTCTTTGGCAGAAAAACCTGTGTTTTCTCCCATTTTCCTGGCTGCCAGATTAAGACGCTCCATTTCATAGGAAGAAGCTTTTGTAATTGTTTCAACAGAGCTCATTTGAGCCTCAAATCCTAAGCCTGCGGTTACAGACTCCTTTAAAAATTCTTTGGTTTTTCCAGCTGCCAATGAACTTCCTTTGGCTAAAGTATTGAAATATTTATCAGAGGCCTCCCCAAGTGCTTTTACTGCCTTCTCTTTTTCATCACCTGATGCAATAATTCTCACCTCACACTTCTTTCCCTGTTCTCCTCCCTGGCTGTTTCTGCCACATCCTTAATAAGTCTGGCAGCCTGGCTCAATGGAAGGGAAAAATAAAACTCCGGGCCGGCCTTCGTATACCGGCCCGCAAATATAAATGCTTTATTAACCTTACGGATATCTTCTGCGCAGCTTATCCCTCGAGGAAGAAAAAACGATACACCCGATTCTTCACTTTAACAGAATCTCCAGCCTTTAAAATATAAAAGAGTTCAATGGGAAAGCCAGTCACCTTAGAAGCAATAATCTGCGCAAAAAGAAGAGTTGCTTCCTGCATGATAATACCGCTTCCTCCCATATTGGCGTAAAGATCGTAAACTGAGTTTAAATCCCTGCCTGTAAGCGATTCCATTCCAGTCAGATCAAGGCTGTCCACACGGATTCCCTGATAATCCACTGGCTCCTTTAATTTTATTTTCAGCCATTCCTGATTTGAAACCGCCTCGTTATCCTTTAAAACCTTTTTCTCTTTTTCCATGACTTTTCTCCTTAGCACATCTCTCTTACTTCGCTTAATACATCGTTACCATTTACAACATAGATACCGTTTAACTTGTCAATCTCCAGCACTGTTTTCCCATCCAGTACGATCTTGTAATAGCTTAAACCAAGTGTTACACTGGAACTCATCTTTGCGCCCGATTTCATAGAACCAGGTGCAAACTTCTTTACCACTCCACGAACGGAAATGGATACCGGTTTATACCCTACACTGCCGTCTCCACCATCCATGCCCTGTAGTGCACCGTTTAAGGTAATGTCTGCTGTCTGAGTGGGATCCATTAAAGAGAACACGTCCTTGCACAAAGACAGAAACGGTATCTCCATCTCCATATCGTCTACCAATCCAATTACTGGAACCGCCATAGTTCCGCCTACCCCTGCGCCTTCCAGGCTGTCCGTTTTATTAGTAATCTCTGGAAGTTTTACCTCTTCAGCAGTTCCAATTAATTCCTTACCGCCTCTATATACTGTATATCTGTTGATTAAATGTAGTTTTAACATATTATTCTTCCTCCGCTTTCATTGCATTTTCAAAAGCTGTTACATCAAATTCTTCTACTGCCAGTATGTACTCTGCCGGCGTATAGGGAGCAAAATGAATTCTGATCTTCATATGTCCTGCCAGCACATCTTCCAGCGTATTTTCATCATTGCGGTATTCTGCGTACAGACCAGCGCACATACCGGCAGCCATTAAACTGTTGCCCCATATATTAAAGCTGTTGATAATGTCATCCACCATTCTCCGGTTCATTCCTTCATCAAGTCTGGCTCTATAGACAGTGATAAAATAATTTGCAATGAAATCAAACATTCTGCGACAGCCAATCCAACGGTCTTTGGGATCATCATTACCAGGATAACATCCGGTATTATTGCCAAATGATTTCCAACCGTTATCATGAAACGCGGTTACAATTCCATATCCGTTTAATTCTCCTGCCTGAACCTGGTCAAGATAAACCTCTTTTCCATTGGAAAGCACCGCCCCATCAATATTTAAAAGCTTATTTGATGGATAAATATAAGGAACATCGCCATTAGTAACCGTATAATAACTCATCATTGCTCCATATACGGAAGAATAATGATAGGTTTTACCTGCTTTCGTCACCTTAGGCCATAGTACGACAGAGTGCTTTTCGTCATATCCCATTTCCTTCTTAACCACAAGGCAGTCCATATACTTACTGGCTTTTTCTGTATCTAAGTCTAACAGGCACATTGCTCTGAAAATACCGCTGATTCCTTCACACTTTGATTGAAGAGCAGCGCCCACGTTTGCCTTTTGGGACCAGCCAGGAGCCAGAAGAACGCCTGGTACCAGCCCGTATCTTGGGTAAATCTGACGCAAAGTTTCTAAACCGGTCTCTTCTCCAGTCTCAACATTGTAAGATCCGATCACATCTTCTTCTGTCACCATTTCCGGAGCAATAACATGAAATGAAATCTTTAATTCACTGGCGTCATAAGCAATACCAGAACGCAGCAAAGTAACGATTAAATTTCCAGCTTCATCAAAATCCAAAATAAAATCTGCATTCTCAGCAAGCTGCTTTGCTGACTCCTCCTGTTTCACAGTGATACTGACAGTATCCTTTAATACACCGTCTGTTTTTAAAGTGATCTGATGATTCTTTACCGGATACACGGTCTCGTCCACATTTTTAAAATGCCTTTTTGCATCAAGTACATTAATAAAAATCACCGGCGATACCTGAAACAGCTTAAAGCTTGCATACATACTTTCGCAAAGCGTATATTTTTTCCAATCATCGCTGTATCCAAACAGCCTTGCTGCTGCTTCGAAACTATCTACTTTAACCGGAACATTTACCATAGCATAGGGATCTGCAGCTAAATTCACCGGTGAGGTACCGCACACAACCTGCACTCCATACCGGGTTGATAACGGGGTTGGAAAGGATGTTTTATTTTCAATTACTTCAATACCATGTTTATATGACATATTATTTTTTCCTCCTGATATTTTCTGCTTTCCGGTACAGCGTATTTAAATTACTATCTGATTTCCGGATGTTCTTTTTTGCTTCCGCCAGTAACTCTGGCGGTACCATTAACTCGTTTATAAACGGATGGGCGTTTAGTAGTTCTTCGAGTCTGGGGGGGAATCCGCCACGGAATGATGCCCCGTTCCTTACAATCTGATCCATTGATGGACCTACATAGATTAACGCTATGTTTTTGTTCATAAAATTCCTCCTGACTCCATTTCTGGCATATTCCAAAACATTTCAATTTCTCCTGTAAAATAAGAAGGAGTGACTTTTTGGGGAAAGCTTATGTTTATAGCTCGTTCACACCAGAAAGATTGTAAAAAGGAATCAGTTAAAAATCTGTGGGTAATTTTTTCAATCGCAGCTGTCAAAAGATAAAATCCATCTTTATGGGATCTGCAAATATTAATCTCCAATACTACTCTTCCAAGATTCTTATTATCGGCATCTTTTTTTCTATATTCCACCCGATCCAGTCTGACCACAAAATACGGAAGAATTACTTCCTTATCCTGTAATAGTAAATCTTGTCCGGGTAGTCCGTTAAAATCTGCCGCTTGTGGATATCCGAATAGTTCTGTATCCCTCCCTTTTGAATCAAAAAAGGTCATATTATTTAACAGAACCTTTGTTTCATTTATTAAAAGCTTTTGCAATTCATTAAATGTCACAAATTAACTCAACCTCCTCTCTATCCATTGTAGTCTTTTTGTCTACACCATCATTAAAAAAAATATCACTAATCTCCTCCAACGATGCAATCCCAAGCAACTCACACAGCGCTTTAATCTCACCCGCCTTAAACTGACTCTTATTCCACAGTTTTCTTCGAAACCCATAGCTGGACAAGTGAAGTCTGTCCGCAATCCACCCCTTTTTCAGCCCGGATTTTTTGATTAACTCATTTAGCCGAACCGTGTTGGTCATCCTGTCCTCCTTTCTTGTAGTCTTTTTGTCTACAACATCATCATACTCCGTCGTTTCCTTTTTGTCAACACATTTTTCAATTTTTGTTGAAAGTAATTCTACTCCGTGATATAATGCTGTCATGGAGGTGGTCCTATGGATATCGGTCAGATTATAAAACAAAGACGTGAGGAATTGGGAATGTCTCAGGAAGAGCTTGCGAATAAGGCGGGTTACAAATCCCGTTCTTCCATCAATAAGATAGAGGTAGACGGCAGAGGCCTTCCCCAGTCTAAAATTACCGCAATCGCAAAAGCACTGAGAACAACTCCGGCTTCCCTCATGGGCTGGGAGGAAACAGATGTTTTTGCGCTGGATCATGAAAACAGCTGTTTCGGAGAGTCTGCAAGAGAAATGCTCAATAATTTTCAAAAGCTCAATGAAAGCGGACAAAAAGAGGCGCTAAAACGGGTCAGTGAGATGGTGCACATCCCCCAATATACAAAAGCAGACCCGGTTGTCCGGCCTTTGCGTACGGATTCCAGATCTTATTTACAGCCGGTAGCGGCTCATGAGCGGACGGATATTGAAGTGACTGAGGAAATGAGACAGCATGATGATGCCTTTTTCGATGAGTAAGGAATAAAATTCGTTGAGGTGATTTATTTGAATTATGACATATTATTAGAGGAAGCAGACTCTGACGGAATCATGATTAAAGAAAAACCATTAATTGGTAATGACGGACGTATTAGGGGTGATCAGATTCTCATCCGGCAGAACATGTCCGGCTGTCAGAAAGCCTGCGTACTGGCTGAAGAACTTGGACATTACTACACCACTGCCGGAGATATACTGGATCAGTCTAATGTTTCAAACAGAAAACAGGAACGCACAGCACGTTTATGGGCTTATAACAAAATGATCACGTTGGAGAAGCTGGTTGCCGCGAAAGAGGCCGGCTGCAGAAACAGCTTTGAGATCGCGGAACATTTAGAGGTTACGGAAGAATTTCTGCTGGAAGCACTGGAATGCTATCGGACTAAATATGAGAAGGGGCTGCAAAAGGACAACTATTTAATTCTTTTTGAACCGTTTAATATTTATAAAATGGCAGAATAATTTTTTTCTTATCTTAATGTCACCTGATGCATCATATATTATCCAGAGGTGATGAACTATGCAGTCCTGCGAATTAGTAACACTTGTGTCATCCATTGCCTGCTGTCTTGCACAAGGGCGGACAGCTGACGAAATTGCACTCCTCAGCTGTATTTTCAGTCAGCTGGGCGATACCCTGGAGACGATTGCAGCCCACCGGGCTCTCTGTTGCGGCAATGATGACAATATTAATGATGATATATTTTTTGGCTTTCAAAGTGAAAGAAGACGGGAGCGATAAGGAACTATTCACCAGTTCCTTATCCTCCCGTCTTCTGAAACAGACAACCTGTTATTTTAGTATTTTGCAGTCAGCAAAAGCTCAACTGCCATACGATCCGAAAGTCTTCCCGTTTTAACCGCTTCTTCCGCCTCAACACAGGAATTCACATAAGAAAGAATCTGTTCCTTGGAAAAAGTTCTTGCCTGAGGCATCAGTTTACCGGCAGCAAAAGGCGGGATTTTAAGCTTTGCTGCGATTCCCCCTTTATCCATCCCCTTCCCCATCAGTTCCTTTACCTGGAGCAGCTGGTTAAACTGCCTGGCAATGAGAAACATGATTCTCATGGGAGGTTCCTTTAACGTGAGCAAATCTTCATAAAGTTCAAGAGCTCTTTTTGTCTGGCGGTTAACGATGGAAGTAACCATATCAAATATTTTATTGGTGGTCCGCTCTGTACAGATCGCCATCACATCTTCATCAGTTATAATATCTCTTCCTAACGTAAAGCTAATCAGCTTTTCCAGCTCCATGCGGATATTTTCCATATCATCACCGGTCATGTTTAAAAACAGCTCCATGGTCTGTCCAGTCACCTTTTTTCCTTCTCTGGAAAGTAATGTTCCTGCCCATCTGGCCAGCTGATTAATATCCTGACGCTCCATCTCGGCGGCATAACCAAGTTCCTTTATCTTTTTAAACATTTTGCTTCTCTTGTCCACTTCTGATTCCACAAAGATCATGCAGGTTGTATCCGGCATCTGGGGCAGATAGTTAACCAGTTCTTCTGCAGCCGCCTTAAAAAATCCACTGTCTTCTACAAGGATCAAGCGTTTCTCCGAAAAAAAAGGCATAGTATCAGCAAGGCTTATAAGCTCCTTTACATCAATGGATTTTCCGCCAAACTGGTTGAAATTCATGGTATCTCCCTGAGTTATGGCCGATTTCATCTGATTCTTGTAGCTGTTTTTTAGAAATGCCTCTTCTCCATATAAGAGATAAACCGGCTTAAAACTGTTATTTTTTATATCCTGATTCAGGGTTTGCATCGCATGTTTCACTCCTTTTCCTTCTTAACATTATACCCATGGTTCCTGGTTCCGTCAACGAAAGTTGAAAAACGGATTCTTGTTCCATCCGTTTCCAGCCTGACTGCTCCGCTCATTCCAGTTCCGAACACCGTAACACTCCGCTCATTAAAACGTTCTAATACTTCTTTATGAGGATGTCCGTAAGAATTCCCCTGTCCATAAGAAATCACAGCCCAGACAGGTGAAACTGCATCAAGAAATGATTCGCTGGATGAATATTTCGAGCCGTGGTGAGCTGTTTTTAAAACATTTACTTCACTTAATAACTGATCTTTCTTTTTTTCAAGAAGAAGCTGTTCCTCCCGCTCCCCCATATCACCGGTAAACAGCATATGGCAATCACCATAGTCCATTTTAAGCACCTGGGATTCGCCATTAACATCTGTGGGTACGTCATCTTTTCCAGGATAAAGGCAGGTAATGGATAGCTTTCCTACCTTCATTACATCTCCCCCTGTCAGATACTGCACACAGGCCCCCCTATCTTCCCCCAGTGCTGCCAGAGATTGTATCATTTCCTCATCCCGCCCATGATAAGGGAGAAATAAATTCTTAATCTGTATGTCCTCACAGCTTTCCAGCAAATATTTTACTCCGCTTACATGATCCAGGTCTCCGTGGCTGACAAATGCATAATCAATCACTGAAACACCAAGAGACTTCAGACATGGGGACAGTGTATACTCTCCCAGAGATTTTTTAGATGAGCTTCCACCATCAATCAGCACGCATGCCCCTTCCGCCCTGAGCAGAATTCCATCTCCCTGCCCCACATCAAGAAACCATGCTTCGAGCCCTTTTACCGGCTCAGGTAATAAAAGAAATATAGATAATATATAAAATCCAACCAGGAAAAGGAGTTTTCCTGCAAACGATATTTTTCCTTTTTCCGGCGAACTTTCATTTCCTCCCAGGGCATCAACGTTTTTTTTCTCTGCTTCCTTTTCACACCTGCTGAATAATTTCATTATAAAAATACAGCCAGTAAGAAGAAACCCATAAGCCACCAGCGTTCTGATACCAGGCCTGCCCAAAATAATATTGCTCCCCGGCATCTCACCGGCAATGTTTAAAAGAATCTCATACAGAGACAGTATATAATGCCCGGTTCCCGCTGCCGCAGTTCCAAAAACAGGACTTAAAGCTCCAAATGCAATCACTCCCAGACCAGAACAGAGAACTCCGCCCATCAGTGGAATGACCAACAGATTCAAAACCAGACCATAAGGCGGAATCTGGTAGAAATGAAAGGCTGTCACAGGCAGAGTAATCATCTGCACCGCAAAGCAGGCAGAAATACTCCCGGAAAAAAGGCTATCCTTTCCCAGCCACCCTTGAATAAGCGGAGCGATTGCTCCTATTGCAAATACGGCACCGAAGGAAAGCTGAACACCTCCCTGCATCAGGAGTGACGGAGACTGAAAGCCCAGAAAAAATAATGACAGCGAAGCTGCAGATAATAAATCATAGGTTCTTCCAAGACAAGCCGCATAAAATCCCAGACACATCATCAACCCGGCACGTACCACAGAAGGACTTGCACCCGTTAATATACCATATAAAATCAGAAGTACCATACTAACAAGACCTGCACCCCAAAAGCCTGCACCAGCCTTTTTTATCAGCTTATAAAAAGAAAGTCCGATAAAAGACATATGAAGACCGCTGATGGCAAGGAGGTGGGCAATCCCATTTTTCTGGTATAAATCCTTAATATCCCTGGAGATTCCCATTTTATCGCCCAGCACTGCAGCCGTAAAGATCCCTGCATCTGTTTCTATTGCGTCCCGGTAAAGAATCGCCTTACTATGGACTTTTAATTTTCTTAAAAACTCCAAAAGCGGAGACTTCCCCCCATCTACTATAGTAATCTCCTCTGCAAAAAGGGTAAAATCCACCCCCAGAGACTGATAGTAGCTCTTAAAGTCAAACTCTCCCGGGTTTCTTGCCTGTGAAAAGGGCTGTGCCTCGCCCCGCACAGCAACAATCTGTCCGATTCCCAGAGAGTTTAGAGAATCCCCTTCACACTCCTTTAAAGAAACCATGATTCCGGGGGGCTGATAAAGAACCTCTTCCCACTTCCCTTTCATCATTTTTCTGATCCGGTTATTCTTCAGAGTCAGACTGACAACTCCTTTCTCTTCTGCAATAGATGAAATACTGCCCTGTACCTCAGTGTAATAACCTGTGATCTCTAAAAGACGCATATCCCGTTCTCTTAATTGTTCCATCTCAAGGCCTGCACGTGCCGATCCCAGATAGAAAAAAACAAGAGGCAAAAAGACCCAAAGCGGGTTTCTGCCTCTCCTGCAACCACAAAAAATCATCCCGGCAGCAATCAGTGCCGGAATAAAAAGCCAAGATGTCAAAGCCAGCAGTACGGCAGTCTCTCCAAGTACAAATCCCCCTGCAATCAGACATAATGGGCGTTTTATTGTTGTGTTCCTCCTGTTTCTTCTGTTGATTCCTCATTTTCCTTATTGTAATCCAGATTTCGCTCAAACTGCTGGTTCAAAGAAATGGAGTCCCGAAACATCACATCCTGAGAACCATTGACTGTGATCTGAACCTTATTAATAGATGAAACCGCAGCCAGAGAGTTGACGATGGAATAGATGGGGATATATTCCTTTACCTCCAGAGTGTTATTGAGAAATGAGGAGTCAAAATTGATGTAGCATACATTTTCATTAACCGACACATTAATCAGTTTGGTTTCCTTCGGCAGCGTAGGGTTTAATCCCGGTCTGCCAGGTCCTGCGATCAGCTGTTCAATTACCAGCTTTTCCAGGGAAGTATTAATATTATGAACCACTTCTCTTGACTCTTTTACCAGCTTTTCTCCGCTTTCATCAGCAAAATACAAGGACAGCTCTGTCTTTTCAAATGAGTTGACATTGCTGATATTATCAATAAAATCCGTACTCTGCATTGGTCCCACCGGATTTCCGGTGCTGTCCATAAGCGGCTGTTCTGCTGTGTAGATTGCTACGTATGCAATTCCCTTGATCTGAGTCAGGGTTCTGACAAGAGCAGCCCTGCAAAGAATCTCTCTGGTGCTGTTCATCATCGCATAATTATTATCAAAATACAGATACAACACTGTATCCTCCAGCTTATACCGCTCAAATCCCACCTTGTCCGGGACGGCTGCCTGCCGGTCTAAATCCTTGGGAACGTTGCGCAGCTGTTCCATCAGATTTTGAATTTTCCAGTCTGTTTCCTCTTCTGATTCATCCACAGGCTTTTCAGGCATGGTATATGGCTGAGGCTCCATTTTGGTCATGGCCGAATTCAAATAGTAGATCTGATAAAGTTCCCCGCTATCCGTGCTTTTTTCAGGCGCTCTTCCTGAGCAGCCGGATAAAAAGCATACCACAGACAGCAGGAATATCATGATACCCATTCGTGGCTTCATCCCTATCCCTCCTGTTCCTAAGAAATGTATGTAAGAGGAATACGTACAGTAAATGTAGTACCCTCTCCCTCTTTGCTTTGAAGCTTGATCGCTCCCTGATGCATCAGAACAATCTTTTTTGTTATGGATAAACCAAGCCCCGTTCCTCCAGTCTCCCGGGACCTTGCCTTATCCACCCGGTAAAAGCGGTCAAATACCCGTTCCTGGAACTCTTCTGAAATTCCAATCCCTGAATCTGCAACCTTTACATAAAAGAACTTGTGATCTGCATCAAGGGTAACCCGCACCCAGCCGCCTTCTATATTGTATTTAATGGCATTTTCAACAAGATTGCTCAGTGCCAGAGACAGCTTCATCTCATCCACATCTGCCGTAACCTCCCGCATGCTTTCAAAGGTCAGTTCAATATTGCGCTTCCCGGCTATGGGACGAAGACGTTTTAAAATCAGTTCCAGCAGACCGTTAATTTTAACCTGGGCCACATTTAAGTTAGCACCTGCTGTCTTATCCATTCGTACAAGAGCAAGGAGATCATCGATAATTTTATTCTCTCGTTCAATCTCTTCCGAAATATCGCTTAAGAACTCCCGGTACAGTTCCACCGGGGCATCCTCCATTCCAATGAGAGAATCCGCAAGTACACGAATGGATGTAATGGGAGTTTTTAGCTCATGTGACACATTGGAAACAAACTCTTCCCTGGACTTGTCTACCGCTTTCAGTTTCTTTAACGTGGTATTAATGGAATCTGAAATCTGCCTGGTCTCCTTGTAAACACGGGAGATAATATCTTCATCTATGTTTCCTTCTGCTGCACGGTTTAACATCCTCTGCAATTCCCGAAACGGCTTCATTAAAAGTTTTACCAGAAGAACTACCACAATTGCCAGTATGGAAATAATTAAAAGCTGCAAAAATGCCCCCTTATCCGATACAGTGACAATGCGGTTTAAAAGATCTTCCGAAGATGCCGTGATGATCATAACACCGTCAATCTCTTTTTCCTGACTATTGGAATAGATTGGAATTGTGAGAGAAAAATACTTTTTTTCCTGATTGTATTTGCTGCTGTTTTCACCGTTAAAGCACCGGATCACTTCCTCCGACACATTGGTCTTACCTGCAGAGAGGGAAAAGGTATCGCTGATAATACGAAAGCTCTTATTGATAATTACAATTCTCCCGTTAAACATATCCGCTTTCACAGCCATCTCATTATCTAACAGGGGATCTTTGGGATCCATTGTTAAATATCCAATCCTGGTCATCTTATTGCTTAATATCCAGCACTGGTTTTGGATCTCCTGCATTCGTGAATCGATCAGGTTTTGCCGGAATGCTCCCAGCAGAACAGAGCTCCCGACAAAAACCGGAATACTTCCTATAAACAAAAAGACGAGGATCAGAGTGACCTGCAGGCTGATAACGGGCTTTCGGCTGAATAGTTTATCCTGAAACATGGTCTCACCTCTCCAATCTCTGACTTATCATAAATTTAATTTTTTGGTACATGTAACTGCAAGTGCACCAGGTCCGATATGACAGGAAACGCTGAGGGAAAGATGATCCACATGGATATCCCCTGTTTCCGGAAACAGCTCCTGAAGCTCCCGCTTAAATTCCAGAGCGGCTTCCAGACTGTCTGAGTGTACAACTGCGATATGGGTCACTGCACCGTTTGGATCATTAAAACGTTCATCCATGTCCTTTTTTATGGCTGCAATCATCATGGCTTTCGCCTGCTTCATGGTTCTTGCCTTTGCAAATGCATCAAGCTTTTCTCCCTGAATGGTGAGAACCGGTTTAATCCGCAGAAAACTGCCAAGCAGCGCAGCTGCAGGAGTGATTCTCCCCCCTTTTTTCAAATATTCCAGAGTGTCCAGAGTAATGTAAATGGTGGAGTCCATCTTCGTCTCCTCCAGTTTTTCCCTGATTGCCTGAGGGCTTATCCCCTGATCTGCCATCTCCTTCGCATCAAGAACAGACTGCCTCTGGGTTACAGAGATTCTCTGATTGTTAACAACAAATACCTTACCTTCATAATCTTCCGCCAGCATTATGGCTGTCTGACAGGAACTGCTTAATCCACTGGACATGGGTATGTGCACAATGGCATCGTATTCCTTTAACAGTTCATTCCATAAATCCATTAAATCACCGGGTGACGGCTGTGAGGTGGAAATATCAGCACCGTTTTCCAGCTTTTCATAAAACTCCTGCTGGCTTAAGCTGATATCCTCATAATACATCTCTCCATCCATCATAAATGGCATGGGAACGACATAAATTCCAGCTTCCTTTCCCTGTTTCTGGGTAATTCCGCTGTTGCTGTCTGTAACGATCGCTACTTTCATTCCGGCTCTCCTTTATTTCTCAAATTAAGTATTCTTCTCTGCTTCACTCACAGAGGTATAAAGCTGGTAGTACATGCCTTTCTTTAAAAGCAGTTCTTCATGATTTCCTTCTTCCACAATTCTGTTATCAGAAAGAACTAAAATACGGTCAGCATTCTGTATGGTAGTCAGACGGTGTGCGATAGTCACCGTTGTCCTTCCTTTGGAAAGCCGTTCCAAAGACTGGGAAACCAGCTGCTCGCTTTCATTATCCAACGCAGAAGTTGCCTCATCAAGAATCAGTACCGGCGGATTTTTAAGGAATACTCTGGCAATACTGATCCTCTGCTTCTGACCTCCGGAGAGTTTTACACCACGTTCCCCAACATATGTATTGTATCCATCCTTTAATCCTGTGATGAATTCATGAGCGCCTGCCATCCTGGCGGCCGAAACCACCTCTTCCATGGTAGCCCCGGGACGACCATATTCAATGTTTTCAAATACGGTTCCTGAGAATAAGTAAACATCCTGCTGTACCACACCTACTGTGCTTCTTAAGCTCTTAAGGGTCACTTCCCGGATATCCTGACCATCAATTAAAATTCTTCCCTCAGTGGGATCATAAAACCGCGGTACCAGGCTGCAGAGAGTTGTTTTTCCGCCTCCCGACGGGCCTACCAGAGCCACCTTTTCACCGGATCTGATCCTAAGATTGATGTGTGACAGAACTGGATTCCGGTCATCCGGATATTCAAACGAAACATCTTCAAAAGAGATCTCCCCGTCGATCTTCGTCAGAGGTCTTGCCCCCTCTTCATCAAATATATCTACATTGGCATCCATCAGTTCCATGAATCGGTCAATTCCTGTCATTCCTCTCTGGAACTGCTCTGCGAATTCAATAATTCTTCGTATGGTCGCCAGCAATGTGCTCACATAAAGAGTGTAAGCCACAAGATCTCCAGGCTCAATAAGACCTTTAATCATAAAAATACCGCCCGCAACGATTACCACTACATACATCAGACCGTCAAACATCCGAATGGTATTCTGGAAAGCAGCCATATATTTATAAGTTTTTCGCTTGATCTGTAAGAATTCCTGATTGTCCCGATTAAATTTCTCTATCTCAATCTTTTCATTGGCAAAGGCTCTTACCACCCTGTTTCCAAGCAGACTGTCTTCTATCCTTGCATTCAGTTCACCGATGTGATTTCTCTGGTGCTTAAACGCTTTCCTCACCTGAATGTTAAAATAGGTACAGGATACTGCCATAACCGGAATCAGCAGGAAAATAAGGATGGTTAAGGGGAGATTAATCCCAGACAGTATAATAAAAGAAATCACTGTCTTTAAGAATGCAATGAAAAATTCTTCTGGACAATGATGGGCAAACTCCGTCACCTCAAATAAGTCGCTGGTTATCCGTGACATAATCTGCCCGATCTTGGTGTTATTAAAATAATTATCCGAAAGCTTTTGGAGATGGCCGAATGCATCCTCCCTCATATCCGTCTCTATGGCAGCCCCCATCACGTGCCCCGTATAAGCCATATAAAAACTAGCCATACCGTCAATGATCCTTAGACCGAAATAAAGAGCGCCGATACTTATAATGGTGCGGGCGGTCAGTGCCGATAAATCCCGCAGCCCCTGATTGGTAATATACCGGAGAATCAGGGGCAGCACCATCTCACAAATAGTGGTTAAAGACGCACAGATTAAGTCCATTACCATGATTTTTGTATACTTTTTATAATAAGGCACAAAGCGCCTCAGCAATACGCCTGTTTTCATCTCTTTTTGATTCATACGTTCCTCTACTCTGTTATTCGAATGCTTTTTATCAGTTCCAAAGCCCAGTCTCTCTCCCCCGGCTTTCTGCTTACAATGTTAATATTCATACGCTGGTCTTTATAAAGTACCTGGGCTGATACTCCATATCTGGTTTCTCCCGGCTTCTCCTCCGGTTCATAAAATGCAACCCTGACCTTTGCGTTATTCAATTCAAAATTCAGAATCTCCACAGGCTTGCCCTGCTCAAACCACTGGGATTTAAACTCCGCTTCACGTCCTGCAAAGACCGCTGCATAAATATAGTAATCATGACCGCCGTAATCTCTGCCGTCATAATAATGATCCATTGCACTGTTATCTTCCTCATCGTATAAGAAATTCCCTGGCAGGGCAAAACTCATATTACCGATCTTACGATAGACCAGATATTTTCTGCAGCCGATGGAATCTTCAATATCCATAAGATTCACAGACTTCATCTCCATGGGAGTATGGGAATCTAGAGCACAGATGTCAAGATAGGTTTTATGGGGAAATGGAATATCCGGATCCATAACATATGCTTTTTCAAGAAGCTCTATAATCCTTTGATTTACATAAACATCCTGAGTGCTCCGCTGGGAGGGCATAAAATAGCAGGACTGGTTTAAAAGCACCATAGCACTGTTTCTGTAATATCTGGCATCTTTTTGAATATCATTCCAAACAAAAAAATCCTTGGCAAATGCCACACTCATACCGGAATGAACCATACCTGCGATCTCTTGAAATGAAAAAGACCGGATGTGGGTAATCAGCTTTCCTTCCTGCCTGGATGGAACATAGTAGATGGCAGGCCAGCAAAACATATATTCCCCTTTTTCATTCCAGCCGGATACTAAATCCATCAAATCGGAAAACCATTGGTAAAAATACGTTTGTCTCATAGCCAGAAAATCTCTTTTTATGAAATAACCGGTTCGGTCCTCTACTCTTAGTTTTAGTTTCTTCTCCTGTGCTGCTTCTTCTAGAAATTCTACCACTGCAGCATGA
>SVDT01000026.1 GCA_015057775.1 Paenibacillaceae bacterium | reverse complement strand
CCACGCCCCAAAGCCAGCTCACTCGAGTATTCAGGGTGATTGATAAGGCTTCTCTGGAGCGTGGGATAGGAGCAGTTCTTTGTACAACAGACCGACTATCGGCGTTTGATAGCCAGAATTTAATTGTGCCGATTTGGGGGATATAAATAGATAGTAAATGCATCTCCCCCTCAAATTAGGAGAGATGCAAGACGAAAAAAATGAGAAAGCCTGTAAACCGCATGGTTTCAGGCTTTCTCCATGACGGAAGCGGTGGGATTCGAACCCACGTGCCCTTGCGGACAACCGCATTTCGAGTGCGGCTCGTTATGACCACTTCGATACGCTTCCATTTGAAAACACAACGACACAATTATACACGATATTTCAAAATTTGGGTAGTCTTTTCCTTAAAAAAAATACACTTTTCCCGTATAACCCCTCACTCAGTGGAAATAATAGGATTAAATAGATAAAATGCACATGATTGTAGCTGAAAAACCAGATTATTTAGTGAAAATCATGAATAAAGGGTAGAAGAAAGATGGTGTCTGAAGTGAGAAAGATCAAGCATACATTTTCCACAGTAGAGGAACTGGTGGCTTTTGTGGTAAAGGCGGAGCGGTGCAATTTTGAAATAAAAGTCTTTTCCAATCATCTGGTGATTGACGGGAAATCACTGATGGGAGTTATGATTATCGGAATTGGAATACAGGTGGAGATTGTCTGTTATAATGAAGCATTCTGCCCGGAGCAGTTAGTGGATTATGCAGCGTGAACAGAATAAAATACAATAATAAGAAGAAGCCGGTCTTTTTCCTCACCAGGGCAGGGAAAGAGACGGGCTTATTTTTATGTTATCCCGGATTTTTCCTTGCAATCAGCAATTTCAGGAGCTATAATTTTATATTGTATGTTAAGAAACAAATAAAAAATGATTTACAGGAGGAAGATTGATGCAGACCGAAGGTCATACGGCACAAAAGACAATTAACCGTTACCGCAGTTTTCGTTATGAATTGATACTCGAAGGAATTTTAACAGGAGCCATAGCCGGTTCCGTAGTTGTATTTTTTCGATATTTGCTCAGCTATGGAGATGAGTTGCTTAGATGGGTGTTGAATGCGGTGAAGGGGAAACCGCTGCTGGTTGTCATCTGGTTTCTGGCTCTTACTGCAGGGGCGCTTTTTGTGACACTTATGTTAAAATGGGAGTCTTTGATTTCCGGGAGCGGTATCCCACAGGTAGAAGGGGAGATGATTGGAGAGCTGGATCCCTGTTGGTGGAAAACCCTTCTTGCCAAGCTTGCCGGTGGACTGGTGTCTCTTGGATTTGGTCTTTCCCTTGGACGGGAAGGCCCCAGTATTCAGCTTGGAGCAATGACAGCAAAAGGTATTTCCAGGATTTCAAAAAGATCTAAGACAGAAGAGAAGCTTTTAATCACATGCGGTGCAAGTGCAGGTCTTTCTGCTGCTTTCAATGCGCCCATTGCCGGAGTTTTATTCTCTCTGGAAGAAATACATAAACATTTTTCTCCGGAAATTCTCTTATCTACCATGGCGTCCTCCATCACTGCGGATTTTGTTTCCCGTAATGTATTTGGATTAAAGCCTATATTTGATCTTCAGATCACGAAAATGATTCCTCTTCATCACTACGGATATGTAATCGCATTCGGCGTAATTATCGGAGTAATGGGTGTGGTATATAATACAACCCTTTCAAAAACTCAGGATCTGTATCAGAAAATTCCTAATCAGTTTGTACGGTTAATGATCCCGTTTTTATTGGCTGGAGTTTTCGGTCTGTATTATCCTGCAGTACTGGGCGGAGGTCATTCACTGGTAGAAGTACTGACCTCAGGAGAGATGATGTTTGGAGCTCTGTGCCTATTGCTGTTTTTAAAATTTGCATTTTCCATCTTAAGCTTCGGATCTGGTGCTCCGGGCGGAATCTTTCTGCCCCTTCTGGTGCTTGGCGCAGTGATCGGAAGCCTCTATTGCAGTGCAGTGGGAATGATGACAGATTCCCTTCAGTATCTTCTGGGTAATTTCATTATCCTTGGAATGGCAGGTTATTTCTCCGCCATTGTAAGGGCGCCCATAACCGGTATCATTCTAATTAGCGAAATGACTGGAAGCTTTACCCATTTACTTGCTCTTTCCCTTGTTTCCCTGATCGCTTATGTAATCCCGGATATGGTACGGTGCGCTCCTGTTTACGATCAGCTGCTTCACAGGCTTTTACGGAAATTAAATCCTGACAGAGATACTTCCCTCACCGGAGAAAAGGTGCTGGTGGAAGGGATGATTTTTCATGGCAGTGAGGCGGAGGGAAAGAAGGTTTCCGAAATACAGTGGCCGCGGACCTGTCTTCTTATTTCTCTTTTGAGGGGAGAAGCGGAGTTTGTTCCAAGAGGGGAAACAAAATTTCTGGCTGGAGATAAGATGGTCATACTCTGTGATGAGTCAGCTCAGGGTAAGCTTCATGAAGTTCTTCAAAATGTGTGTGAGACCGTGAAGATGGAATCGGTAATCCAATCACATTCCTGACATTTTGGTTGACTTTTTCTTTGGAATAGACGTAAACTGGTAGAAAAGGCAGTCAGGAGTTTAAGCCATGAATAATCAGACAAAAGATAGAATGGATGAACTGGAACGCCGGCGCAGGTCAAGAGAACGCCGGTATAAGCAAAAGAAAAAGAAGAAAAAAAGAGCATTCTTTTACATATTCCTGCGGTTAGTTATATGGACCGGATTGTTAGCCTGCGTTCTATGGGGATTAATTTCTCTTTTTGGAAGAAACTATGTGGATATCAGGTCTATTACCATGCCAGATTACGTCCAGCAGGACTTTCTGGAATTCAATCCTTATTCAAGACCGGGAACCAGTATGAAACGGATAAACGGAATTGTAATTCACTATGTTGCCAACCCCGGTACAACTGCAAAGCAGAACCGGGATTATTTTGCCAGCTTAAAGGATCAGACAGGGGAGAAAAAGATCTCGGCAAGCAGTCACTTTATTATCGGCCTGGAAGGGGAGATTGTTCAGGAAATCCCCATCTACGAGGTGGCCTACGCAACCTCAAAGGAGAAGAATAAGGATACAGTTTCCATAGAATGCTGTCATCCCGATGAAACCGGTAAATTTAATGACCAGACTTATGCTTCTTTGGTGAAATTTACGGCTCTTTTGTGCAAAGAACTGGGATTGACGGAAAAGGATGTAATCCGGCATTATGATGCCACCGGCAAGGATTGTCCCAGATATTTTGTGGCCCATGAAGATGCATGGAAGCAGTTCTTACAAGATGTAAAAACAGAGAGAAAGGGTATCAAAGAGGAGTAAAACTACAGGCAATGGGGGATTGCAATGTACCGATTATTGATTGTTGACGATGAAGCCATTATCAGACAGGGACTTGGAATGCTGCCCTGGAAGGAAAATGACATTGAGGTTGTGGGGATTTTAAAAGACGGCATTGAGGCGGAAGAGTGGATCGACAGTCAGGAGATCGATATTTTACTTACTGACATCCGAATGCCCGGGCTATCTGGAATCGAACTGGCAAAACGTACCCTGCAGAATTATCCGGATGCAAAAGTCATTCTTCTGACGGGATACGGTGAGTTTGAGTACGCAAGAGAAGCCATTTCACTTGGAGTATCTGACTATATCTTAAAGCCCTCCACACCAGACGAAATCATGGCATGTGTGAAAAATGCATGTGAGAAATTTAATCAGGAAAAAAAGACGAAAATAAAGCTGGAAGAGCTGGAATCAAAAATTCAGGGATACTCTGCTCTTGTTAAGCCCACAGAAGAGATTCTGGAAGCAGAAGAAGAGCGGATCGGGAAAATCATTAAATATATCTATGAAAATTATGACAGAGAGTTAAGCTTATCCGTTCTTTCCGAAGAATTTCACTTTACCACTGTTTACATGAGCCATTATATAAAAAAAGAAACAGGATATACATTTCTTGAGATTCTCACTTCCGTGAGGATGTATTATGCCGCAAAATATCTTACGGAAACCAAGCTGAAAAACGGAGAAATCTGCAGTAAAATCGGTATCTCAGATGAACGGTATTTCGGACAGATATTTAAGAAGAACTACGGTATGACACCGTATGAATACCGAAAATCGGGAAGCCATGCAGTTAATCCCTTTCAGAAATTTACGGAGACAGCCCAGTTATGAAAAGATGGTATCGTAAACTAAATTTCCACAGTAAGCTGATGTTTCTTTTTCTCACTCTCATACTTGTGCCTGTTATTTTTCTTTCATATCTGGAATTTTCCTATGCAAGAAGAATGCTGGCTGATAAAACCAATGATTACTTAAAAAATCTTGCATCAGTCACACTTTCGAAAATTGAAAGCACAGTGACTGCTATTGAAAATGTCGCATTTTATATCAATGGAAATGATACCATACAAAGTTCTTTAAAGTCGGAGCAGGAGCTGGCAGACGACAGACTGGCTTATTACCGTCTCCACAGCAATATCCGGGAGATCCTTTCTTCCTATGCCCTGCTGCGGCAGGAGATTAACGCAATCAGCATCCGGTCTGACTCAGACAGGGAGTACACCTATACGAAAATACGCATCGGGACTCCCCTGGATATCATGGAATATATCAAGGACGAGAATCAGTACTGGGAAGTAAAAAACGGGCATATTGTGCTGATGAAAAAGCTGTACGGTTTTCCTTCTAAAAAATCCCTTGGATATGTCGCCCTTGATGTGAATGAGAAAAGTTTAAATGATATTATTTCTGATATCGATCTGTCCCAGGGAGGCAATGTTTTTCTCGTCAATGAGGAAGGGCGCATTCTGGCAGCCAGTTCCAAGGAACTTTCCGGAGAAATGCTGAAAGAACCTTATATTAACTGCCTCGGGAAGAATGAGGCATTCTACCGGGATGTAAAAATCGGAGATCAGAATTACAGCATTTACAACAGTGCCCCTATCTCAAATGGCTGGCACATGATGCTTGCCATACCAAGAGATTATTACCTGCGGGATGTGACAAAACTAAAGAACATCGTCATACTGGTCACCGCCATAACTGCTTGTCTGGCAGCCCTCATCTCTGCCCTGGTATCCAGGAATATGACAAAACCTCTTCGGGAGCTGACAAAGGCCATGGAGAATTTCGGTCAGGGAGATTTTAATATAAACTGCGAAGTGAATTCCGAAGATGAGATCGGACGGCTGAGCCATACCTTTAATCAGATGGTAAACGATATGAATAGTCTGGTCAGTACGGTCTATGAGCAGAAGGTTATGAAACAGGAAGCCCAGATGAAATCTCTTCAGATGCAGATTAATCCTCATTTTCTCTATAATACCCTGGACACTATTAACTGGATGGCGCGAATACGTCACGCAGATGATATCGGAGATATGGTGGCAGCATTGGGCAATATGATGCGTTATTCTCTGGAAAAGAAGTCATTCGTCCGCATTAGGGAAGAAGTTAAGAATTTAGAGGACTATCTGGCGATTCAGAATTACCGTTACCAGGATAAGATGGAGGCAGTCATTAAAATTGATGAGAGCCTGATGGATCTTTCTATCCCCCGCCTTTTAATACAGCCCATTCTGGAAAATGCCATCGTACACGGAATTGAAGAAAAGCTGGACAAAGGACATATTGTGATTGCAGCCTGGCTGGAGGGTGAGGATTTGTATATTCAGGTGGAAGATGACGGTGTGGGTATGACGGAAGAAGCCATATCCCAAATCCTGTCCGAGGATTACTCCATGAAAAAGAGAGGTCATACTTCCATTGGAGTTGTCAATGTCAATCGCAGAATCCAGATGATTTACGGTCAGGATTATGGTCTTCTGATACAAAGCGTGCTGGGAGCCGGAACCAGAATGACCATACACATTCCAGCTGTTTTAAAGGAACAGAATGATAATTAATAGTATCAAAGTTATAGCAAACTGCCAGTATCCTTAATTGTATCCAGTTCCGTTTGAATTTTGTTCCATTCTTTTGAAGTCAGCAAAGAGGCATCGATATGAATATTTTCCGGGATTTGATCTTCAAGAAAATTTGCCAGCTCTGCTTCTGGGATCTTCATCCCTTCTAATGCCCAGTTTGCGGTAAATGAGGATGCTCCATAAGACCAAAATTTAATGAGAGAGATTGTTGAATCATCAAGAGATTTGACTTTACGTAATTGGCAGTGCAGAATGCAGTGAAACTGAAAATTAAAATGAATCATAAAATCCATCAACGAGTTTTGACCGCGGCTTTTAAACGCATTGCTATAAAAATCCTTTTTTTGTTTCATCATACTTAAAATATGAATCATCGTTCCCTCACAAGTTAATTCTTCTTTTGCAAAACGTGCAATTCCATCTTTAAAATCATTAAGATAAATGGTGTTTACAGCATCATATTTATCAATAAAATGGAAATAAAAAGTCTGCCTTGTTAATAAACTTGTGGCTGCAATCTCATTGACTGAGATCCTTTCAATTGTTTTTTTGTTCATCAGTAATTCTACGGTGTTTAAAAGCTGATTCTTTGTATCATTTTTTTTCATAGTTACACCTCAGGGGAAATAAAAGTAAACATTGGATTTACAAAATGGGAATATTGTAAATTCATTTTAAGCTTAACATACCCTATAATTGTAAGCAAGAAAAAAATTATAGCCAAAATAGCTGGAGGTTTATTATGAATGTAAAAGAAGGGATTTTTACCAGAAGATCTACAAGGGCATTTCTTGCGGATCGTCAGATTGCGGAAGAGACAATTAGAGAACTTATCGAAATAGCAGGTCATTCACCGTCCTGGAGCAGCAGCCAGCCATGGGAGGTATATGTTGTAACTGGTGAAAAAATGAAAAATTTAAAAGAGGCGTGGAAGGCAGAGACCTTAAAAGGTATCCCAGAACATTTTGATCGTTCCGATATTCCCGGTCCGGGATTTGATGATTGGAAAGAAGCCCCTTTGTGTGTTGAGAACATGGCAATCTGGAAAGAGAACCGCTTAAATGTAATGGGTGTTACAAAGGAGGAATATGGACAGATTTTATCGGGACTGTTCCTGACGCATTTTGATGCACCAACTTGTGTTTACCTATGCCTGAATAAGAGTCTGTCAGAATATTCATACTATGATCTGGGCGCATTTGGCCAGACATTGATGCTTGCAGCTACGGAACGAGGCATTGATACAATGGCTGCATACAGCCCTGTTATGTTTGGAGACCTGCTGCATGAGGAACTTGGTATTCCAGAAAACACAAATATTGTATTGGGAATTTACATGGGTTATAGAGATCCGGATCATTTTGTAAATAAGCCGGATGCTATCCAGATGGATCTGGACAAATATTTAAAAATTATAACAAAATAGTTGACTGAAATATAGAAATGAGGTTAATAAGATGATAACAAATAATCTACTCATCAAATTGAAAGAGCGTAACAATGAAAATATTGAGAAAACAAAAGCAGCTTTATTAAGTATGCAGGGAAAAATAGAGGTTCTTATAGAAGTGCAGGTTGAAACAGATATTCTTAATAAAGAAGTATCATATGATGTTTTGCTGATTACAAAATTTGCAACATTGGAGGATATGAATGCTTATATAACACACCCTGATCATATTGATGCATACCAAAGTATTCAGCATCTAATAGAGACTGTAGCATCTGTCTGCTACGAATCATAAATTTACATAATCTGATATAACAATTAAAGAACAAGGATGAAAACAGTGTTTTTCAGTCTTGTTCTTTTTTTCGTATAAATGGTAGTTGAGATTAATTTTTTAAACATTTTCATTAAATTAGTATGTATAAACCACAACTATAAATTGCTATAATAATAAACAGAAATCAGCGCTGATGGGGAATGATAAGTAATATTGGCAACCAGAATGATATTTTGCCGTTTTATGACGGCAGATTGGAGAGGGCTATGAAAAAAAGACAAATCGGAATGTTGTTATGTGCAGCGGCAGCGGCCATTGCTTTAGCAGGCTGCGGAAGTGGTAAAACAAAAACGGAGGACACCAAGGCAGGTCAGGAGAGCAGTAAGGAAACCGGTAAGGAAAGCAGTCAGGCTGCAGCGGGCAAAGATGTGGTAATCAAGGTGTTTTCCAACTTACCAGACCGTACCAGCGGTCAGGGTCTGATTGAACAGATGCTGTTTGACCAGTACATGGAGAAGAATCCCAATGTAAAGATCCAGGTGGAAGCGCTGGACGACGAAAGCTATAAAACCAAATTCAAAGCATATGCATCAGGTTCAGATATGCCGGATTTAGTAAATGCATGGGGGCAGCCGTCATTTCTTGATGAAGTGATTGATGCCGGACTTCTGGCAGAATTAAATCCTGCAGATTATAAGGATTATGGATTTATCCAGGGTGCTCTGGACGGATTCAGCAAGGATGGAAAATTATATGGACTTGCAAGAAATACCGACGTAATGGCATTTTATTACAACAAGTCCATGTTTGAAAAATATGGAGTAAAGGTTCCTGAGACCTATGATGATTTACTGGCAGCTGTTAATACATTTAAGTCAGCAGGCGTAATTCCGGTATCCATGGATGGTTCTGACAAATGGCCTCTTTCCATCTATATCAACGCATTGTATCAGCAGTATAACGGCAGCTCATCTTCCAAGGAAATCAGAGAAGCAGTAAAAACTGGTGATTATTCCAATGAAGCATGGACAAAATCTCTGGATCAGCTGAAAAAATCCATTGATGCAGGCATCTTCCAGACAGGATTTGAGACAACCGATTATGCCACCAGCATGAATTTATTCACCAATGGCCAGGCAGCCATGTATTACATGGGAAGCTGGGAAATGTCCATGGCAACCAATGAAAATATTCCGGAAGAGATCAGAAATAACATTGGCGTATTCAATATGCCGGCAGTAGAAGGCGGAAAGGGCACAAAAACCGATCTTACAGCATGGAATGGCGGCGGTCACGCAGTAACAGCCAACTCAAAGGTTAAGGCGGAAGCCATCAAGCTGTTAAACTATATGTATCAGCCTGAAAACTGGTCCAAGCTTTGCTGGGAAAAGGGAGTATGTATGTCAGCCCAGAATTTCTCACAGTATTTAACAGGCAAAGAAACTGCGCTGCAGCTGGAGTTTGTAGATAAGGTAAATCACGCAACAAGCATTTCCGGAGTAACATTTAACGATCTGGGAACCAACCAGTTTAAAACAGTCAGTGAGGATGCCTCTGTTGAATTTGCCATCGGTCAGCTTACAGCAAAGGATTTTACAGATAAACTGGCAGGTGCAATGAAGAAATAGAACTTCGGTTTTCACATAAGGGGGCTGCAGCAACAGCTCCCTTTGTCTTACAAAAAGTGAGGAAAAAATATGCATAAATTATACAGCAATAAGAAAGTCATCTTTTCTTTGATGGCTCCCGGGCTCTTTGTATTTGCAGCTGCCATTCTGGCACCCATTCTTTTAAGTGTGTACTATGGTTTTACCGACTACTCAGGAATTGGAAAAAGCAGCTTTATCGGGCTTGATAACTACAAAACCCTGTTTCAGGATTCCGTATTCTGGACAGCACTTCGCAATTCCCTGTTTTTAGCCATTGGCTTCATCTGTATCCAGCATCCTCTTGCCATGCTGACGGCTATTAAGTTAGATAAGCTCCAGGGAAAGGCAGAGGGACTGTTTCGCTGTATTTTCTTTATCCCAAATGTAATTTCTGTTGCAGTAATTGCTTACCTGTGGAAATTTATCTATAATCCCAACTTCGGCCTGGTTGCGAAGGTGTTAAAGAACTTGGGATTTACGGGTCAGCTTAATCTCTTAGGCTCCGGCAACGCAATCTGGTCGGTACTGGTGGTCTTAATCTGGCACGGATTTGGCTGGGGAATGCTGATTTATTATACAGGCGTTAAAAATATAGATCCCGTTATGTATGAGGCAGCCTCCATTGACGGGGCAAATGGAAGGGATATTTTCTTTCATATCACTCTGCCTTTAATGAAGCCGGTCATTCAGGTGAATGTGACCATGGCGGTAATCGCAGCATTAAAACAGATGGAGACCGTATATTTACTCACGGCAGGAGGTCCCGGCAATGAGACTCAGTTTATGGCAAGTTACTTATACAAACAGGCGTTTCAGTCCTATAAATACGGTTATGGAAATTCCATCAGTGTAATGTTTATTGTGATCTGTCTGATATCCACTGTTGCACTTAACCGTATATTTGCAGAAAGAGAGGAATAGCCATATGGATAAATCAGCGATAGCAACAACCAGAAATAATCCGGGAAGAGTGCTGACCATCACGGTTATGACAATCATAGCCGGAATCCAGATGTTTCCGTTAATCTGGCTGATTGACTTTTCTCTCTGCAATAGCAATGAACTGTTTACAAATGGGATTCTGGTATGGCCGAAAAAAATTCAATGGGTAAATTATGTTCTGGCTTTTACAAACGGAAATTTTCTCCATTATTTGAAAAACAGCCTGTTAATCAATACACTGGCGGTGGTACTTGTTCTGATTATCTCCATTATGGCGGCATTTGCCTGCAGCAGAATGGAGTGGAAGTTAAAGCACGCAGCTTCCATTTTAATGGTTATGGGTATGATGATTCCGGTTCATGCAACCCTGCTTCCCAATTACGTAATTTACGACAAACTGGGGATTACAGATACCATATGGGCGCTGCTCATTCCCTACGTGGCATTTTCCCTGCCTCAGGGGTTTTTCCTCACCACCAGTTTCATGAGTTCCATTCCCAAAGAGTTGGAAGAGGCTGCTTTAATTGATGGTTGTGGAATTTACCGCATTCTCACCATTATTATTTTCCCGCTTATGAAATCCTCAATCGTTACAGTTTCAATTATGACCTATTTAAACAACTGGAATGAATTTATGCTGGCAATTACCTATTTAAGCAGTAAAAAATGGAAGACACTTCCCTTTGCCATTCTGGAATTTACAGGGCAGTATTCATCCAATTACGCAGTTCAGTTTGCGGTAATGGCCTTATCTGCAGCACCGGCATTAATTATTTATATTATTTTAAATAAGCACATTACAAAAGGGGTAGCACTTGGAGCAGTTAAGGGATAAGAAGGAGGTATGGCTTTGAATATACATCAGTATCTGACGTTTGGAGATGCAATGCTTTTGCAGGAAGAAACGGATGGGGAATTTCTTCCTGATGATGGAACGGAAAATGAGGTGATTAATCTTTATCCTCACATGGGTTATCAGACCATGGAAGGATTTGGAGGCGCGTTTACCGATGCAGCAGGATCCGTATTTGCAAAAATGAGCAAAGAACAGCAGGATGAACTGATTGGGAAGTATTTTTCACCAGAGCAGATGAATTACCAAATGGTTCGGATTCCAGTGGACAGCTGTGATTTTTCCACCCATATGTATGCAGCAGATGATAAGGAAGAGGATGAGGATTTTGAACATTTCAGTTTTCAGGATGTAGAGCAGTACATTCTCCCTCTTTTGGACCGGGCAGAGGCATACTGCAAACGAAAACTGCCGATTATGCTTTCCCCGTGGTCTCCCCCCGCCTATATGAAAACCAATTTAAACCGGAAAGAAGGCGGAGCCCTGAAGAAAGAGTTTTACAGCCGGTGGGCCAGATATTTATGCCGTTATATCAAAGAATATACGGACAGGGGCTATCACATTCAGAGACTTTCCATACAAAATGAACCCAAAGCAGTACAGCCATGGGATTCCTGTGTTTACTCTGCCAGCGAGGAACGAGATTTTATCAGAGATTTCCTGGTGCCGGAGATGGAGAAAAACAATTTAAGCCATATAGAATTGTTTATATGGGATCACAATAAAGAACGGGCATTTGAACGAGCCTGTGAAGTAATGAGTGACAAGACGGAAGAACTGGTTGCAGGCGTGGCGTTTCACTGGTACAGCGGAGATCATTTTGATGCCCTTTCACTGATTCACGAGAAATACCCGGATAAAAAGCTGATCTTATCCGAAAGCTGTCTGGAGTTCTCTAAATTTGGAAAAGAAGACCAGTCCGTTAATGCCGGAAGGCTGGCCCATGATATGATTGGCAATTTAAATCATGGAATGAGCGGATTTTACGACTGGAACGTTCTGCTTGACGAAAAAGGAGGACCGAATCATACCGGAAATTACTGTGACGCACCATTCCTTTATCATGAAGAGACCAAAAAACTGGAAGAGAGGTTCGTACTCCGCTATTACTGGCATTTTACCCATTTTATTCAGCCCGGTGCAGTGAGAATTGCAGCTACCTGTTATACGTCTTTCCTAGATGTAACGGCCTGGGAAAATCCGGATCATTCCATTGCAGTAATTATTCTGAACAGAAGCAGCAGTGATCTGCCCTATGCACTTCGAATATCCGGAAAGCTGGTAAAATATACAGCGAAGGCTTCCTCCATTATAACAGCGGTAATAAAAGAATAGAAGAATCGGATTAATTTTCCGATTCTTCTTTAAATATTGTCTGTTCAATTATCATGACTGCATCAGCGATGCAGTCGTTGCAGGGGCGAAGAACCTTTCCGGTTTCAACCCCTTTTAAATCTTTACATACAACACTTCCATTCTGTTCTTTAAAGCTTTGAAGACATGCTCTGGAGGCTTCATAAGAAACCCTCTTGGAGTTTGGTTTATCAAGCTGAGCCGTACTGTTTTTTAAACCTGACAAAACGGCAGCAGCACCGATGGCTCCGCATGTCCCTTCCATTCCTCCCATTCCAAGTCCCATACCTTCTGTGAAACGGAACATAGTTGCTTCATCCACACCGGTTTTATCACAGAATACGCAGGAAACAGCCTGCGCGCAATTGTAACCCTCTGCGTGTTTTTCCAGAGCCTTCTTTGCTCTGTCAGTCATTGGTTCAGTCATGTGTCATTCCTCCTGATGAATGATTAAATTAATGTTACTCCTGGTCAGACAGTCTGCCGGGAAGAATAAAGATGAAATTTCCCAAATATAAAGTGAAAAATAAATCCACCCAGGCAGGTAACTGCCAGATAGAGGGCATTCCCGATGGAAATTCCATATTTTATGGCAATATCATGAAATACAATCTGTGCAGATGGATAATAAGGTGAAATATAAAACATATCTGCCTGGCCCAAAGGCTTAGCTGTCCGGTTAATGATCGATGCTACAATACAACAGACAAAGAATAATGGCAGTGTCCGGATAAATCCTCTTGTGGTTGTATCAGAACAGCGGGAAAAGGCAATTACCAGGCCGATATAAATCAGCAGCAGGTGCCAGATCAGGCCGTGTATAGTCAGTACCCAGTAAGGATGAAATAATCCTGACGGTTCAGCCAGTGCCATAATTCCGCCAAGGAGATTAAAATCCTGCATAAAAGTATAGAGCACCGTCTTCTTTCCCGCAGAAGGCACAAATGGCAGCACCAGACAGAAATACATAGGAAGGCTGCACAACTGAAATGGAAAATACCACCAGTTGTAAGTCTGGTCATTCACCACATAATATAAGAATAACTGTTTATAGCATTCCGAGACTGCAAGTACAATGCCGCAGAGAAATAAAAGTCCGGGTATCTGGTTGTTCTTTATTTTTCTTGTGGTGTAATAGGACAGAAAAACTACGAAAATGAGCCCTGCAGAGACAAAAAAAAGGTGAAAAAACGAGTAGGGGGCAGGCGGTGTCATAGGCCATGCCGTTTTTATAAGGATATCCTTCATATCGGTTCCCTTTCTTCCCTGATTATTAATCAGGTATATTATAATGGATGGCAAAAAAACATGCAAGGCAATTGAACAATCTTCCTTCTAAGTACTTGATTAATTCCGAAAATGCTATATAATGTATAACTGATACTTATTTTATAATTATGCAGATTTGTGTATAAGAGGAGGAATCATTATGAAGAAAAATAAAATTGCAGTTGCAGTAGCATTATGTATGGCAGCAGTATTAACCGCATGTGGCGGGACAGCAAAAACAGAGACAACAAAGGCAGCAGGAGCAGAGACAACAAAAGCTGGAGCTGAGACAACAAAAGCAGCAGAAGAAACAACAAAAGCAGGAGCAGAAAGCTCAGCAGCAGGCGGTAAGCTTGTTATGGTAACCAATGCAGAGTTCCCTCCTTACGAATATCATGATAACAATGATATCGTAGGTATTGATGCAGATATCGCAAAAGCCATTGCTGATAAGATGGGCATGGAACTGGAGATTCAGGATATGGCATTTGATTCCCTCATCCCTGCTGTTCAGTCCGGCAAAGCAGATTTTACTGCTGCTGGTATGACTGTAAATGAAGATCGTAAAAAGAATGTGGACTTTACTGATACCTATGCACAGGCAGCTCAGGTTATTATTGTAAAAGATGGCAGTGAGATTAAGGCACCCGCTGATTTAGATGGAAAGAAGATCGGTGTTCAGACCGGAACGACCGGAGACATCTATGCAGGAGACATCAAAGATGGCAACATTCAGCGTTTCAACAAGGGAATGGAAGCTGTTATGGCTCTTACCCAGGGAAAAGTTGATGCCGTAGTCATTGACCGTGAACCAGCAAAAGTATTTGTAAAAGAGAATGCAGGCTTAAAGATTCTTGATGAAGCATTTACAGAAGAAGAATACGCAATTGCTATTAAAAAAGGAAATACAGAACTGTTAGAGAAGATGAATGCTGCAATCAAGGAATTAAAAGATTCCGGCGAACTTCAGAAGATTGTGGATAAATACATCACAGCAAAATAAGAATAAAGGAAGAGTGCCATGTGGGAAAAGCTAAGAGATGATTTCTATCAGAATTTTATCGTAGACGACCGTTGGAAATACATTGCCGACGGATTGCAGAATACGTTAAAAATCACGTTTTTTGCAGTCTTAATCGGAATATTGCTGGGATTTTTAGTTGCAGTGATTCGGTCTACTTATGAAAATACACATAAGCTGAAAGTACTGAACTGGATCTGCGGGGTTTATCTTACGGTAATCCGCGGAACACCGGTAGTAGTTCAGCTCATGATCATGTATTTTGTGATCTTTTCCTTTCATGATCCGGGACAGGTATTTACTGCGGTTGTAGCATTCGGAATCAACTCCGGTGCCTACGTGGCTGAAATCTTCCGAAGTGGTATCAGCAGCATTGAAAAGGGGCAGTTTGAAGCAGGAAGGAGTCTGGGCTTTAACTATGCCCAGACCATGTGGTTTATTATCATGCCCCAGGCATTTAAAAATGTAGTTCCGACTCTGGCCAATGAGTTTATCGTGCTGTTAAAGGAAACCTCAGTAGCAGGTTACATAGGACTGCAGGATTTAACGAAAGGCGGAGATATTATTAAGAGCCGCACCTATTCTGCATTCATGCCTCTCATTGCAGTGGCAGTCATTTATCTGGTTATGGTTATGGTATTTTCACGGCTGGTAAGGGTACTGGAGAGGAGGCTGCAGAGAAGTGAGCATTAATAATATGGAAAAACCTCTGATTCAGGTACAGAATCTGGGAAAAAAATTTGGCGATATGGAAGTGTTAAAAGACATTTCCGTTGATATTTACAAAGGTGATGTGGTGTGCGTGATCGGACCCTCGGGTTCAGGAAAAAGTACATTCCTGCGTTGCTTAAACAGACTGGAAGAGCCCAGTGGCGGCCATATTCTTTTTGAAGGCGCAGATATCGTGGATAAAAAGACTGATATTGACAAGCACCGTCAAAAGATGGGAATGGTATTCCAGCAGTTTAACTTATTCCCTCATATGACGATTTTAAAGAACTTAACAATTGCACCGGTTAAGCTGCAGGGAAAAAGTGAGAAAGAAGCGAAAGAACAGGCTTTAAAGCTTCTTCATAAGGTAGGTCTGGCAGACCGTGCGGATGCCTATCCTAACCAGCTCTCCGGCGGTCAAAAGCAGAGAATTGCCATTGTGCGCGCTTTGTGTATGAATCCGGATGTGATGCTGTTTGACGAACCGACTTCTGCACTTGACCCTGAAATGGTAGGAGAAGTGTTAACCGTTATGCGGGAACTGGCAGAAGAAAAGATGACCATGGTGGTTGTTACCCATGAGATGGGATTTGCCAGAGAGGTAGCGACCAGAGTTATGTTTATGGACGGCGGTTACTTCCTGGAAGAGAACGAACCTGGAGAATTTTTTGCTGATCCAAAGAATGACAGGCTGAAACTGTTCTTAAGTAAAGTACTTTAGTGGTATTATAGTTTCAAAAATTATAAAAATATCTTAAAATGTCACTGATTTGTTACTGAATCAGTGGCATTTTTGCTTAACAAATCTAAATGTTAAAAATATTCTGCAGTATAAAAAATTACATCTATTATTTTCCAAAAACATATGATATACTACAAAAAAATGTCGAATTATTTGTTTTTATGTTGAATTATCAGAGACCACTAGGCTAAAATTTAGTCAGGATTGCTGATTTTTTTAAATTACACTATTTTTGAAGGGAGTTGAACGCTAAGATCAATTATAAGCTATCAATCAAGACATTGCGGCCAAACAACTAGAAGGATGAATAATGGTTCTATCACGTTTCAAAGCAGGGAAGCCAGTGAGAAGGACCGGACATAACTCCGTATCTCTGTAAGAAAAAAAGGGAGAAAACGTATGATGAGGAGAATAATAAGCATATTTCTTATAATATGCATGGTCGTTGGTCTGACGCCGATATCGGTAGTGGCAGAGGAAGGGAATCCTGGCCAGACATCGGAAAGTTTTACCACACAAAATGAGGATTATGAATCAGCAACACCGTCTGAAGCGGAAGAAGAGCCGGAGACGGAAGAACCACAGACAGAAGCACCGCAGGAAACAACCGCAGAACCGGAAGAGCTTGCAGAACCGGAAACAATTACAGAACCAGCTGCAATGCCTTTTGAGTTTGAAGAAGCAACGCCGGCTCAGGCATTGATGGCAGGTCTGGTACCTGATATTGAGTATCTGGGACAATCTTCATATACATTTATTGCTGCGGATGTAGGCTATAGTTCGATAGCACCCAATCAGATACGTATTAAGAACAACGGGGCGGTTTCCACTGGAGTTCTGGATATCGTATTAACCGGAAGTAACAAAGATGACTATAATGTTACCAAAACCTCTCTTCCCAGCATTGGGAAAAATGAATCTGATTATTTTAACGTATCGCCCAAAATTGGGCTTCCAATTGGCAATTATACGGCTACTGTAACAGTATTGGACGGCACCACGGAACTTGGAAGTACAGATTTAAGTTTTACCGTTACACCTGCTGGATCAAAGTATCCCGTAATAATAAAAACTTATATTGATAACACTCTCTCCGATATGGCAGGAGCGGTGGAATTAAGAAATTTACAGACCACTACTGAGGTTCCTAAAACGGGAACTGGTTCGTATGAAACCACAGCTGCAAATGGTACATATAATGTCTATGTAGACGGCAAGGATACAAACCAGATTATTGAAATAAGTAATGCAACAAAGTATGTATTTCTTGATTATTATACAGTCAGTTTTTCGGCATCCTATGCCGGAACAGCAACGGGAAGCAGTATTAATGCGACTGCTGGAGGGACAACCATTGCCAACGGTGCAAAGGTTATAAGAGGAACCGTTGTTACGATTACAGCAGCCGGAGTTGGTGCTGCAGGGTATGCTTATGCGTGGAGCGGAAGCGGAATAACCAGCGGTCAGACTACAGAATCACTGACAACGACTTACCTCTCCGGACCGATAAATGCAACATGCCTGGTAACCGGAGTAGGGGTGATGCCATCAGATCCTGATTATAAAATTGGTGACAACAGCTATATGTGGACCGGATCAGATCAGACAATTATACTGTCAGGAACCAATGATACACTTAGTATTTTAAAATCTCCCACAGCTATTATCAGAATTGACGTCCGATCTGAGGATTTATCCACAGTGACAATTGATGGAAATGAAATTTCCTGTGATAAGACTTATATAGAAGTCTATAATGATATTACGCTGAATCTGATAGACCTTACGATTACTGCGCCTGATAAAGCGGGAGTGGAAAGCTCTGCAATGATCCTTAATAAAACTGATGGCGAAACGGATCAGATGAATATTAATGTAAGTGGAACCTGTAATTTAACCGGTTCCAGCTGGGGAAGTGGTATTCGCTCCATACACGACCAGGATTTGTCCATTACTGGTAGTGGTACATTAAATGTAACCGGCGGCAGCACTACCGACAGCAATCTTACCGCAGGTCAGGGAATTGATATGGAAGGTTATACTTATGCCAGCAATTCCGGTGCCAGGCTTACCATTGACGGAGGCGTAACGGTTAATGCAACAGGAGGAGATGGTGAGAATAATAACGGGGGAACCGGCATCAGAGTTGGCTGGGGAACGATCCGGATTGGAGATTCGGTGGTTACAGCAACTGGAGGAGATTCAACCGCAGCCAGTAACTGGACTTCTGGACATGGTATTCAGGCTTCCTTCCCTGCCAATAATCATTCCAAGGGCGGAAATATCCTCATTGAGGATGGTACGGTAACCGCAACCGGAGGTGATTCGGAAAACACCCCTGCCGGAAGAGGAATCGATGCAATGAGCCAATTGGACATCACCGGAGGAACTGTAACTGCAGAAGGCGGATACAGCAAAAAAGCTCTGGGTGGATATGGAATATATGCTTATGAGCAGAATGTAAATATATCTGGAGGAACCGTAACAGCAATGGGCGGTGACAGTCAGGATTCTCCTGCCGGAACAGCAATTGCTACCAATTACAAAGATGTGGATATAACTGGAGGAACCGTAACCGCCATTGCTGGTAACGGTAAAACAAACAGTTCTCTTGGATTGTACAGCTATTCGGGTAACATAAACATCTCCCAGGCTTCAGTAACCGCCATAGGCGGCAATGGCCAGGTCAACGGTTCCCACGCCGTTTATACACATACCGGACTAATAAATATTGGTGATGGAGCTGATGTTACTGCCATAGGAGGTAACGGAACTACCGGAGTCGGTGGTGTTGGACTGCGTGCTTACGGAAGCAGTGAAGCATCAAATGCTGACCGGGGAACTGTCAGCATTTCAAAAGATGCAGGAGATATCTATATTCGCGGCGGCCGGGGGGCATCCGCAACCCGGGATTCTGTAATGGGAAGAAAAATATACATTTCTACCGGAAATATTGATCTGATTTCAATGGAATCCGGGACCTCCCGTACGATTATGAATGCAGAGGGCGGTGATAACGTATACCGTATGAAAGCGGTAGTCAGCCCTGCAGCTGAGACTGTTATTTCCTCAGAAGTAAACGGAACACCAGGAAGATACACTTACAGAGCTGTAACAAAGGACGATGGTGTAGCCTACCTGTGGCTTCCGGCAGGATCACAGACGGTATCCTCATCTGGTTATGCCAGTAAAACCTCAGATATACCTGGAAATGACAGTTCCGTAAAAGAAGTGACCCTCATAAAAACACCTACTGTAACGGTTCCAGGAGCCCCCCAAAATGTTACAGCAGTTGCCGGCGATAGAAGTGCGGTTGTAAGCTTCAGTCCGCCAGCAAATAACGGTGGAAGCTCCGTTCTGTCTTACATAGTGACTTCCAGTCCAGGTGGTGTGGCAATCAGTGGATCTTCCAGTCCAATTACAGTAACAGGACTGACAAATGGAGTTACCTACACCTTTACTGTCAAAGCTGTCAATTCTGCAGGAGCAGGAACAGACTCCACACCATCTGCTCCGGTAACACCAAAAGCAGTTGTGGAAGGCACTTATAAAGTTTCTGGAAAAGTAGTTGAGGAAAATGGCAATCCCGTACCCGGTGCGTTCCTTGTACTAAAAAAAGGAAACCGTCAGGTAGGAACCACTTCAACGGACGAAACTGGTAATTTTACATTCAACGGTATACCAAACGGTACCTATAATCTGCAGGTAACGAAAGATGGTAAAGTTGTGACAGTTCTCGTTGTGGTTGACAATGAAGATTATGTACTGAGCGAACCGATTAAAATGCCGTCAGGTACGACTAACAGTATTGTAGAAGTAAAAGCCGGAACTCCTGATATTGTGGTGGGTAACTTAGAGGAACAATTCACCCAGGAAGATAAGGATTTTGCACAGATTTCCGGCAACAAAGTGGAAATCAAACTGGTGGCAGATTTAAAACAAAAAGAAGAAATTAAAGATGATGCAGAAAAGATCTTAAATACGGCTGGTGGAAGTACCATAGGGCTCTACCTGGACCTGTCCGCATTTAAAACACGGACAGAAAACAGTATACCAGGTACACCCGAGAGGCTGGGAAATCTGCCGGAGATTATTGAAATCGTATTTCCAATGCCTGAAAATCTGAGAGGAAAATCAGGGATAAAAGTACACAGGGTCCATAATGGAATCCCACAGACCCTTCAAAACGGCAGTCCGGATGAAAACGGAGAATATTTTGTAGCAGCAACAGATACAATTACCATTTATACTAAGAGCTTTTCAACCTATGCAATCAGTTATACTGAGAGTGGTACAGGAGGAAATGCAGGAAGTGACAGCAGTTCAGAAACATCAAAAGCAGTCTGCAGCAGATGGCCAGGCCAGCCGGTTATGGGTAGGGAAGATATTTCAGTTACTCATTCAGAGAATGGAGAGGCTTATGCAACAATTACAGAGAAAGCTGTTTTAGATGCTGCAACCAGGGCATGGGAAGAAGCAAAAGCTAAAGGAAAGACAGCAAACGGTATCGGTATTTCTCTGACTGTAAAAGATTTAGGAGATCAGAAGGTTGTTGGATTTGTTATCCCACAGTACATATTAAAGCTCCTGACAGAGAAATACATCAGACAGTTTGAGCTAAGGAGCGGTATGATATCCTTAAATCTGGATTTAGAGGCACTGAGAAATCTTCGTGTCCAGAGTACGGGAGACGTTACCATTACCATGGCTCCTGAAACCAGACGTGACCGCAACGCCCAGACAATCATTATGAACAGACCAGTATACCGCGTAACAGCCGGATATAACAAAGACGGCAATCATATGGAGATTAAATCAATTGGAAATGGAAGTGCCATCTACTCAATTCCATACACTCCGGACAAAGAAGAAACAGGATATCTTTACGCAGTATCGGTTGACGAACAGGGGAATGCTGCCCGTATTACAAACTCTGCATATGACGTTAACACAAAGAGTATAATCTTTACCTCCAATCAGTTCCAGGCAGGAGGAGTGGGCTATACCCAGGGAAATGGTTTCACTGACATATCCACCCATTGGGCAAAAGAAGCAATGGATTATGCGGACGGACGGGGACTGATTACCGGTATCTCTGACACCGTATTTTCACCGAATGACAACATTACCCGTGGAGTCCTTGCCACAGCCCTTGGCAGGCTGGCAAATGTAGACCCGGGGCTTTATCTGGCCAACAGTTTTACAGATGTAAGTTCTGACAGCAATGCAGCTTCTTACGCAGACTGGGCGAATAAAAAGGGTATTATAAAAGCAACTGGAAACGGACAGTTTTTACCAGATCAGCCTGTAACCAGAGAAGAAATGGCTCTAATTTTACAAAATTATACAAAAGCAGTCATGAGTTGTCCGTTATCCATAACCAGAGATGCAATTAACTATGATGATAACGCAGGCATTGACAGTGTATACAAAAAAGCTGTTACTTCCATGCAGCAGGCTGGTGTGATAATGGGAGAAAAGAATAATAACTTTAATCCCAAAAACAATGTCACCCGTGCACAGGCCAGCATGATGCTTTATCGTCTGGCAAAACTCACCATAGATCCTTCCAGTGCACAGGGCTGGGCACGCAATGATGGCGGCCAGAATCTCTACTATAAGGATGGAAAAGCATATACCGGTTGGCTGGATACAAATGGTAAGAAATATTACTTCTATGCCGATGGTATCCTTGCAACAGGCACTAGAATTGACGGACATGATGTAGATGAGAATGGAGTTATGAAAACAGAATAACAGATAAGTAAATAGTAATGAAAATCCCCCTGATTATAAAAAAATCGCTTTTTCTTCTGCGCTTTTCCAATCAGGGGGATTTTTTATTATAAAAGTTTTGCCATACAGTATTCATCAACCGATCTGCCATCTACAATCATGGAGCGTTCTTTCTTTCCTTCGATGAAAAATCCCATTTTCTCATACAAATGGCGCGCCTGTTCATTCTCGGTCATGACAGTCAGTTCCAGTCTTGTAATGCCATTTTCTCTTGCCCACTGCTCCATTTTCTGAAAGAGCATTGCTCCGTATCCATTACCTCTGTAGTCCTTTAAAATTCCTATAACCAGATAGGCACTGTGGCGGATCCTTCGTGGTTCTCCCCTTAAAGCAGAAATAAAACCGGCTAATTCCCCTTCGTTTTCCAGCAATAGAAAAAGGGATCCGGATCTTTCCCAATGTTCAATTCTATGCTTCATATCATCGGCTGTTGCTATCCGTTCTCCAGGTTCATACATCATGAAACTGGTTTCCGTATCCAGCTGTTTTAACATTTTTACCAGGAGCTCAGAGTCTTCTGGTGCGACTGCTCTTATCTGCATCTGCATTTTCCCCCATTCAAAAGTATTTCCCTTATTATACATGGCATCTGAAAAAATGCAATCGGAGTTTTAACACTCCATTGCCCTCAGTTTGGGGTTGTGGTAGAATAGGAACGTGGTTTTGATTACGAGGTTTAGAGAAGAAAGCTGGAAAGAACATGTATTGTATGAGTGTGAGCCACAAAATGGCTCCGGTAAATATCAGAGAAAAATTAGCCTTCAGCACCAAAGAAAAGGCAGAATTAATAGAAAGACTGATGAAAAAGGACTCCATAACAGGCGTCGTGGTACTTTGCACCTGTAACCGCAGTGAGATCTATGTTTCAGGATCAAAATATGCCATTAGAGAACTCCAGAGGGAGGCCTCCGGTTTAAAAGACGTCCGTCTGGGAGAATTAATTAAATATTTAAATGTCTATCAGGAAGAGAGTGCCATCCGGCATTTATTTAAGGTTGCCTGTGGTTTCGATTCCATGGTTTTAGGGGAAGATGAGATTCTGGGACAGGTTCGGGAAGCTTATCAGTTTTCCAAAGAATCAGGAGCTGCGGATTACGAACTGAATGTGCTGTTTCAGAAAGCGATGGCTGCGGCAAAGCGGATTAAAACAGATACAAGACTATCCAGAACCCCTCTTTCCATTGCAACTCTTGTGGCAAATGAAGTATTTCATTTCAACAATGAGGGAGAGTATAAAGATGTTATGGTAATTGGAATGACTGGGAAAATGGGGGGAACCATAACCAAGAATCTGCTAAGTAAGCCCGGCATCCGTGTAACAGGAACAGTCAGAACCCACTCCTCAGATCTGCTATTAAAGGTGGACAGCGACCGGATCAGGGAAGTGGATTACAAAGAACGCTACCAATATATGAATGATATGGATGTGGTGATCAGTGCAACTTTAGGACCTCACTATACCATAACCAGAGAAGAACTGGAAAAATGTATGAATTCGGATAAGAAACGGCTTTTTATTGATGTAGCCGTACCTGTTGATATGGACCCTGAGATCAGAGAGTATCCCGGACTTACATTATATGATATTGACTATTTTGAAACACTATCTAAGAACAATACCCAGATTAAGCTGAAAGAACTGGACTGCGCCAAAGAGATTATGGAAGAAGAACTTGACGGGTCATTAAAGGAAATTTTGTTTCATCCTTATATTTCCCAAATGGATGAATTAAAAGAAGCGTTGTCCGGCAAGCGGATTGATACCCTTTTATACCGCATTCGTGACCATGTTACCAGTGAGGATTTAAAGGTTGTGCTTCGGACTCTAGATGGGTTAAAGGACTGGATGAGAGAGGAGTGACAATGGCTTATTTTCCGTTTTTTGTAGAGCTTGAAGGGAAAACGTGCCTGATAGTAGGCGGTGGAATGGTTGCTTACAGAAAAGCACTTGTGTTAAAGGACTTCGGACCTGAAATTACGGTGGTTGGTATCGAGATGATTCCAGAGATGGAACAGCTTGCTGCCGAATGTGATAAGACAATGACTCTCATCAGGCGGGGCTTTGAAGATACGGATATTGAAAAGGCCGATTTTGTAATTGCCGCAACATCAGACGAAGAGCTGAACAGGCACATATCTGTCATCTGCAGGCAGCAGAAAATTCCAGTGAATGTGGTGGATGTTCAGGAAGAATGCAGTTTTATATTCCCTGCACTGATTAAAGAAGAGGATATCGTTGTGGGAATATCCACAGGAGGCAGTTCTCCCACCATTGCCCAGTATTTAAAAAAACGGTTTAAAGAAGCGATTCCCAAAGGATTTGGTATGCTGGCTGGCCAGCTTGGTACCTACCGGGAACTGGTAAAGGAAAGGGTGCATTCCCTTCCTGTCCGGACTGAAATCTTTAAAATCATGGTAAAAGAAGGAATCAGGCAGGGCGGAGTATTTACCAGAGAACAGGCCATAGAGCTGATAGAAAGGAAACTTGGGGAACATGAAGATTGATACAATACGCATTGGAACCAGAAAAAGTGCACTTGCTGTGGCACAGACCCAGCTGGTCTCCGAAGCTTTGATAAAGGTTACTCCCGGACTTACCGTGCAGCTGATGAAAAGGCAGACAGAAGGAGACCGGATTCTCAATAAGCCGCTTTTGGAGTTTGGCGGAAAAGGAGTATTTGTAACAGAGTTTGAAGATGCACTTTCGCGGGGAGAGATTGATTTAGCTGTCCATAGCGCAAAGGATCTTCCCATGGATCTAAAAGAAGGTCTTGGAATTGTGGCAGTCCCCGCCCGTGAGGATCCAAGAGATGTACTCATAACCTTAAAAGGCACTGACTTAAATAAAAGGGAAGAGATCGTAATTGGTACTTCCAGCTTAAGAAGAAGGATACAGATCGAAGAGATCGGAAGTACTTTATGGAAAGAAATTCCGGTCCGCTGTGAGAATTTAAGAGGGAATGTGCAGACACGTTTAAAACGGCTGGCTGATGGGGATTTTGATGGAATCATTCTTGCAGCAGCAGGATTGAACCGTCTGAATATTCAGTCAGATCCAGCCTTTGATTACCATTACTTCGACTGTGAGACCATGATTCCCGCCGGAGGACAGGGAATACTGGCGGTAGAAGGAAGAATTGGAATGGAAAACTGGCCGGAGATATGGCCAATTGAAAATAAAGAAGCCAGGCTATGTCTGACTCTGGAACGAAAGATATTAAAGCTATTAAATGCAGGATGTCATGAGCCGGTGGGGGTCTATTCCCTCATCGAGGAAGGACAGTTTGAGGTCTTTGGAATCAGAAGCAGAGACAACCAGATAAAAAGAATCCATCTTAAGGGTAAAACAGAGGAGCTGGACAGCCTGGCGGAAGAAGCTGCAAAGACACTTTAATTGAAAATGGAGGATGTCATGAAGAAAAACGGAGTGGTATACTTAGTCGGTGCTGGGCCGGGGGATCCCGGTCTCATCACCCAAAAAGGATTGAAGCGGCTTGGCAGCTGCGATGCGCTGGTTTATGACTCCCTTGCTTCGGATTATTTCCTCGATGAGGTACCGGACCATTGCAGAAAGATCTATGTAGGAAAGCGGGCAGGCGCCCATTCCATGAAGCAGGAAGAGATTAACCGGCTCTTAGTGGAGCTGGCAGGGGAAGGGTTAAATGTGGTTCGTTTAAAGGGAGGAGATCCCTTTGTTTTCGGACGGGGTGGAGAAGAGGTCATGGCGCTGACTGAGGCAGGAATCCCCTTTGAAGTAGTACCTGGGGTAACCTCTGCAGTGGCAGCGCTTTCCATGGCAGGAATTCCGGTGACTCACAGGGCAGTGAGCCGCAGCTTTCATGTAATGACAGGACATACCCTCTCTGAGAATGGAACCCTTCCGCCTGATTTCGATTCCTTTGCCAAACTCTCCGGAACTCTGGTTTTTTTAATGGGACTTTCCAATCTTTCCCTGATTGTTAATGGTCTTATTAAAAATGGAAAGCCGGAAGATACACCAGCTGCTGTGATTGAAAACGGAACCCTTCCGGAGCAGAGAATCATCCGTGGGACTTTGAACGATATTGAGAGCAGAGCAAAACAGGCAGAGATTAAAAGTCCTGCCATCATTGTGGCAGGAGACGTGGCAGCCCTGGATTTTTCTTCTACCCTGAATCTGCCTCTGAAGGGATGCAGGATTGGTATTACCGGAACTGAATCATTTACCGGAAGACTTCATCAGGAACTTGCAGAACTTGGAGGAATGACAGACAGTGTATTGACTTTATCCATAGACTCTGATCGGTCAGGGGAAGCCATGAATGAAGCATATCAAAGGCTAAAAACCTACTCCTGGCTTATATTTACCAGCGCCAATGCAGTGAGAGAATTTTTCACCGGTCTTTTCGAAGGCGGTTATGATTTGCGCTCACTGGGATCCATAAGATTTGCAGTGGTAGGAAAAGGCACGGAAAATGAACTGGTTAAGTTTGGCTTTCATGCCGATTATATTCCTGAACGCTATCAGGTAACAGATCTTGCCAATGGTTTAAAAACCCTGCTGTCAAAAGAAGACCGGCTGCTCATACCCAGATCATCGGGCGGGTCGCCGGAACTGAACAGGGTTCTTGACGAGGCAGGGTTCTGTTACGATGATATTGTTTTATATGATGTGGCGTTAAAAAAAAGGGAACAGGATGGACTGGAGAATGTATTGCCCCCTCTTCATTATCTGACTTTTGCCAGTGCTTCCGGCGTAGATGCATTTTTTCAGGGGGAAAGAGAGAAAATCCTCGGTCTGCTTTCCGGTTTAAAGGTAGTCTGCATCGGTGATATCACAGCAAAAGCACTTTCCCGGTATGGAAGAGAAGCTGATTTAATTGCACCGGTTTACAGCGTATCAGGGCTGGCAGAAATCATTTGTCAGGACTGGTGTAAAGAAAAGGAGTAAATTATAATGAACACAGAAGAGTCAAAAAAACTATTTGAAGAATCCGGAAACTATTTCCCAGGCGGGGTCAACAGCCCTGTAAGAGCGTTTGGCTCTGTGGGGGGAGTTCCTGTATTTATAAAAAAAGCGGAAGGATCCCGTATCTATGATGAAGATGGGAACGAATACATTGATTATGTGAATTCCTGGGGACCCTGTATTCTGGGACATGGATATCAGCCAGTGGTAGAAGCGGTGAGAGAGGCATGCCTTTCCGGCTTATCCTATGGTGCACCTACGAGAAGAGAGCTGGAACTTGGAAAACTGATTACAGAATGCATTCCCTCCATGGAAATGATGCGAATGGTCAGCTCCGGAACGGAAGCTGTCATGAGTGCCATCCGCGCAGCAAGAGGCTTTACAGGGAGAGATAAAATTATTAAATTTAAGGGCTGCTATCACGGACATTCTGACGGCCTTTTAGTAAAGGCGGGTTCCGGAGCTCTGACAGGCAGCGCACCGGACAGCGCAGGTGTGCCTGAATCCTATACGAAACACACGCTGTTAGCCGGTTACAATCAGGAAGAAACAGTGGAAGAACTGTTTCGTCAGTATCCCGGAGAGATTGCAGCCATTGTGGTAGAACCTGTGGCAGCAAATATGGGACTGGTAGCTCCAAAACCAGGCTTCCTTGCGTTTTTAAGAGACATTACAACCAGGTACGGAGCCCTTTTAATCTTTGATGAGGTAATCACAGGTTTTCGT
>SVDT01000025.1 GCA_015057775.1 Paenibacillaceae bacterium | reverse complement strand
AGGATATGCGGATGCAGGAAGAGATTGTTAATCATAGAAAATATGATATCGCATTAGTAACAGACAGTATAGCGGATATTCCTCAGGAATTTATTGATCAACATCAGATTCATGTAATTCATCTTGATATTTTATATAATAATATGTTATATATGGATAAGCTAACAATTTTACCGGAACGATTGCTGAATATGAGTAAGAATAAACCGGATAAGCCAACTTCTTCTCAACCTAACCCTAAAAATATAGAAAATTTACTGGATTATTTGTCTACATATTATCATTCTGTAATAATTATGACAGTATCAAAGGAATTAAGCGGAACATACAATAGTTTTCTTAATGCAGTCAAAAATTTTAAGCAGAGTAATATTAAAATTAGTGTTATAAATACAAAACAAAACTCTGGTGCACAAGGGTTACTTGTTAAGAAGTGTGCAGAATTAATAGATAAAGGCTTATCATATGAAGAAATTATAAATAGTATGGAAGATTTCATTGATAATAGTAAGATACTTGTTCAAGTGAAGAATCTGGATAATATGATCCGATCAGGTCGGTTAAGCATCGGTCTGAGTAAGCTTATTGGAAAAGTTAAAATAATGCCGGTTGTTACACTGAATAGGGATGGAAAAGGTGAACTGTACAATATTTCCTTCTCTTTAAGTGGAAGCGATAAAAAAATAATAAGACATATTCGAAAAATTGCTTCAGACAACAATATCGAAAGCTATAATATCGTGCATGTCAATAACGAAGCAGGAGCAAAAAGGCTTGGACAATTAATCACGAATCTGATTGGAACTAAACCGGATTATATTATGGAAACATCATCCATAGTTTCAGTAAGTGCAGGAGAAGGGGCTGTTGCAATATCATATCTTTTAAGGAAAGGTGGAGTCTAATATGTATTTAGAGGTTTTTATGGTTCTTTTCTTTTTCTTCCTTATAGTTTTTATGATTGGTCAGTGGAAAAAAGATAATTCCATTGTTGACATCGCGTGGGGATCAGGCTTTTTAATTTCAGCATGGTATACGTTTATCCGGAATCCGTATTCTGGATTAAAGGGATTGATCATAACCATATGTATTACAATCTGGGGTGCGAGACTGACCTTACATATCGCAAAGAGAAATATTGGAAAGCAGGAAGATTACCGTTATGTAGATATGCGTAAGCGTTGGGGAGACCGATTCCTGTTGATCAAATCTTTCCTACATGTATACCTGGTACAAATGATAATTCAGTACATAGTAACATTACCGGTAATATACGGCAATACAACAAATCAGCAGCCTTACTGGTTTAATTTTTTTGGATTATTACTTTGGGGAGTCGGTTTTTTCTTTGAAGCTTATGGTGACTATCAGCTAAAGGTATTTAAAATGAATCCGGGAAACCAAGGGAAGTTAATGGTTCAGGGACTCTGGTCTTTAACACGTCATCCTAATTATTTTGGAGATTCAACCATGTGGTTTGGTATATTTTTAATTGCAATAACAGATTTTAAAGGATTATGGATTATTGTAAGCCCTTGCTTAATGACATTTTTTCTGGTTTTTGTATCCGGTGTACGTTTATTAGAAAAGAAATATGAAGGCCGTGCAGATTTCGAAGCGTATAAAAACAGAACCAGTGCATTTATCCCCTGGTTTCCAAAAAAATTATAATAGGAAGGAGAAACATTATGTCTGGAGCAATAAAAACATATTTTATTACATTAGCTGTTTTTTTCCTGATCGATATGTTATGGCTGGCAGTTGTTGCAAAAGAGCTTTATAGGAAGGAACTGGGCTTTTTAATGAGTGATAAACCAAATTTGGTTGCTGCAGTTATTTTTTATCTGGTTTTTATTTTGGGACTTATATTTTTCGTCATCAATCCTGCATTAAATAAAGAGAGTTGGAAATATGCTTTATTAGCAGGAATGCTATTTGGATTTATAACATATTCTACATATGATTTAACAAACCTTGCCACAATAAAAAACTGGCCTCTTAAGATTACTGTTATTGATTTGATTTGGGGTTCTTCATTAGGAGGGGTAGTTTCTACAATTTCATTTTTTATTTTAAAGAAATAAGATGCATTCATTTACTTGACAGAAATCAAGGCCTCGAGTATAATCAATACTCATATAGCTTTCGTTATCTGATTATAATTGCATAGTTATTAAAAGGGAGTAGTTTAAACGTACCGTCAACATCCTGGCTGTAATTACAGTCTGGCGGTATGTACCAGATTATGGTTACCAGACTTTTAATGTGCTTGTTCTGAACATTTGTTTTATCAGAATAGTACGTTAAAAGTCTTTTTTGTTTACGCTTCTCAGGCAATCATAATCATGCGGAGGTATACATTTTTGATGCGGGGCATCCAAAAGGGATGTCAGAATGGAGGATTGGTTTGAACGAATGGTATCAGAAGAGCGAAGCTGAGATATTAAAAGAGCTTCACACACAAAAAGAAGGGTTAAGTTCAGATAAGGTATTGGTACTTCTTAAGGAAAAAGGTGAGAATGTCCTGGAGGAAGGAAAGAAAAAAAGTACCATTGAAGTATTTGTGGAACAGTTTAAGGATTTGCTGGTAGTAATATTAATTGCGGCGGCTGTTATTTCCATGTTGTCAGGAAATGTGGAAAGTACCATTGTAATTATGGCAGTTATCATTCTAAATGCTGTTTTAGGTACGGTCCAGCATGAAAAGGCGCAGAAATCCCTTGCCAGCTTAAAATCCTTATCCTCACCCAATGCAAGGGTCATGAGAGACGGTAAGAAAACAGAAGTTGCTTCCAGAGAAGTTGTGCCTGGAGATATCCTGATGCTGGAAGCCGGTGATATGGTGGTGGCAGACGGAAGGATATTAAATAATTATTCTCTCCAGGTAAATGAAAGCTCCCTGACAGGGGAGTCCACCAATGTGGATAAAGAAGACGGGGCATTGGAGCTTTCCGTTCCTTTGGCAGACAGAACTAATATGGTGTATTCAGGAAGTCTGGTAACCTACGGCAGAGCGGTAGTTGTTGTAACCGATACGGGTATGAATACAGAAATCGGTAAGATCGCCAGTCTGATGAATGCGACGAAGGAAAAGAAGACTCCTCTTCAAATCAGTCTGGATCAGTTTTCCAGCCGCCTTGCCATGGTTATTATGGTCATCTGTGCTGCCGTGTTCTTATTAAGTCTTTACCGCAAAATGCCTCTTCTTGATTCCATGATGTTTGCGGTTGCCCTGGCAGTTGCAGCGATTCCGGAAGCGTTAAGCTCCATTGTTACCATAGTTCAGGCCATGGGCACTCAGCGAATGGCAAAAGAAAATGCGATTATTAAGGAACTCAAAGCAGTGGAAAGTCTTGGCTGTGTTTCTGTAATCTGTTCTGATAAAACCGGAACACTGACTCAGAATAAGATGACTGTCCAGGAAATTTACTTAGATGATCAGATATTTAAACCAGAGGAACTGGAATTAACCAATCAGCTTCACCGTTATCTGCTTTATGATGCAGTGCTGACAAACGATTCCACCATTGCTGACGGCAAAGGAATTGGAGATCCTACCGAATATGCCCTCCTTGAGATGGCAGGTAAAATATCCGTCAGCCACAATACCATCCGGGATCTCATGCACAGGCTGGAAGAGCTTCCCTTTGATTCAGACCGTAAGCTGATGAGTACCAAATACAAGCTCCACGGCGTTCCTACTATTTTGACAAAAGGAGCGGTTGATGTACTGTTAGACCGGACAGTAAGCATCCGTACTTCTCAGGGAATCAGAGATTTGACGGAAGCAGACAAAGAAGCTATTTTAAAACAGAATCAATTGTTTTCTGAAAATGGACTTCGGGTTTTGGCTTTCGGTTACAAAGAAGTGGAAGAATCCCACGTACTTTCCCTCCACTCTGAAAACAACTTTATATTCCTGGGTCTTGTTTCCATGGTGGACCCGCCCAGAGAAGAATCAAAAGCTGCAGTAGCAGATGCTAAAAATGCAGGAATACGACCGGTCATGATCACCGGAGATCATAAAATAACGGCAACAGCCATTGCCAGACAGATCGGCATTTATGAAGAGGGAGATCTGGCAGTAACTGGTGCGGAACTGGATGAAATGACAGATGAGGAGCTGGATGAAAAAATTGTAAACATCTCCGTATTCGCAAGGGTTTCCCCAGAGAATAAGATCCGGATCGTGGATGCATGGCAGCGAAGAGGCAATATCGTTTCCATGACGGGTGACGGGGTAAATGATGCTCCAGCACTTAAGAAGGCAGATATTGGAGTTGCCATGGGAATTACAGGTACGGAAGTATCAAAGGATGCCGCTTCCATGATATTATCAGATGATAATTTTGCTACTATCATAAAAGCTGTGGCGAATGGAAGAAACGTATACCGGAATATTAAGAATGCCATTCAGTTTTTGTTGTCAGGCAATATGGCTGGTATTTTCTCAGTCCTTTATACCTCCATTATGGGTTTACCCATCCCATTCGCTCCTGTTCATTTATTATTCATTAACCTGTTAACGGATTCACTTCCCGCCATTGCAATCGGTATGGAGCCGGCTGAGCACGGTCTGCTGAGCCAAAAGCCAAGAGACCCTAAAGAGAGCATACTGACAAAAGATTTTATGACAAAGGTTATGCTCCAGGGAGCGCTCATATCCGTCTGTACCATGATCGCGTTTCAATTGGGATTAAGACAGTCAGGTGCAGCGGTTGCCAGTACCATGGCATTTGCTACACTGACTCTGGCACGGCTTTTCCATGGATTTAACTGCAGAAGCAGCCATTCCATCTTCCGGCTGGGATTTAAAGGCAACTGGTACAGTCTGGCAGCCTTTGTTCTGGGATTTGCTTTACTGAGTGTAGTACTGTTTGTTCCTGTCATGGGAAAACTGTTTTCTGTATCGCCGTTAAGTGGATTACAGGTTGGTATTGTTTACGGGCTTGCCATCATCCCTACTGTGATGATCCAGTTGACAAAAGTGATGAGAGAAATTGTAAAATAATGAAGAAAAAAAGAGGTTCTGACTCAAAAAAAGAGTTGAACCTCTTTTTTATAAATGATAAAATGATTTCGTAGCGAAAACTTAACATAGGAGAGGGAAACAAAACGACATGACAGGACAACCTTCATTGAGATTCAGAAATTACGGCCCGTTATCCAGACGGACCAAATTCCAGATTCTTGCCCTGGTGCCGATTTATTTTATTGTTGCAGGATTATGCCTGCAGCCGTTTGATGAAATCTGTAGGGGAATCATCACAATCGTACAGGAGCCGGATTTCCTGATTACGGATTACATTGCCATTGGTGGCATTGGAGCTGCGTTTATTAATGCAGGTGTATTAACGTTATTAAGCATTGCAATCGTATATTTTCTGGGGATGGATATGAGCGGTCATACCATTACCTCAAGCTTCCTCATGTTTGGCTTTTCGCTGTTTGGGAAAAATATCTTAAACATCTGGGCCATTATGATGGGAATCTGTTTATATTCTTATTATCATAAAACTTCCATAACACGTTATATCTATGTAGGGTTTTACGGAACCTGTTTGTCTCCGGTTATCACCCAGATTATGCAGATCGGTAATCTGCCCCTGGTTGTCAGGCTGGTTTTAAGTATTCTTGTGGGTATGAGCATTGGATTTGTGCTTCCGCCTCTTTCTACCCATACTCATTATGCCCATTTGGGCTACTCCCTTTATAATGTGGGGTTTGCCTGCGGGATTCTTGCCACGATTATTGTTTCTCTGATGAAATCCTTTGGAATCAGGATAGAGGAACGTCTGATCTGGTCGACTGGGCAGAATTTATTGTTTACCAGACTTTTGATTTTTTTATTTTTCGGAATGATACTATTTTCATTCCTGTTATCCGACCAGGTATGGAAAAGATATTTGGAAATCTTAAAATCTTATGGGATTAGCGGCACCGATTATGTTAAAACCGAAGGGTTTGCGCCTACGCTTCTTAATATGGGAATTAACGGAATAGTATCCACACTTCTCATCATTTCGGTAGGGGGTGATTTAAACGGTCCCACCATAGGAGGGATTTTTACCATCGTAGGATTCAGTGCAACCGGGAAGCACACCCGTAATATCCTTCCAATCATGATCGGTGTGATTATCGGTGGATATACGAAAAAATGGAGCATTACAGATCCAAGCGCTCAGCTTGCCCTTCTTCTTTCTACCACACTTGCACCCATCGCCGGTGAATTCGGAGTGGGAGCTGGAATTCTTGCCGGATTTTTACACTCTTCAGCGGCTCTTAATGTAGGGATTGTTTACGGTGGGATGAATCTTTACAACAATGGCTTTGCAGGAGGTCTGATCGCTACCTTCCTGGTACCTGTACTAAGATCCATCCGGGATAGAAAGGCCCATGCGAAAACCCATGTCTCTCTTTAATGGCTGGGTGCTTGTATAATTTTGTTTATGTGATAGAATAAGACAAAAAGATAAATTGAGGAATTTTAATATGCTGTACCAGATTACAGAAGGAACGGTTTCGGCAGGCGGAAATGTCATTCTGTCTCATATAAATTTTGAAATACGCGGCAGTGAAAAAATAGCAGTAGTTGGTAGCAATGGAGCTGGAAAAACCACTCTTTTAAAGCTGATTGCAGGAGAACTGGAGCTGGACCGGGATGATAAGCGTCAGAACTGCGGTATTACAACAGCAAGAAAATTAACCATTGGATATTTAAAGCAGCAGGCATTTACAGAGAAGGATCGGACGGTGGAGGAAGAGATATTCTCTTCCTGCTCTTTTTCCAATGAGTATTCACAGGAACGATATGAATACGAGCGGGAGTACGATATCCTGTTTACTGGATTCGGATTTCAAAAATCAGATAAAAAGAAAAAACTGTCAGAATTTTCGGGAGGAGAGCAGACTAAAATTGCTCTGATCAGGCATCTTCTTTTAAAACCCGATATTCTATTATTGGACGAGCCTACTAATCATCTGGATATTCAGACCATACAGTGGCTGGAAGAATATCTAAATGGTTATGGAAAAGCAGTGGTTATGGTATCCCATGACCGCTTCTTTCTGGATCAGACGGTTTCTGTGATCTATGAACTGTCAGGCAGAACGCTCACCCGTTATGCAGGCAGCTACACCCAGTACAGGGAAGAGAAGAAAAAGAGAATCCGGCTGCAGACAAAGGCTTATGAGCGGCAGCAGGAAGAGAAGAAACGGCTAAATGACCTGGTGGAGCGTTTTAAACACAAACCCAATAAAGCTGCATTTGCCCGGGCGAAACGAAAAGCGGCGGAGCGGCTGGTACCGGTAGAAAAGCCGGAGGAGGATGAGGTCTCTCTTTTTGTAGAACCCCTATCCCCGGCTATTTTAGGTAGCAAGTGGGTATTTGAATCAGAACATTTAAAAATCGGTTATGAGAAACCTCTTGCAGAACTTACATTTCGCATTCGGAGAGGACAAAAGATTGGTATTCTTGGACCAAACGGGGCAGGAAAAAGTACTCTTTTAAAAACTGCCGCTGGTCTGATCCCTGGTTTGTCCGGAGATTATTCCCTGGGAAATCAGATTACCATCGGCTATTTTGACCAGCTGTCTTCCGAGATCCAATCGGATAAAACCGTAGCAGAACATTTTCATGACTTATTTCCTGTAATGACTGAGAAAGAAGTAAGAAGTATTCTTGGAGCTTATTTATTCGGGGGAAAAGAAGCTGGAAAACGTGTGGATGTTCTTTCGGGAGGTGAAAAAGCCAGGCTTGTTCTGGCGGAGCTTTTACAGAGCAGACCGAATTTCCTTATACTGGATGAACCAACCAATCATATGGATATCAAGGCGAAGGAAACCTTAGAATCTGCATTTCAGGCTTATACCGGAACCATTTTGTTTGTATCCCATGACCGCTATTTTTTGGACAGGGTAGCGGAGTCCATGCTGATCTTTGAGGATCAATCGGTTTTTTATTATCCATTTTCTTACGGTCATTATCTGGAACGTACAAGGAAAGCAAAAGGGGAAGGCATCGCAGCCCAGATTAAAGCGGAGGAGCAGGCTCTGATTGCTGGAATCAGAGCAGTTCCAAAAGCGGAAAGGCACCGGCTGAAGGAAATATCCAGTGAGGAGGCTTATTCAGACTGGAAAATGAGACTTGTGACAGAGCGGCTTTTACAGGCAGAAGATAAGGTAAAAGAATTAGACAGTGCCTGTGAAAAACTGATCAATGACTGGCAGGAGTCACCGGATTTCTGGACAGGTGATGAGTGGAGTGAGGCTGCATTGTACCAGGGCTTACTGGAACGGAAGAGTGAGGCATGGGAGACCTGGACATCACTTTGTCTGGAGTGGTTTGAAGAAGCATTGGATGTGGAAATTTAAAAGGAGCAGGTCAGGAATCACTATGGATTCCTGATCTGCTCCTTTGGATATGTACGATTAATATTTATCGAAACTGTCCATGCTTCTGGCAGTTGGGTATGATGTCTCATTATATTCATAGGAGGAGAATGTCTGGCCACCTTTTAATCTGAATTTGCTGACCTCCTGCTGAAGTGTTACAGATTGAGCTGCCAGCTCTTCACTGGATGCAGAGCTTTCTTCTGCAGTTGCTGCGTTGGTCTGGACAACGGAGGATACCTGGGAAAGACCCTGATTAATCTCCTCAATTGCGATCACCTGCTGGGCAGAGGCGTTTTCGATTTCCTGAATTGCCTGTTCTACCAGCTTGGATTTTTCAGAAACCTCTTTCAGAATTCTTGCAGCCTCACTTGCCATATGTCCGCCTTCTGACACAGCTTCTACTGAATGCATGATGAGAGTAGCGGTTTCCTGAGCAGCTTCTGCGGATTTAGTGGCAAGATTGCGTACTTCATCGGCGACAACAGCAAAGCCTTTTCCAGCATTTCCAGCACGGGCTGCTTCAATGGCAGCGTTTAAAGCGAGAATGTTTGTCTGGAATGCAATATCTTCAATTACCTTTGTTATATTAGATATTTTCTCGGAAGCGGTGCTGATCTTTTCCATGGCACCATTTAAATTCTGCATGTGACTGTTGCTTTCCTGAACACCGGTACCGGTCTGATGTACATAGCCGGCTGCAAGGCGGACATTGGTTGCGTTCTGGTCTGCCTGTCTTGCCACGGTGGCAATGGAAGCATTCAATTCTTCTACAGTTGCTGCCTGCTCGGTGGATCCGGAGGCAAGTGCCTGTGCAGCGGAAGATACCTGCTCTGCGCCAGTATTGACCTGCTCTGCAGCGGTACTGATGAGAAGTAGTGTTTTATTTAAATCGTTTTCAATCTTACGAAGAGCAAGGCCCAGAATATCTTCATCGGAACGAAGAGGAACTTCCTGCGTAAAATCACCATTGCTGATTTCTTCGGCAACTAATACCTGCTTGCGGATTCCATGAATCATTTCAGTAAAGGCACTTGCAAGCTGCCCGGTCTCATCCTTGGAATCAATTTCATTTAAATCTACATCAACATGTCCCAAAGCGATCTTTTTAGCAGCCTCAACTACCTGAGTGATCGGTTTGCTGATCATTGCAGAGATTCTAAAGCTTAAGTATAGAGCTGCACCAGCTCCTGCCGCTACAATAACAATAAGAGCGAGAGTCAGGGCGCTTGCAGTCCTGTCGTTATTCTGACTGGTATCCTGGGCAGATCCCATACGATTTTCAACCAGCTGATTAAAATCTTCAAATATTTTAGCAATTTCATCTTCCTGTTCGGTTAAGATAGCCAGGGATTCTTTGCTGTTACCTTTTTTTGCCTCGGCGATTGACTTATCAATGGCTGGTGAATAAGTGTCCGTAAACAGCTTCTTTAACTCTTCTGCAATAACACGTGTATTCGGATTTGTTATACTATTCTGATAAATTTCAAAGCTTTTTAGAAACGTTTCCTTGTGAGTATTATAATTTTGTTCCAGCGTTTCTAATTCTTTTGCATCACCGGCATAGACAATCATTCCACGGGAGTCAGCGCGTATCTGGTTTAAGCTGGTTGAGGCATTGATCAGCTCTTTTAATGGTGCTGTCTGATGTTCATATAAATATGTATCCATAGTATTGATACGAATCATGCCGAAAATACCGACAATTCCCACAAATAGTATGATCCCTATCATACTGATAAAGGCTGTGAGAAGCTTTCTTGTAATGCTGAAATCTTTGAATTTCTTCATACTGAATTCCTCCTGAGTTTATCTTTTGAGTAAAGGTTTGATCTGATCTGGTATGCTCCCAATGAATTCTTACAGATGTATTATGAATATAAAATGTGGTCTTTCCCCCCCATACATTCATAGATCCAAATTGTGGACACAAAGTTTCGCAGTTTAACCAAAACTGTGTCATATTCATTAGAAATCCGCATTTTTACTGGAAAGTTTGTTCTCGTTGACGGAGTTTATGACGGCGTATTGTCCGGTTTCCATGCTGGCTAAATGCATATTGTTAAATCGGTCAATTGCTATTTTTTTCTGTTCCATTAAAGAATGAGCATAAATGTTCATGGTAATGGAAACATTGGAATGCCCTAAAATATCACTGATTGTTTTAATATCAACATTGAGTTCCAGGGCACGGGTAGCAAAGGTATGGCGTATGGCATGAAATTTTCGGTCTGGCACACCTGCTTTTATTAGTATTTTTTTATAGAGCTTCTGGAATGCCCTTGGATCAATAGGGATTTCGCTGCCAGTCATAAAATAGCATGTTTCTTTGCCTGAACGTTGATAATATTCTTTAAATAAAGTAATGAGAAATGATGGCAGAGGAATCTTCCTTGAAGAAGTTCTGCTTTTTGGGGTACCAATTAAAAGTAAAGTTTTATTATCGTCATCTGAAAAATTCTTTGTCCGGCTAACCGTACGATTGATAAACAGGGTTTCATTTTCAAAATCGAAATCGCACCATTTTAAAGCACAAAGTTCCCCCAGACGTATTCCTGAATAAAAACACAGGATAATCCCCAATGTTCGTTTATCTGGACAGCTTAAAACAGCTTTTTCGATGAGACACTGCTCTTTCATTGTAAATACCTGTACTTCGTTTTGTTCTGGCTTCGGAAATTTTATGTAATTCAATAATTTGATTGAATCAGGATTATTTTTCAATATTTCTCTGAGAGCAGTTTTATAGACTGCCAGTATCTTTCTTTTATAAGATTGGGAGATAGAATTATCATCATTCATAAATTTTACAAATTCTGAAACTGTATCTTCTGTAAATTGATAATAATTACAGCTTGTATAAAAAGGAATAATATATTTTGTTACACAATGGTAATAGCTTTCGTAAGTAGAAGGTTTTACTCTTTTCAAAAGATCGCTGTCCAACCATAACTCAAAAAGTGATGATGCACTAGCCAGAGATTTCACCTCTTTTTTAATTTTATTTCCATTCTCCTGATAAGATTTCATACTATCTTTTACTTCACGGTAGCTTTTTCCATAAAAATATTGATATTTTCCATCCATCTTTAATTGGCGGCCTTCCCAACGACCATCTTTGCGTTTATAAATGTTTTCTCCTCTGCGAGGCATATTGATATTACTCCTTTTCGGGTGACGAGTTTTTTGACGGCGAATAGTTCTTATTCAACTAAAAATGCTATAATTTTTTTGTTAATGATTCTGTAAATTCAATTTTTAATGTTGCTTTTGTTTGTATTGACAAACAATAATGTCGTATTATATAATGGATCGTGTCGAAATTAGTCTGAAAATGGTGGCGTGGTTTTGGTTAAACTGCGCCTTTTAATTAAAAATAGTAATATATTTACAAAATTAACACATGTAAAAAATAGGTTTTAGTATACTCAATTGATATTCATTATCAGTATACAAAGACTGACTTACATGGGAACAAATCATATAATCAGATATCATTATAACGATTTTTTGAAAATTTGCTATATCTAAATTTTACCATTTTTTTACTTTTGCAATCATTTATTTCATGGTATGATCCAATCAATAGAAGGAATATGGGGAGGATATTGAAAATCATGGTGACGCAGGTTAAATTTTATGATGAGGCAGAGGATGAGAAGCTGAAGTTTGCCGTAATTATTTCCAGAAATCAGGGGAAATGGGTTTTTTGCAGACATAAAGACAGAGATACTTATGAAGTGCCGGGTGGACACAGGGAAGAGTCTGAGAATATCATAGATACTGCCAGGAGGGAACTTTGGGAAGAAACGGGTGCAGTGGAATTTGATATTACTCCATTATGTGTATATTCTGTATGCGGTGAGACAAGAGATGGTGAGTGTTTAAGGGAAGAAAGTCTTGGTATGCTTTACTTTGCTGAAATATATTCCTTTGAAGAGGAGCTCCATCATGAAATTGCAGAAGTAATTATTACAAAGCAGATGCCAGAGAATTGGACCTATCCATACATTCAGCCATTACTAATGGAAAAAGCCTTGGAGTTGGGATTTTTAGAACAGTGCATTTGACATGTGTTACGATCTGTGATAATCTGATACCTATTAATATAACTGCAGAGGTGGCTATGATGAATCGTAATCAACAATTTTCCATGTTGAATAGGGACGACGATTGATAGCGCTTGTATCTTTGAATCATCATAGGTACAGGCGCTTTCGTTGCTGTGCCTATGTGGAAAGAATACAATTCGGAACCGCATTGGTGGATAGTACTGATCCGTGTGGTTCTATTTTTTTACCCATACGGGCAATCATGAAAGGTGGTGATCGTGTGGGACATATGGATGATGTCCTTATGGATGGAATGGGATGGTTTGAAGCTGCATTCTATGAATCCTGGAGGAAAAAATATTGAAGAATATTGTTGGAATGATTGAAAAAGGAACAGTTGAGGCCGGGGATCTGGCATATCATCTGAATGAAAAGATAAAAATACACGGAAGTATCTATAAAATAAGAAAAATGAGCGGGTTCGCATTTATCCTGTTAAGAACCAAAAGAAATGTGGTACAATGTATCTACAGCAATGAATTTTCTTTGTTTGAACTGGATGAATTGACAGAAGAGAGCTGCGTGATTGCAACCGCTCAGGTAATTCCGGAAGAAAGATCGAAAGCAGGTTTTGAGCTTCAGCTGCTTCAGGTGGAGATCTTGTCGAAACCGGATCAGCAAAGCCCCATTGTGATTAATAATAAACGAGTGGATACCTCCCTTGAAAATCTTCTTAATTTCAGACCTGTAACTCTGCGTAATGAAAAAGAACGGGCCATATTTTTATTGCAGGAGGGAATTACACTGGGAATTCGTGAGTTTTTAAAAAAGGAGAATTTTACAGAAATCCACTCACCCAAAATTGTTCATGCAGGTGCAGAGGGAGGAGCGAATATCTTCCGCTTCGATTATTTTGGCAAGGAGGCATATCTTGCCCAAAGTCCTCAGTTTTATAAGCAGATGATGGTGGGAGTTTATGAACGGGTATTTGAAATCGCTCCGGTATTCCGGGCTGAAAAGCATGATACCTCAAGACATCTCAATGAATACACAAGTGTGGATTTTGAGATGGGATATATTAAAAATTTTGAAGACATCATGGAAATGGAAACGGCTATGCTTCGTCATGTGATAGAGGTGCTGGAATCTGATTATGAAGAAGAACGGCGGACATTAAATGTAAAGCTGCCTTATATTAAGGAAATTCCATCAATCAAATTTATGGAGGCAAAAGAACTGATTTCCGAAAAATTTAACAGACCAATCCTGGATTTTGATGATTTTGAACCGGAAGAGGAAAAATTACTTTCCCAGATAATAAAAGAAGTAACAGGGAGCGATTTTGTATTTGTCACTCACTATCCAAGCAGGAAAAGACCATTTTACGCCATGGACAGCATAGAAAATGTAGAAGAAACTGAAAGCTTTGACTTACTGTTTAAAGGACTTGAAATTACCACAGGCGGACAGAGAATTCATAACTATGAGCAGCAGTTAAGTAAAATGAAGAAGCGGGAAATGAATACAGAATCATTTGAAAGCTATCTGATGATGCATAAATATGGCATGCCGCCTCATGGAGGCCTGGGACTTGGGCTGGAACGTTTTACCAGCAGGTTACTGGATCAGGATAATGTACGTCTGTCTTCTCTTTTTCCAAGAGATTTAAACAGAGTAACACCATAAGAATTTTTTTATTACAGTTTCATAAGCTGCGCCATATCAGGCGGGCTTATGAAACTGTTTCTTCTATAATTATAGGGTATAGCGGTAAATGGCATTAAAGCGGTCATTTCTATAAGGATCATAAAAGCCGTCGCTGATTTCCCAGCCTTCAAATTCATCTTTTGTAAACAGTAGATGTTCCTCGCGGTGAGAACGAATGGGAAGTTCGCCAATGAGCACACTTTTTTTCGCAACTCTTAACAGCTCACTTGTGGCTTTTTTTGCATATTCCTTGTTGTCAAAATAGAGATAGACACCATAACAGATCACCTTATCAAAGTAACGATCTTTAAAGGGTAAATCGGCAGCTTCTCCGGTGAGGACGGAATTGTGCAGTATCTCAATGTGTTTTTTAACCAGTGTATGGGAATAATCCATTCCTGTGTAATCGCAGTCCAGGTATTGGGCAAGGGCACCTGCGCCGCAGCCAACTTCTAAAACCTTATCATTTTTTTGTATATCCAGACGTTTCGTAATCTGACGGGCCACTTCCTCCATATCTACCTGAGTTGCTTCATAGCCGTCAAAGGCGAGTAAATCATTTCCCTCTGCTTTTCCTTTTCTTACCCAGATCTGCTTCCATGTTTCGTTTGCTGTTTCCTGTGCGTTCATTTTAATTACCTCCTGAAATTATCGTAATATATGTTTTAGTGCGTCACATAGGCGCTTGTTATCTTCTTTGGTTCTGACTGCGATCCGGATACATTCTCTTCCTTCCATACCTGGTTTGTGGGAGAGATCCTTTACAAGAATGTTGTAACGGTTTAGCAGCAGCTCGGCGATCTGATGGGCAGAGCAGCCGTCCTTTACCTCGCAGAGTATAAAGTTGGCCTGGGACGGATACAGGATCAGCTGTCTTATGGAACCCAGTAAACCGTACATTTCGTCTCTTGTCTCCTGAAATTGTTTTAGGGCATCCCTGTAATCCCCCTGATACTTTTCAAATATCTGAAGAAAATATTCCGCAAGAGAATTAATATTCCAGATGGGGAGCTCCTTTCGTACAAGAGCAATGATATCCGGATCTGCACAGGTCAGGATTCCAAGCCGCAATCCTGGTACACCATAGGATTTTGAAATACTTTTTATCAGGACCAGATTCTGATTGGCGTTTAAGATCTCCGGTGTCATAAAGGACGGTTCCTCTTCTGTATCAGAAAAATCCAGAAAGGATTCATCTAAAATCAGCAGAGTGTTTCGATCCTTGCAAAAATGTGCCAGTTTTTGAACGTCTTCTTTTTTTATGTAGTTTCCGCTGGGATTATCCGGATTTACTAAAACCAGTGCGGATAGTTCCTTATCGCTGTAAAACTCCATAAGGTCCTCAGCTGTATAGGAGAAATCTCTGGAGGACACGGTATAAGGGATTACAGAGGCAGCACAGTTTTCGTATTCGGAAAAAGAAGGACGTAAAACTCCCACTGGTTTTTCAAAGCTGCGAAGAAGCGGTTTTATCAGTTCTGTGGCTCCATTTCCTGTCAGTACCTGGTTTTTATCAAGCCCCAGGGATTTAGCAGCGAGAAGGTTGTTAATATCGAGTCCGGAAGGATAGCTGGTAGTAAGGATTTCAAAGCTGGCCTTGATCTCTCCCATAAGACGGCTGTTAGGAAAATAGGGATTTACCAGATAGCAGAAATCCAACAGTCCGGGATAGCGCCAGTACCCCCCGTAGCGTTCAGACAGGCGGAGCAGTCTGCTTTGGGAGTCTGTGAAGATGGATTCTGCAATATCTAAGTCCTGCTCGTCATCAATTTCGTACCAGAAGCCATTTTCCAGACGGGAAGCTTTTAAATCGTGATCATCCAGAAGGGAAATGACTTTCAGTACCTGCTCATAGTAGGCGTTATTTCCCAATGCCTTGCTGTATGCCTCTAAGAAGGGGACATAATGGGTGGAGGAGAAGTTCTGGCTGAATTTGTAGATATTGACCGTTTTATAGTAGGAATGAATGTCTTCAAAGCGGAAGTCTTTTCTGGTTAAGAACTTCATGATATTGTCCTGCTGGTCAATCAGTACAACGGTGCCGTCCATCCAGCTTTCAAAGGGTGCGGTCAGAGCCAGATTGGGGCGGGGGTCTTTAATGATCTGGGTTAAAACCTCCTGTTCAAATATTAAGTCCGATTCCAGAAGAATGGTGTCATCTTCAAGGAGACAATCTTTGGCCAGATAAAGGGAATAGATGTTGTTGGTGGTTTCGTAAACCGGATTGTCAATAAACACTACCGGTGTCCGGAGGGAAAGGGATTCCACAAAGGAACGCAGAAGTTCCCCCTTGTGACCGGTCACAAGAATGATTTTTTCCAGATCATATTGGTCAAGCTGCCTTAACATACGTTCAATTAGTGGAATTTTGTTGACAGGTACCATACACTTGGGCTGATGCTCGGTTAATTGTTTCAGTCGCCGTCCCATACCGGCAGCCAGGATGATTGCTTGCATAGGCTCCTCCTTCAATGTTCAAAAAGTAAAATATTTCTAAATTTATGAACATAATAGCAGTTTAAAAATTAATTGTCAAGAGTGAAGACAGGGAAAAAGAAAAATTTTATCAGTGGAAACAGGAAACGGTTTTCAATTTCGCCTTGACATTTAAAGGGAGAGTGCTATAATATGAAAATGATTTCTGATTTCGAAAATAGGGGATGAATATGGCAGAACGTGGAAGATACCGGACCAGGCAGCAGGAAATGATTGTGAGCTGCTTAAAGAAACAAAAAGGAATATTCTGTACCGTAGAAGAGTTTATGGAACGTCTTAAAAGTGACGGAATACATGTTGGACAGACTACCGTATACCGGGCTCTGGAACGTTTATGTGAGGATGGCGTGGTTGTAAAGATCCCCTCTGTGGACGGATCCAAGGCTCAGTTTCGATATATAGGGGAAGAAATAAACAGGAATGTGGGGAAGCTGGTCTGTTTAAAATGCGGCTCCATGATTCCTTTAGAATGTTCCAGACTGGATGAGTTTTACCATCATATCCATGAGGACCATGGATTTAAGCTGGATCAAAAGCACATGGTGCTTTACGGCTATTGCAGCAGCTGCCAGCAGTAAGCTGACAGAAAAGAAAGGATTTATTATGAAAGGCAGATTAAATCCCAGACAATGGGCAGCCCTTATGACAGCTTTGATTCTCACCGTAGTTTTCCTGGGCTCGTCGATATTTGTATTCACTCATCTTTCCCATGACTGCACAGGCAGACATTGCAGAGTCTGTCAGGAGATAGAAGTATGTATTTCGGCACTCAGTGTAATTTTTGAAGCGATTGGAACAGCTGCAGTAACCGCTGTTTCCTTACCAATTATAAAATATTCCATGCTGCCTTATCTGGCAGGATTGTTTCTCAGTCCGGTTTCTCTTGTGGATTTAAAGATCCGTATGAATAATTGAATCGGTTGATCCATACGGAAATTTGAAGTAAACAGAAAAATCGGAGGATTTTATTCATGAATAAAGCAACAAAAGTAATTCTGTTAGCAGCGGCAGCTTCTGCAGTGCTGTTATCTGGGTGTGGACAGAAAAAAGAAGCAAATGACAGCGGAAAGCTGAATGTAATGGCCAGTTTTTATCCCATGTATGATTTTGCCGTTAAGATCGGCGGCGATAAAGTAGATGTTAAAAATATGGTTCCAGCAGGAACAGAGCCTCATGACTGGGAGCCGGCAACAAAGGATATCACTGGTCTGGAAAAAGCAGATGTATTTGTATACAGCGGAGCTGGAATTGAGCACTGGGTGGATGATGTGTTAAAGAGTCTTAAAAATAACAATCTGACTGTTACAGAGGCATCTTCAGGAATCTCCTTAATGAAAGGGGAGGAACATGAGGAGGCTAAAAGTGAGGAACATGAACACGGAGAGTTCGATCCTCATGTGTGGTTAAGCCCAGTGAATGCAAAGAAAGAGATGGAAAATATTAAGGATGCCTTTGTTAAGGCGGATCCGGGTAATGAAGCATATTATCAGGCTAATTATGATACCTATGCCAGCAAATTTGATGAGCTGGACAAGAAATATAAAGATACATTATCTCCGCTGCCCAATAAATCCGTAGTCGTTGCCCATGAGGCATTTGGATATCTTTGCAATGCCTATGGTCTGACTCAGATGGGCATTGAGGGACTGACACCGGATTCTGAGCCGGATCCGGCAAGAATGGCGGAAGTCATAGACTTTGTAAAAGAAAACAAGGTGAAAACCATATTCTTTGAAGATCTGGTCAGCCCCAAAGTGGCAGAGACCATTGCAAAAGAAACAGGCGCAAAAACAGAGGTGTTAAATCCCTTAGAAGGACTGACTGACGAGCAGTTAAAAAATGGTGATGATTATTTCTCTGTTATGGAGAAGAATCTGACTGTTTTAAAAGAAGCGCTGGAATAAAATGAACAGGAGTAAAAATGTGAACGCGATTGAAATGAAGGGACTGACATTTTCCTACGGAGGAACAAGGGTTTTAAACGGAGTGGATCTAACTGTTCCCCAAGGCGGTTTTGCCGCGCTCACCGGTGACAACGGGGCTGGGAAAAGTACACTGATACGGATTCTGTTAGGCGAGCTGTCTTTAACCGGAGAAGCAGGAAGCTTTAAACTGCTGGGGAAGGATATCCGCCAGTTCAGTGACTGGAAGGACGTGGGATACGTTCCCCAAAATGGAATGGATACTTACAAGGACTTTCCGGCTTCTGTTGAAGAGATCATTCAGGCGAATTTATACAGCCAGATCGGGATGTTTCGCTTTCCGGGAAAAAAAGAGAAGGAAAAAGTGACAGAAGCTCTTTGTGAGGTGGGGATGGAACCGTACAGAAAACGCCTGATCGGAAAGCTGTCAGGCGGTCAGCAGCAGAGAGTATTGCTGGCAAGAGCCCTGGTTAATAAGCCACGTCTATTAATTCTTGACGAGCCCACCACCGGTGTGGATGAAAAGAATACGGAAGAATTTTACCGTCTGATCCAAAACTTCAATCGCAATGATCACATGACTGTTTTTATGGTAACACACGACAGGAAGCGTCTGGCCGGTCTGGCAGATACCATCTTTCGGCTGGAAAACGGCTTGATGAGACAAATAACAATTACGGGGGAGGCTGACTGTGATGGAGATATTTAATTATGCCTTTATGCAGAAGGCCTTTGTAGTGGGAATTCTGCTTGCCATGGTGATTCCCTGCATCGGTGTGGTAATTGTATTAAAAAGACTTTCCATGATCGGAGATGCACTTTCCCATACCTCTCTGGCAGGAGTTGCTTTTGGGCTCATTATGGGAATTAACCCGGTTGCCGGAGCCGTGGCAGCCTGCATTATGGCTGCCCTTGGAATCGAGGCGATACGAAGAAAACTGCCCCGTTATTCGGAGATGTCCATCGCAATTATTATGTCTGCCGGAATCGGTCTGGCAGGTGTGCTGTCTGGTTTTGTGAAGAATTCTGCCAACTTTAACAGCTTTCTCTTTGGCAGTATTGTGGCAATCAGCGACATGGAGATGTTTCTGGTTATCGGAGTGTCCTTAACGGTGCTTTTGCTGTTTGTACTTCTTTATAAAGAACTGTTTTATATTGCTCTTGATGAGAGGAGTGCAAGACTTGCCGGAGTTCCTGTGAAAATAGTGAATTTTATATTTACCGTATTAACGGCAGTTACGGTCTCCATTGCGGCAAGAACCGTAGGAGCCTTAATTGTTTCGTCCATGATGGTGATACCCACTGCCTGTTCCATGCAGTTTTCCAAAAATTACAGGCAGACAGTCCTTTATGCCATTGGTTTTGATGTGGTATTTATGATAATTGGCCTTTTTGCTGCCTATTATCTGGGATTAAAGCCGGGAGGAACCATAGTTTTAGTCGGAGTGGTTTCCCTTCTCTTTATATTTATTGGAAAAAAGCTGCTTGGAGTGAAAGGTTAGGTCACGATAAGGAGTAGAGAAATGACAGATTTGTATATCATATCCGGTTTTCTTGGTGCAGGCAAGACCACACTCATTCAGACTATGGTCCCTGCAGTTTTTGAAAACCGGAAGATTGTGGTGATAGAAAATGATTTCGGCGACGCCGGAATCGATTCAGAACTTTTAAAAGGTGACAGTTTAACTGTGACCAGTTTAAACTCAGGTTGTATCTGCTGCAGTCTGAACGGAGATTTTAACAGATCCCTGGAACAGATTGTAAAGGAGTATGCGCCGGAGGTGATTTTAGTGGAGCCGTCTGGAGCCGGGAGACTTTCTGATATCATTAAGGTCTGTATGAAACGGAAGGATCTGGTGAAGATCTGTCGCTGTATTACGGTGGTAGATGTGATGAATTTTGATAAATACAGGGAAAATTATGGAGAAGTGTTTATCAATCAGATTCAATTCGGTGATTTAATTCTTCTAAGCCATTTAAGCGGGAAAACAGGAGAGATCCAGGAGACCATGGATAAAATCAGGAAACTGAATGCTGAGGCCAGAATTGAAGCGGATTTTTGGGATGGGATTCCTGCAGATGTATTTCGTCAGGGAGACAGAGTATCTCTTACGGAGTCTTTGATGGAAGATATGAAAAACCCCGTAACGCTTAACCGGAAGATTCGTTCCGGCGGCAAGGGAGAATGTGCGGTGCGGCCGCTGTTTCGTTTTACCAGAGAGATATTTTTATCCGTAAGTATTGATTGCGACGAAGTCCTCACAGAGGCGGAGCTGAAGGCGAAAATTAACAGAGTGACCAGTCAGGCTGATGGAATGATTCTGAGAGGAAAAGGGATCGTGAAAGGGCCTGCGGGAAGCATTTCTTTTCATTACATACCCGGAATGCTTAAGATACAAAGCTCACGGGGAGAAGGAAACAGTGTGTGTTTTATAGGGACGGGAATAAAGGAAGATCAGATTATATCATTGTTTAAAGGAGAATGACACCATGGTAACACCTGCGTGGGTAGTCACAGGATTTCTTGATTCCGGGAAAACAACGCTGATAAACCGGTTAATCCGGGAAGAGCTTTCTGAACAGGAAGTCCTGGTGATTCAATTTGAGCGGGGAGACACACCCCTTGCCGAAGGGGAAGGAGTGCGCTCCCTTTATTATTCTAAGGCGGAAATAGAGGAATCACCATACGCTGTGGCTGATTCCATTTGTGAAGAGATCCAGAAGGATCCGGCAGAGTTAATCTTAATTGAGTGGAACGGGATGGAGCATTTTCATCGATTTGAGGAGATGTTTCTTCAGTTTCACTTAAAGCCGGCCATCCATGTGGAAAAGGTTATTTATGTAGGAGATGAGAAAGAACTGAAGCACAAAATTACAGATTCCGGATTGATTTCCATGTCACAGATTGCTGCAGGCAATCTGGCGTATTTAAGGGTGGAAGAGGAGAAGGCAGAGCTAAGTGCGCGGGAGCTTTTTCAGATTAATCCTGACATTCATGTATTTACGGAAGGAAAATGGGATCGTTTTAAGAAAAAAATGTTTCAGTATGAAGTAAAATCTCAGATATTGCTGTTATTGGTCGCTGCTGCAGCCATTTTTTATTTGACAGCCAATTCTTATCTGGGATCTTTTGTTACCTTGTTTTTGGGAGTGTTTTTACAGGCAGTGCCATTTCTTGTGATTGGGGTTTTACTTTCCTCTGCCATACAGGTTTATGTATCTGCGGACTGGATACGCAGTAAATTCCCCAAAAACGTGGTTTTCGGACAGCTGTTTGCCATAGTGGCAGGGTTCTGTCTTCCGGTTTGCGACTGCGCTTCCATACCGGTGTTTAAAGGTCTGGTAAAAAAAGGAGTTCCATTATCGGCAGCAGTTACTTTTATGCTGGTTTCTCCAGTGATTAACCCGGTTGTAATATTGTCTACCTGGTATGCTTTTAATGGTAACCTTAAGATAATTGCAGCAAGATGCGGATTGGGAGTTTTATGTGCAGTGCTGACTGGCCTGACATATTTGATCAGTCCTCCTCAGAAGGTTTTGTTGACAGATCCGGCAATACAGGGAGGAGAAGGATACGGAGATTATGTAATTTCTACATCGGATGACAGCAAAGCAGCCCGTTTCTTTCAGATGATGGGTCATGCCCAGAATGAATTTTTCAAAGTTGGAACGTATCTGCTTACGGGAATTTTTGTATCCACTGTGCTGCAGGAGGTCTGGCCGGGAATGACCCGGTCGGGAGGGGGAATTCCCATCCTGGCATCGGTAGCATTTATGATGGCAATGGCATTTATCCTGTCCTTGTGCTCCTCTTCCGATGCAGTTGTGGCAAGAACCATGGCAGGTGTTTTCCCCGCCGGGGCGCTGATGGGCTTTCTGGTGTTTGGTCCCATGATGGATTTAAAGAATGGAGCCATGCTTCTTGGCGGTTTTGAAAAGAAGTTTATTGTCCGCCTCTTTGTTACAACGTTCCTGATTTGCTTTGGTGTTGTTGGTATATTTGCAATACTTGGAAGTGGAGGGATCCGGATATGAAACTAAGAGGAAAGGGATTGAATATTCAGGCATTGACAGAATCTGTCTGCTATCTGGTATTTGGAATTCTTCTGTTCCGGCTGACTGTAACAGGCGCCTATTTATCCTATGTGACTCCGAGAATGAAGCCTTATCTATATGGTTTATCCGCTGTCATGATACTGTGGGCAGGAATGGGGGCTTTCAGGGTTTTCCGCCCTAAATATAAAGCCCGCCTGTTTCACTGTCTGGTTCTTGGAATTCCCATTCTTGTTTTAGCTGTGCCTCCGGCACCACCGGCAGGGAGTGCTGCGATTAAGAACTATTCCAGTTCCAGTATACCCGGGTCCTCTGCGCAGGGGGCGGGGGATGATTACGGAAATACTGGTGAACAGGCAACAAACGGGTTTGATTATTATGAAGATGAGACAGCTGCAGAAGAACCGGATGATAGTGCTGGTTACGGTGAGAATGCTGGTGAGGAGCAGACACAAAGTCAGCAGCCGGAGCTTTTAAAAGGAGCTGAATTAAATGGACTTGATGAGAAAGCACGAACGATTACCATTGCAGATGATGATTATTATGCGTGGATGACAGAGCTGGGAGAGCATGCGGATCAATACCAGGGATATACAGTTACCATGAAGGGATTTGTATTTCTGGATCTGGAAAACCGGCAGGAGAATGAATTTGCGCTGGTCCGTCTTTCTATGTGGTGCTGTTCTGCTGACATGGCGCCTATGGGTCTGATGGCATATGATACAGGCGGACTGAAGTTTCAGGAGAATGACTGGGTCACTGTGACAGGAAAGCTGTTGGTAAAAGACGGGTATCCGACTATTGATGCAGATAATATGGTGGTAGCGGAGAAACCCCAGCAGGAGTATGTTTATCCTTATTACTGATAGAATCGTATCTATGTGTGGTACGCATAAATCAGAAGCTAAAAAAGGAATGTCTCTGTTAGATATATAGCTATATTTCTAACGGACATTTCTTTTTTTAGCATACCTGCAAGTATCGCTACATGAAATTAAGCTGGACAAAGCTATGTAATTAAAAACTTAACGGCTTAGTTATGAGAAAAGCTCCGGTTATTAACAGGCAGGCCATTAGTATCTTCATTGATATTTTATTTATTTTATTTGCTGCTTTGAATCCAGTCCATTCCATAGGAGCTATTCCTATACCAAAACCGCAGGCTATGTATAAAAGACCTATCTCCCACGGCAGTATTGTTGTAGCGGTTATAGCAAATCCTACCATAATAATCCATAACCCCATGCACAAAAAGCCCATTGTTTCTCCAATGGAATTTCCGCAATATACATGAAATGCTTCAAATATTATAATTAAGTTACCTTTCTCTTTTTCTGATGCATTGACTGTCATATATTTTGAGGATATAGTATCCGCCAGAAATACCCACCTCATCAATCCGATTACATAAAAAATACTTGCAGCAGTTCCAAAGAATGTACCAATGATCAAATAAGGAGTATTATTAGTGTTTAGCAATCTGTAAAATATCCCAGAGATAGCTGTTAGCATCAAAGAACTAAGAGAGAAAATTACCCAACATGGCTTTATTTTTCCTTTTTTGTCGTAGTATGCCCGCAATACATTTTGTGCTGGCTGTCTTAATATTTCAGGATAGTTAAAAAATTTAGTTATTCCAATTTGACTTAATGTAAAACCGATTGCAACTATTATTATAAAAATTCCAGAACTTTTTTGAAATACAATATTTGTCATAATGACACCTCCAATGCTGATTATCAATAATATTTAATGAGTTTACCTACTAAACTAATGGATAAAATTAATCTGTTCTTATTCAATTAAAATTTTACTCAGATTATCCATGATGTTTAAAAAAATCTGTATGTCATGCTCACTCATGTCTGCAAGTTCCTTTTCAATCCTTTTATAGAATTCATAATGGTATTCGTTATGTCCTTCATAAACTTGCTTCCCTTTGAGAGTTAAGCTTAAAGCAACTTCTGTATCACTTTTCGAAAGTACTGTTTTGATTACTAAACCTTTCTTAATGAGTTTATCAATCATCTGTGAGACTGCGCCTTTTGTTATACCCAGGTAATTTGCCAGGGTTGTAACATTAATGCTGTTATGCTTTCCAATCGCATCAATGGTATGAACTTCGGAACGATGGTATAATTGATCCGTCCCGTAATTACGTGGCTTTTTTTCACTTAAAATGTATTGATTCATTACTTTTTCGAACGAATGAATAACTGTATCTGTTTTTGATAATTTCGGCATATCTTTCTCCTTTATACTGTTTTATACAAGTTTAGCTACTAAACACAGGTATTGTACAACGTATAAATCCACCAGTCAAGCGGAAAAATAATTTAAGTGATATTTTATCTCAGTTGTCTTATGTTGACAGAAGGTACATCCAATGATAGACTGTACAGGTATTTCTGCGAGTTAGCATAAACTAACTAATGAGAAAATAAATCAATAAGAACAAAGGAGTGTATAAGAGTGAAGCTTATAAAACTTTTTTCCGGATTCATGGTACTTACAGTTCTCTTAACTGGATGCGGCGCATCCGGACAGAGTGGAGAGAGTACGAAAACAGAAACAGTAACTGCGAAGACAACGGCAGGGGAGTCTGCCAGAGTCATTGAACATGCCATGGGAACAACGGAGATAAAAGGAACACCTCTTAGAGTTGTAACACTGTTTCAGGGAGCAACAGACAGTGCCCTGCTTCTTGGCGTAAAGCCTCTTGGAGCAGTTGAATCCTGGGCGGAAAAGCCGGTTTATGAATACTTAAAGGGTCAGATGGATGGAGTGGTGAATTTAGGAATAGAAACCCAGCCGAATTTAGAAGAAATAATTGCGTTAAAGCCTGATTTAATTATTGCTTCTAAAGTCCGCCACGAAAAAATATATTCCCAGCTCAATGAAATTGCACCGACTGTTATGGTCAACGAGGTGTATCAGTGGAAGGATACTTTGAATATCTGTGGGAAAGCCCTGAACAAAGAAGAAAAGGCAGAAGAGTTTTTTGCAAAGTGGGATGAAAAGACCACATATTTTAAAGAAAAGGCGGCAGATAAAATCAAGGATACCAAGGTGGCTGTCATTGATTTCCGGGCGGATCATGCAAGAATCGTTTATACAGGCTTTGCCGCTACGGTATTAGATGACATGGGGATTGAACGTCCGGAAAGTCATAAGAAAGAGGAGTGGGGTGTAATGCTTCAGTCTGAAGAGGCAATTCCCCAGATGGAGGCAGATCTGATCTTTGACCAGACCAACTTAAATGAGGCAGAAAATGTGACAAACCGGGATAAATGGACCTCCAATCCATTGTGGTCCAATTTAACTGCAGTAAAAAACAATCAGGTATATCCCGTTAATTCTGTATTCTGGAACAGCGGCGGCGGCCCTCAGGCAGCCATGCATATGCTTGAGGAAGTATATGCATTTTACGGAGTAGAATAAGAGAAAAGGAGAAAGGCATATGGCTTGGCTGCGGACCACAACACAAAAAACAGCAGTATTAACCGGACTTCTTGCAGGAATGGTACTCTGCTTTGGAGCCAGCGTATTGCTTGGTACTTATTCCATTGCTCTTCATGAGGTGGTTCAGGCGTTTATTCATTTTGATCCTGGTTTAACGGAGCATATTCTGGTTATACATACAAGACTTCCAAGAGCAGTCACAGCCATGCTGGTGGGAGGGAGTTTAGGGGTTTCCGGTGTGCTGACACAGGCACTGACCAGAAATCCCCTGGCTTCCCCCAGTATCCTGGGGATTAATTCAGGCGCCGTGTTTTTTGCGGTGCTGGCTTCCTCCTTTGCAGGGTATCTGCCGGCGGAAGGTGTTTTATGGGCAGCTTTTACAGGCGCGGCTCTTTCTGCCGTTTGTGTATACGTTCTTGGGTCGGTAGGGAGAGATGGCCTTACGCCTGTTAAGATTGTGCTGGCCGGATCTGCCATTACTGCACTTTTTTCCTCTTTTACCCAGGGAATCCTGGTTTTAAGCGAATCGGGAATCCGCAACACCTTATCCTGGCTGGCAGGAGGCATTGCAGGCCGTGATATGAAGCAGCAGATAATGGTGATTCCCTACATGGCAGCAGGTATGCTTCTGGCCCTGCTGCTTTCGGTTCCTGTAAATATTTTATCTTCAGGAGATGACGTAGCCAAAGGACTGGGACAGCGTACCTTGCTGGTCAAAATTATGATGGGGGTTTCCATTATACTATTAGCAGGCAGTTCCGTGGCGGCAGCAGGCTCCATCAGCTTTGTGGGTCTGGTAGTCCCCCATTTGTCCAGAAATCTTGTGGGGCAGGATCACAGGTGGATTATTCCCTACAGCGCAGTACTGGGAGCAACTCTTTTATTATTTGCTGATATACTGGCCCGATTTATCGTCATGCCTTCCGAAGCGCCGGTAGGGGTTATGACAGCTCTCATTGGTGCGCCATTTTTCATCTATATCGCAAGAAAAGGAGGGAAAGGCAGACGATGAAATTACGATCTAAAACTGCATCTGCAAAAGGTGCATCAGCCCCAAAAAGAAAGCTTCTGGCACTTGCCATATTACTGGCTGTTTCCTATGCAGCCTGCGTCTGCGCCGGATCCCTGATTCTTTCTCCTGACACGGTTCTTCTTGGAATCCTCGGAAAGTCTGACAGCCAGGTGAAAATGATTCTGGAGACTGTCCGGCTACCCCGTGCTACAACTGCAGTTCTTGCAGGAGCAGCACTTGGAGTTTCCGGAACTCTGCTACAGGGAACTATAAGAAACCCGCTAGCTGCTCCCAATGTAATCGGCATCACTGGTGGAGGCAGTCTTTTTGCTGTTCTGTTCCTCAATTATTTTCCGGATGGAGGAACGGTTTACCTTTCCCTGGCATCATTTTTGGGAGCACTTGCCGCAGCCGTGCTTGTCTATGTGCTGGCATTTAAAAAAGGAGTAACCCCCATACGGCTGATACTGGTCGGGATCGGTGTTTCATCTGTAACAAGCGCGCTGACCACCCTGCTGCTTTCTAAAAGTAAAAATGCAGCAGTGGATAAGGCTTATTTATGGATGGTGGGCAGTGTATATGGTGCGGACTGGAATGATGTGCGCCTTCTTCTGACCTGGTTTTCCATTTGCTTTTTCTTTTCCATGGCTTACTCCCGTCATATCGATGTGCAGGGGCTGGGAGATGAAGTGGCAGCAGGTTTGGGAGCTCATTTACAGAGACACAGAGCAGTTATCATTTTACTCAGCGCTGCTTTATCGGGAGGCGCGGCAGCGGTGGTAGGAGCCATAGGATTTATCGGACTGATCGCACCCCATATGGGCCGCCGTCTGGTGGGGACGGAGCATATCTTTCTGCTGCCGGCCTCGGCACTGATCGGTGCATTAATTCTGCTGGTTTCCGATACGGTTGCCAGAACGGTATTTCTGCCGGTTGATGTGCCGGCAGGAGTGTTTACTGCCGCAATCGGAGCTCCATTTTTCATTTACCAGCTTTACCGCAGCCGCAATCAGTCCAATTGACAGGAGAAAATACATGAACGAATTATTGACCAATCAATTATCTCTGTCCTACGGAGACCAGCTTATTATAGAACAATTAAATCTTCATATTCCAAAAGGAAAGATCACCATACTGGTGGGAAGCAACGGGTGCGGGAAGTCCACGCTGCTA
>SVDT01000024.1 GCA_015057775.1 Paenibacillaceae bacterium | reverse complement strand
GGATGTTATGGTTCAGATATCCTGTTGGCATATAGCATTTATCGAAAGTACGGATTGTACATCACTCTTTATCGCTAGGAACAGGATTTCCTGCAGATGAATTCTCCAATAGGACGAACTTCTATAGCACACTGGATTATTATAGTGGGCATTGAATATATAACGCCACTGTATGATTACTTTCATAGGGAACTGCTAAAACGCAGATTCCTTATGATGGACGAGACACCAATTCAGGTATTAAAAAAGGAAGGCCCGAGGACACAGACAAAATCTTATTTATGGGTTGTCCGAACTGGTGAAGATGGATTGAATCCTATCATCCTCTATAATTACACGTCCACAAGAGCAGGAGAAAATATCAAACAATTCCTAAAGGGTATGGAGCTTGGATTTTATCTAATGGCAGATGCATACCAAGGCTACAACAAGGTGAATGAAGCCAGGCGTTGTTGTTGCTTTGAACATATCAGAAGATATCTATTGGAAGCTATCACGACCTTTTCCTGAAGAAGAAGGTTTTTTTAGTTCTGTGATAAGGTTTTCCAGATTTTTCACCTGATCGTTATGTACCATTTATGACAGTTCCTTTACTTTTTTACTGCCATTATTATACCATAAAAATGCCTGAAAATCCAGTAAATATGGTACTTCCAAAACTTTAAAGAATTGATTTTTGCGATACTTTTTTAACAGCTTTGGGCTGATCGATAGATAGCCCCTCCAGAAGCCAGCGGAACTCCTGGTTAGAAATTAGACAAACCTCTTCCTGTGTCCGTGACCACTGGAACCGTATACGGTTCCGCCAAACCGGATCAAAACTGCAGTGCCTTCTGTCGGTGCTTTACTATGTTAAAGAAGAAATAGGATCTTTGATTTTTTGTTTCTCTGGCAAAGTCTCAAATGCCTCCCGTTTTATCTTTCGCATCCAATAATAATAAGATTTGATACCAACCCCATTATGTTCGCACCAGCAAGAAACTTTCTGTCCACTTGCTCTGCAGTCGCGAAATCGGGAAATCCAGATTTTGAGGTTCGGTTCATGGGTAGTTAAAGTCAGGGAATCCATAGATAATCTCCAATCCCTTAAGGTGCTAAAGAACCTTAAGCATTTTTAAGAATATGGATCATTATCCCATAGGTAAAACAAAAAATCTATATACGTACTTATAAGACGCTTACAGTTTTTGACGTGTATGTACCACACTTTTCACATGTTGATAGATATTAATTATGACGTCTTATTGTTATTAAAAGTATATTAAAATTACAGACTAAACCTCATTTATCATAAATCGTTTTTTTAGATATTCAAACGTAGTTGCTGGTACAAGAGAAGGTAGAACATCAAAGTTTTTTTCTTCTATTAATTTTCTAACGCGAGAAGCACTGATTGCTATACCGTTAGATTCTTTTCTCGGAATTTCGATAAACTCAATCCCATATTGCGGTAATACCGCTCGCATGGCATCGTTATATTGTCGCGTTACATTATCAAACGGCTCCTCACCTGCAAAACGAACAGATATATTCAAACAAGGTGCAATTTCACATGCAAAAAGAGTTAAATCAAGGGATGAATCAATAATGCGATCTTGTAATTCTGCTTTATTAAAATACTCAGAGAATGTTAATGATGAGATAATAAAATTCCCGCTAGGTATTACAGTAATATTATTTAAATCCGATGTACCCTCATCAACTAGCTTAAGCCTGTCATCAAACGTAAAAATCGATTTATCCTCTTGAACAAGAAATATCATTAAGTGATCGCACTGTGAAATGGCTTGTTCAATCAAATAGCGATGTCCCAAGGTGAAAGGGTTACAATTCATTACGATAGCGCCAATTTTAATGTAGAACATTGAGTCATAAAATTCGTAAAGTATATTTTTGTATTTCTCAAGTTTATCTAAATCACTATTATTCAATCCAGCATATTTTTGTTTAAGTTTCGATTTATTAGTAGGTATAAGATATTCTTTTTCTGAAAGTCTGCTAAAGAAATTATTCTGATTGAGATAGTCGAATATTTTATCTGCGATTAAGCAGTTCCCATCTTCAGTATAATGCATAATATCAAAGAAAACTTCTCCATAATTATGTGGACGAGTTGCAGCAGTCGAAAGATCAAAGAAAGAAAAACCGTCTATTTGTTCAAAAGGGAATAAAATTATATCGCCTGGTTTAGTAGGCAAAGAATTAAGAATTGAAAATTCTTCTCCGGTAGCTAAGCCTGTTAAATCAGAGAGGTAATAACCATAATTATGAACAATAAATCCTTGTTCTTGTATATGATTATTCAACTGCGATTGCAATTGGGATGCAATAGTCCCATTATCAGATGAACCCACTCCAAAAATTGTGCATCCTCCCAAAATAAATATGGAGCGTTTGTATTCTTGAGGTTGAGATGTTGTAACTCGAATACCATTAGAAGTATTGACGTATTTGCCGTGCGTATCTTCAAATCGACGTTCGCCATAAATATTCAGATATGATTTTGGTGGACTTAACACCTCGGTAAGGTCTTCTTTATTAGTAAAATATTTGTTTAACGCAAACACAGGTTTTTCCAAATGATGCATAATTAAGCCAATGGAGAGAGAATTTTGTGTAATAAAAGTCTCATTAGCACTTAAATTTTCTATAGGAAATTTTGGCATGTTAAAACAAACAACAATAACACCAGGATGGTCTTTTTTATAATCCTTCAAAGCTTCTATTTTTTCTAATGGTCTATGACATGTAAAATGAGAATCATACGTATCAAAACAACAAGCATCTAAAATTGTTTTTGTTACAGAATCAAACAACACAAAATTAAATCCACGTATATTTGGAGAATAATCTTTACCATCAATACATAGAGTAGCAGTGTTTGGATTTTTATTAGCATTCCAACCAGAACTGAAAATTTTTACATTACATTCTCCTATACAGTTTTGCCATTCTACTGTCTCAGAAGGTGAAGATGATATGCACTCCATCAGTAGTTCTCCTGCATCTATAACAGCTGCATAAGCATAACGAAAACGATTAAACAAGTTTATATTTAGACCTAAATTCATAATTTCAGCAGCAGTCTCTTGAGTAAAGTACGGACCGCAAGGTGTATTATTAACAGAAATTAATAGTGTATATCTTTTTGAAAAAGCTTTCAACAATTTTAAATAAAGTGTAAAATTTTTTTCTTTTCTTAATTGATTAATCGATAAGCCTTTGCCACGTAAATCATAAAAATTATCTTTATTATTATTATTATTATCGTACTGATAGTTTTTTATTATATTAAATTCTTCCATATTAATCCCCTGCAAATAGTCAATAGCTCATTAAAATAAAATTATAATTGCAAAGTATAAATAGGTCAAGCTTGATTTGGAAAAATTTATTAATGAAGTTTAATTGATTAAAAATATCACTCTAAAAAGATTATTTAATTCTTGAACAAAAGAACCACACAATTCCAAAGACGTATTATAAACATAAAGTTTGATTATTAATACAAAGTTGTTACATATGGCGATAAAAAGATGTTAAAAACCAAGTATGTGTAACTAGAAAGGCCTTAAAATACACAAAATTTGCTAAAAATTTAACCCCAATTTACTCAATTAAAATAAAAAATATGGTAAAATTTTGCTCTATAATGTTCAGAAAACCTCGTAAGTACGTAGTTTTTTGCGTTTGACCATTTTTTTGCCATTAAATCCAGTGTCGATTCAAAAGAACTTTCTTGACAATATTTGTAATAAAATGTAAAATGGAGTAAGAAAATTACAAAAAATGTAAGAATTTGCATTTGACTGTTAAAATTTAACTATTTTTTCCATTTTGTAACAGTCCGTATACGTCATTATGGCATATTGCCGGAAGAAATGAAAGTGAGGAACAGATCCGATGAATTCGATTTTTGGAAACAGCATTTCCATGGCGGAAAAATCTCTGGATTATTTGTGGGCTAAGCAGACGACCACGCTTAATAATATCGCGAATGGGGAAACTCCGGGCTATAAAGCCAAATATGTGAAATTCGAAGATGAATTTCGTAACCGGCTCGCGGCAGCGAGGAAAGGTACTTCGGCAGATATCGGTAACATTATCAGTAACTCCAGATATTTTGTACGAAATACCAATGAGGAATCTGCAAGATTAGACGGCAACAATGTCAATGTGGATGTAGAGAACGTGGAACTTGCAAGGACTACCCTGCAGTATCAATACGAACTGAATTCTTTAAACAGTGATATCAGCAGACTACGTACAATTATTAAAGGTTAAAACGGGAGGCATATAAGATGGAACAGATGTTCATAACGCCCATTCGCTCATTGGACACCATTGGGGATATAGGAGCAGCTAAGAAGGTAGTATCCGGACAAGACGGAGGTTCTGCATTTTCAGATATTTTCAAAGAGGCAGTTCAGAATGTGAAAACAACGGAAGCAGACTTAAACAAACAGCAGTACCTTTTGGCGACCGGTCAGATTGATGATGCACATACCGTGCCAGCTGCAGCGGCAAAGGCCCAGTTATCCGTAGAACTTTTATCAGCGCTTAGGAATAAGGCATTGGAAGCTTATACGGAAATTATTCGTATTAGTATTTAAAACAGATAACAGGGCGGACGTACGCGATGGAAAAAATTAAGGAATTATTAGGTAAACTAAGTGATAAGACGAAAAAGATAATTATTGCGTCAGTGATTGGCGTACTGGTTATAGGCGGAGCTGTTTTTGCAGCAATGTCCATGCGGCAGAAACCGTATGAAGTTATGTTTACCGGGGTGAGTAGTGAAGAATCAAAGCAGATTATTGGAAAACTGCAAGAAGACGGGATTGATTATCAGTATGACAATGGTGATATTAAGGTGCCTACAGAACAGATGGACACCACAAGAGCCAAGCTGGTATCAGAAGGATATCCCAAAAGCGGTTTTACATATGACGTTTTCAAAAACAATGTTAATCTTATGACTACAGATACAGATCGTCAGACATTTAAGCTGTATGATCTGGAAACAAGAATTGGATCTACGATTCAGATTTTTGATGGAGTAAAAGAGGCATACGTTACCATAACCCTGGGAGAAACTTCTAAATATGCACTGTCCGAAGATAGCGCGAAAGAAGCGAGTGCCCAGGCTGTTGTCGTTATGAAGGATGGGGGATCGCCCACGGAAGAACAGGCGAATTCCATACAGCTTTTAATATCAAGAAGTATTCCGGGAATGGTAATAGATAATGTATCTGTCTTTGACGGCAACGGCCGTCAGGTATCAACTAACGCTGGCGATACTGATACAAATTCCGGAAAAGCTGCAGATGAGATAGCAAAGCTCATTGAAGACCAGATCACGGCTAAGGTAATTAATGTACTGGGTCCTATTTACGGAAACGGCAACGTACGTGTATCTGTAAAAGGCACCGTGAATATGGAAAAGCTGATCCGGGAAAGTATTGTTTACAATACACCGGAAAAGATTGACGAGAAGGATAAAACCGGTCTTACTTCTGAGGAATCCATTTCCAAAGAATATTCCGGTAATGCCCAGACAGCATCAGGGGTCGCCGGATCAGAAGCCAATGCCGACATTCCACAGTATAATGCAGGCGGACAAAACACAGACAGCGCATATGCATCTAACAGCCTGAATAGAAAGTACTTATTAAACCAGATTAAGGAACAGGGACAGGTTAATCCGGGAAGCATAGAAAACCTTACTGTTTCAGTGGTAGTCAATGGCAGCGACTTTGGAACACTTTCCATCGATGATATCCGTAATCTTGCAGGAAACGCTGCGGGAATTGCCCAGGCAGACCGGGCTGAAAAAATTACAGCGGTGGCGGCACCGTTCTACACCATTGAGGTTCCAAAAGAACCGGATAAGCCAGCAGAGGCAAGTACCAATGGTATTCTGATTAACCAGTGGATTCTCATTGGGGCACTGGCTGGAGTACTTCTTCTCTTACTAATAATAGTACTTATTGTACGCCGCAGAAGAAAGAAGAGAGCGCTTGCAGAAGAACTGGAAGAAGATAGTCAGGAAGATGTACCGATTCTTTCCCAGATGCCTTCTAAGGAAGAACAGGAGATTGAAATTCTTGCTCCGGAAGAAGACAGAGGAGCTGAACTACGTGAAAGCGTTCGGGAATTCGCAGAGCAGAATCCTGAGATCTCTGCACAGCTATTAAAGACCTGGTTAAATGGAGGAAACAATAATGACGACTAATTTAACGCCAGAACAAAAGGCGGCAACAGTTATTGTTTCACTCGGTGTGGATAAGGCTTCCAAAATATATAAGTATCTGAGTGAAGAGGAAATTGAGAAATTAACAGTCGAAGTTGCGAAGCTGGGGCATGTTCCTTCAGAAACCACACAGGCCGTACTGGACGAATTTTATAAAACATGTTTAACCCAGAAAGTAGTAACAGATGGTGGTCTGGAATATGCAAGAACTGTTCTGGAAAAGGCATTTGGAGAAAGCACTGCCAACAGCCTGCTACAGAAAGTTACCCAGTCCCTTAAATCCAGATCCTTTGGCTTTATCCGGAAGAGTGATTCCAAGAATCTTTTCTCAATTCTCCAGCATGAGAGGGCTCAGACCATTGCGCTTGTTTTATCTTATACCAATGAAGAGATGACCGCGCAGCTGATCTCTGAGCTTCCTCCCGAGAAGCGCCTTCAGGTTGTGGAATCCATTGCCAGAATGGAAAGCGCATCTCCGGAAGCAATTAAGATTGTGGAAAGTGAGATTAAGAAGAAGTTCTCCGGTATCCTTACGACGGATTATACAACGGTTGGCGGTATCGATTACATAGCAAACGTAATGAACCATATGGACAGGGGAAACGAAAAACTTATCTTCGACGAGTTGGGAAGAAAAGATGCAGAACTGGCCGATACCATCCGCAAAAAGATGTTCGTTTTCGAAGATATCATTACGATGGACGACAGATCTATTCAGCGTTTTATCCGCGAATGCGATATGAAAGATATGGTTTATGCGCTTAAGAATGCCAATAAGCAGATTACAGATGTTATTTTCAATAATATGTCAACCCGTATGAAAGAAAGCATTCAGTCCGATATGGAAGTTACAGTTAATGTTCGTCTGAAAGATGTAGAAGAAGCACAGCAGAGAATCGTTGCTATTATCAGGCGTCTGGAAGAAGAAGGCGAACTGATCATCAGCAAGGGCGGAAAGGATGATATCATTGCCTAATATTATCAAAAGTCCTGAGGCTGCAAATCGGGTTCTGGAATATGGTTTTAAACACAAATTTGAAGATACTGTTGTGAAAAAGGACTCAACCAAATCCGTGGAGGAAGAACAGTTTCAGCCGGATGAAGAAGACGAATATTCTCCGGTTGCGGAGATTCTTGATAAGGCTTCGAGTCGGGCACAGGAAATTGTAAATCAGGCAAGAGAAGAAGCTGAAAAAATTCTTGCAGAGGCCAGAGAGACTGGTTATCAGGAGGGCTATGAAGCCGGTCTGCAGGAAGGACATGCAGCTGCGTACGAAGAGCATAAGACAGAACTTGATTTACATATGAAAGAATTCCGTGAAACCATTAAATCTACCGTAGAAAGCGTTACAGAAGAGAAAAACAGGATTCTGGAGACCTATATTGATGATTTGAAGCGAGTTACCTTAACCATAGCCGAAAAGGTGATTCAGACCAGCTTGAAATCAAGCGGTGAGATTATTAAAAGAATGATAGTCGCTGCTGCAGGAAAATTGAAAAAGACTCAGTGGGTGAAGATCTACGTATCACAAAAGGATGCCGGAATGATGATCCAGGGAGATGTGGGGTTGTTAAATGAGCTTTCTCATATATCCGGAAATATTAAAATAATTTCTATGGATCATTCAGAAGAAGGAACATGCATTATCGAACTTCCGGAAGAAATTATTGATGTCAGCGTAAATACCCAGATTGAAAACATTAAGGGAATTCTTAATAACGCAAGACTGTAGCAGGAGGAATCCGTATGTTCAAAGATTTAACGGACTTAATCATGAAAACAGAGACCATAGATCATATTGGCAAGATTGAAAATATTGTCGGTATGTCTATGGAAGCCTCCGGAGGAAAGGCCAGCATTGGAGATATTGCTTATATTTACAATGAAGACAGGAAAGAACAGATTCCTGTAGAAGTAGTTGGCTTTAAAGATGATAAGATTCAGCTTATGGCTTATGAAAACATGAGCGGAATTGCAGCTGGAAGCTTTGTAAGAAATACAAGAAGGCGTTTGAAGATACCTGTGGGAGATTTTTTAAGAGGCCGGATTATTGATGCCAAGGGAGAACCCATGGATGGAAAAGGGCCTTTTGAGAATCCCAAGTATTATTATGTGGAAAACCCTTATATCAATCCCATGACACGCCCTCCCATTACAGACCCGCTGGAATTTGGAGTCAAAGCAATTGATGGTATGAATACCATTGGAAAAGGCCAGCGTATCGGAATCTTTGCAGGAAGTGGTGTTGGAAAAAGTACATTGCTTGGTATGATCGCGAGAAATGTTAAAGCAGATATCAATGTTGTTGCACTGGTGGGAGAGCGTGGACGAGAGGTAAGAGAGTTTATTGAAAAGGACTTGGGTCCGGAAGGAATGAAACGATCGGTTCTCATCGTCGCAACTTCGGACCAGCCGGCTATGCTTCGTATGAAATGTCCGCTGGTTGCCACCACTATTGCAGAGTATTTTAAAAATCAGGGAAAAGATGTACTCCTTATGATGGACTCCCTGACCCGTTTTGCCATGGCACAAAGAGAGATTGGTCTTGCCATTGGAGAACCTCCGGTAGCCAGAGGGTACACTCCCTCCATCTATGCTGAATTTCCAAAGCTTCTGGAACGAAGCGGCAATTTTAAAGAAGGTTCCATCACTGGAATTTATACAGTTCTTGTAGAAGGTGATGATACCAATGAGCCCATAGCAGATACGGTGAGAGGTATTGTCGACGGCCACATTGTACTAAGCAGAAAACTGGCCAATGCCAATCATTTTCCGGCAATCGATGTAAGTGCCAGTATATCCCGTCTTATGACGAACATTGTATCGGAAGAGCACAGAAAGATGGCCTCTGAAATCAGGGACATTCTGAGCTTATATGAAAAAAACGAAGACTTAATTTCAATTGGTGCTTACAAGTCGGGAACAAACCCCAAATTGGATGTTGCCATTGCAAAAATAGAAAAAATTAATAAGTTTTTATGTCAGGGTATTAATGAAAACGATAGTTACGATGAGATTCTAAAAAAGATGAAAGCGATTTTAAAGTAAACTCTGTGAAAGAAGGCCAAAGATGAAAAAATTCAATTTTCCTCTTAATACTGTTTTAAATTATAAAGATCAGGTGCTTGAGAATCTCAAAACAGAACATGCGCAGATTCTCGCAGATATTGCGCAGCAGGAGAGACGGATTGAGGAATTGATGGAAAAGAGCCAAAGCGCTGCCATACGTTACAGAGAAGATACACAGTGTGGTGTTACTGTTAATATCATGAGGGAATATGAACGTTATATAACATTTATCCAGCAAAGAATAGTGGCAGAACAGGGAATACTCTTAAAACTTAAGAAAAAAGAAGAACAGAAGCGGGCTGAAGTGATTGAGGCAAAAAAAGAAAAAGCTTCCATAGATAAGTTAAAAGAAAAAAAACTGGATCAGTACAACAAAGAAGTGCTGAAAAGTGAAGAACTGTTTATCGAAGAATTTGTTTCCAATACGATGTCAGTTCGTAGCAGTAGGTAGCCCTGCTGGATAAAAATCCGGCAGTTACCATAAAAAATTATGTCTGATGGCAGAAAAGAGAAAGGAGGGAGAACAATGGAGATGAAAACAAACAGTGTGGAAGTCTTAATCAGGCCAATGCCAAAATCTCAGAAAACAGATGAGAAATCAGTAGACAACTCTTCTGGTTTTAAGAAAATGATGAGAGAAAAAGATCTAAAGAAGGACACTGGAAGCAAAGACAAAAAGGATTTAAATAAGGATCTGGAAACAGTAGCATCCAATGCGGGAGTACAACAGACACAGCAGGCTGGAAAAAACAGCGAAGCAGCGGACACCCAGGACCAGCAGGGAAAAGAGATGCTGATTGCAGGCATGGAATCCTTAAAGGGACAGATTCCTGATTCACTGAATTCAAAAGAAGAATCCGGAGACACAAAATCCGTGGATTCATTTCAGCTACTTAAGGAATTTCGGCTTAAGAACTGGAATCCTGTGGATGACAGCGCCCTGATACAGGAAAAGGAAGACTTCAATGCATTAAACAGTCTGATGCCCAAAAAGACGGTGCCGGATTCCCAAATCGGGTTGACAGCGCAAGATGAAAACATTGCTTCATTGAAAGATGGAAAAAAGAAAGAGGTAAATGGACCTGGAGAGGCTCTTTTAAAAATGAGCGAACAGGAAAGCTCTAAGTCAGAGAAGATTCTTGCAGAGTATGGCCCTGGTGTGACAGAAAAAAAACTGGTACGGGCTGATGGACCAGGATATCGATTGAAAACAGATGAAAAGGACAGTGAGAACGACAACGATACCGCACAGGATAAGATCTCAGGAATGTTTCAGGAGAAGTTAATCCCATCGGGACAAATGTCAGAATTAAGTACTCACAAAGCAGAAACAGTAAATACTACATTACCAGTCCAGAATCTGGAAGAACTGAATGCAAAGCTGTCAGAAAAGATCATTTCACAGATTGAAACGGGCAAAAAGAGTCTGGAAGTACAGCTGGAACCTCACAATTTAGGTAAGATACTGATTAAAGTTGCCTATGAGAAAGATCAGGTGAGTGTATCTGTTGTCTGCACAGAAAGTAAAACTTTAAAAATGCTGTCCCAGTCAGCTGGAGAATTAGGAACTATCCTGGAAAACAACTTAGAACGTCCGATTCATGTGATTGTAGACAAGCAATCGCCGGATTACCTGAATAATAACCAGGAACATCAGGGCAATGGGAGAGAACAGCAGGAACAGAGGCAGAACCATTCCGAAGATTTTGGAGATGATTTTATCCAAAAGCTGAGACTTGGTATATCAGGCGTGGATTCTGATGAAATCAGTGAGTGATTTACGATAAGGAGAAAAGATGGCTAGTACGAACTCAATAGGCACAGGCAATTTGTTATATAACTCTGCTGCCACAACGGAAACTGATTCCAATGTCAGTACGAAAAAAAACAGTGAATTGTCCACGGAAGGTTTTTTTAAACTCTTAGCTGCACAGCTTCAGAACCAGGATATGTCAAGTCCCATGGATAACTCTGAGATGATGACACAGATGACACAGATAGCCATGATGCAGGCAATGGATAATTTCTCCACATCAATGGACGATTTTGCCCAGGTAAATACAATCAATTATGGTACTTCTATGATGGGTAAGTCGGTTTTAATTGGCGTTTTGGATAAAAACGGTAATGTGGAAAAACATAATGGAACAGTCACCCGTGTGGACATTTATAATGGAACACCTACCATTTATCTCGATGATGACACAAAAACAGGATATCCAGTGTCTGGTATTATGTCTGTTTACGAAAAAGGACATGAGCCGGTGGATGAAACTACAAATAGTACGAATACTGAGAATAACGCTGCGAACAGTACTGACGACAAGGATACAACAGATAAATAAATAGTCAGTATAACTGATAGTATGGCAGTGGTTTGGACCAGAATGATATGGTTGGTGATTGAAAATGATAGGAAAAATAAACCAATTTGAAGATGTCCGGCAACTCAAACTTCGCAGTGCGGCAGCAGCATCGGACTGCAGCAGCTTTAGTGATGTTCTAAACAGCCGGATTGGAGAAGAAGAGAAACTTCACTTTTCCAAACATGCCGCAGAACGGGTGAATCAGCGGGGAATCGAAGTAACCCCCTCATTTTTAGATGATCTGCAGTCTGCTGTAGAAAAGGCCCGTTTAAAAGGGGCGAAAGATGTTGTTATTATCAGTGAAAGGGGAGCGTTTATCGTGAATGTTCCTAATAACACAGTAGTTACAACTATGTCAGGAAATGAAATGAAAGAGAACATTTTTACCAATATTGACAGTGCCGTTTTGTTATAGCCGGACCATTTATGGGGGCTTATCCTGTATGTCTGACTGACATAGGGAGACGGCAGTTTCAAAAGAGAAAGGATAAAAAATATGGTCAGATCAATGTTCGCTGGTGTCGCAGGTCTAAGAGCGCATCAGGCAAAGATGGATGTTATCGGTAATAATATTGCAAACGTAAATACATGGGGATACAAAGCTGCAAGTATGTCTTTTAAGGATGCCATGTATCAGAACACCAGCTCAGGATCTAGTGGTAACACCGAAACTGGAGGAATTGGTGCTGTGAATGCCAACCAAATTGGTTATGGAGTTACTACTGGTGCAATTACTTACGATTTTTCAACTGGAAGTATGTCACCATCCTCAAGCGGTCTGGATTGTATGATTGAGGGAACGGGATTCTTTATTGTTGGTCCTATGTTAAGTGGTGGTTCACTTTCGTTAGAAGGCGATGATGCGGTTAAATCAAGCGGTTTGTATTTATCAAGAGTTGGTAAGTTTAAAGTAGATACAAATGGTTACTTAACAGATGATAGTGGTAGTTATGTGTATGGTTTCAGTTATGATCAGGACAGTGATAAATTTGCAACAGGATCACTTGTACCATTGAAGCTGCCGACACAGTCAGTTTTAAATAAGCTGAAAAGCGATGGTAACAATGATAAAGTGGCTATAGCTAAAAAAGCATTAGATGACGCAAATGTCGCATATAACAATCAGAGTGCTTCATTGTCAGCAGCAAGGCAGGCATATGTAACAGCACTGTCTAATTATGAAGCAAAATCGACTTCTTTAACGATTGATGATCTGGAGCTGGAATTAGCTAATAAAAAGAAAGCCATGGTAACTGCTTATAATGCATTACAAAGTGATGCTACAGATGCTACATTGAAAAAAACTTATTATGATAGTCTTGAGGATTATGAGAAGTCTGAATATACATTAATCCAGAAAAAAGCTGAACTGATAGCCCCCAAGGCACTGGATACCCTTAAAGCTGTTGAACCGGATTTAGATACTTATTTTACAAAATATCAAGATGCATTAGAAGCTTATCGAGCTGATCCAACTACAAAGACAGCATTTGATGCCGCTGAAAGTGCATTAAAAGATGTAAAAAACAAATTAAGTGTATTAGAAGACTCATCTTTGCAGGGCATTCGGGATGCAGCGAAGATTAAAGTAAGTACGGGAGAAGCAACTCTTGAAGCTGCGAATAATGCCGTTGTTAAAGCACAGGCAAATTTGGCAACTGCCCAGACTACTGCAGCATCATCAAACAGTGGCAGTAGCAGCAGTGGTTCAAATACAGAGGATTCTCTGGCCGAGTTTGCCAGCTATAAGATTCAGACAGATGGAACCATCGTCGGAACCACCTCAAACTCCGAGACGGTAACAATTGGAAAGATTGCTCTTGGACGTGTCCAGAATATGGGCGGTCTGGAAAAGGATTCCGGATATTATTATACTATTGGTGCAAGTGCTGGAAATGTAAGTGTATTTGAAGGTGGAGGATCAGATGGTGTTATAAGAAGCAACTTCCTTGAAATGGCCAAAGTTGACCTCGCCACAGAAATGACCGACATGATTACCACACAGAGAGGTTTCCAGGCGAACTCCAAAATCATCACTGTAACTGATCAGATGCTGGAAGAGTTAGTTAATATGAAACGGTAATTGGATCCACAACAATCCGGGGAGGCATTAACTCCGCCTCTCCGGGCTTAAGGAGAGGTAATATATGATTCGTCTTACAAGACTGAATGATGAAGAATTCATAATAAACTGCGCGCAGATTGAGCGGGTGGAATCAATACCGGAGTCCAATGTTATCCTGGTAAGCGGGAAACATTATGTAGTGAAGGAAAGTGTTGAAGAAATTATAGACAGGGCGATCGATTACAATGCCCGAATCTATGCACGCGGGAAGAATATGAAAGATTAATCCGGGAGATGCCTGGACAGTTGGAGGTTATTCATGGACATATCGTTGATTATAGGCTGGGTAGTTGGTTTTGCTCTGATTGTAAATGGAATAGGAATGGCTAAGCTGGGTAATTTCATTGATATGCCCAGTGTGCTTATTGTAATTGGGGGCACAATTGCAGCCCTGGTGGCAAGCTTTCCGTTTAAAACGTTGGCGCAGGTACCAAAGCACTTTGCAATCATGCTCAACCCCAAGAGATACGATGCTGAAAAAGTAATTGATACTATGGTAGACATGGCTAAGACAGCCAGAAAAAAAGGATTACTGGTTTTGGAAGAACAGGCTAACGGTATTAAGGATCCATTCTTGAAACAGAGTATTATGCTGATTGTAGATGCGATGGATGCAGAAAAAATAAGAGAGATGCTGGAAAGCGAAGTTTCAGCCATGTCAGAGCGACATGATCAGGACGTCAGCGTGTATGAAAAAGGAAGCTCACTGGCACCTGCATTCGGTATGATTGGTACTCTGGTTGGATTGGTAAATATGCTAAAAAGTATGAATATGGACGGTGGTGGAGCCAGCAGCCTGGGTGAGGATATGTCTGTTGCTTTGATTACTACCTTCTACGGCAGTGTATTATCAAACCTGGTATTCGTTCCAATGGCAAAAAAACTTCGTCTCCGAAATGATGAAGAACTACTATATAAGCAGATTATTATAGAAGGTGTTCTGTCAATTCAGGCTGGAGACAATCCAAAATACCTTGAGGAAAAACTTTTGTCTTATCTTTCACAGGCTCAGCAGAACAAGATCTTAAAGAAGAGGTCGGGCAGTGCAGGCAGTGACGCGGCTTCGTAATAAGCCAGTAAAACTTACAGCATTTATTCTAACAGGGAAACAGGTGGTTGGTGATGAAGAGAAATAAAAAGCCGGAAGAGCTTGGAAGCTGGATGGATACATATGGAGACATGGTTACATTATTGCTGTGCTTTTTTGTTCTTTTGTATTCAATGTCCTCCGTTGACCAGACAAAATGGAAGATACTGGTACAGAGTTTTAATCCCAGCGCTGTTGAGTCATCAGATCAGATTGTATTGGATGCCAATGCGAAAGATGGTGAGGGGGAATTAAAAGGGAACCCTCCTGCTGAAGGCGGAGAAAGTACAGATTTTGACGAATTATATCTGATGCTGAAAAAAGTAGTGGACGATCGAAATATGCAGGATTCTGTCGAAATTACGCGTGGAGACGGCTTCACATTTATCTCATTTCGTGATAAAGTATTTTTTGATGGAGACAGCTCTGTTCTCAGACAGGAAGGCAAAGACGTCCTTAGTGAGTTTGCAGCTGCAATGGCACAGGCCAATGACAATATTAAGGAAGTTCAGGTATTGGGACATACCTCACAGGGAAATCCAGAGAGAGCCAATAACATTCGTAATGACCGTATGTTGTCTGCACAGCGTTCCGCAGAGGTTATTATCTTTCTGCAGAGCCAGAACGCTGTTTCGCCGGAAAAACTGGTTGGGATGAGTTTTGGGCAGTTTCGCCCTATCGCACCCTTTGATACCGAAGATGGACGTGCAAAAAACCGCCGTGTTGAGATTTTGATCACTAAAAATGATACGGTTGAAAAGTCCCTGGAGGAATACTACAACCAGGTATATCACAATATTCAGAACAAAGCGGGCAATTAAATAAAAAGCGGGAGTGAAACAAATGGCTGAAGTATTATCCCAAAGTCAGATTGATGCGCTTCTCAATTCCTTAAGTGGAAATGATGAGCCTATTGACGAGATCGAGAAAAAGGAAAATGAAGTAAAATACCGGAAATATGATTTTTACAGTCCGAAGAAATTTACGAAAGACAGACTGAAAATTTTAAAAAGTATATTCGACAATTATTCCAGAATAGCAGGCTCCCAGATTAGCAGCATATTTCGGACTTCCAGCGAATTGTCCGTAGTTACAGTTGAGGAACAACGGTATTATGAGTTTGGCAACGCACTTAGTGATAATGATATTCTTACTGTAGTTAACGTAACACTGCCCAACAATAGTAAAAATCCTCCCCTGCTTATTAACGCAAGTATGACGCTGATGCTTAATTTAATTGACCGTATGCTGGGAGGCGTGGGAACTGATGTTAACGTTGATGCATCTTATACATATACGGAAATTGAAATGGCTTTGTATTACAGAGTAATTCAATATATAATCGGTGCTTTAAAGGATTCCTGGTCCAGCTATATCAACCTGAAATTTCAACTGGGCAGGCTTGAAGAAAACCCAAGTATGTTTCAGGAAATTGGTGTGGATGAAACCATTGTTATTGTTGTAATAGATGTAGATATGAAAGAGTGTTCAGGAAGATTGAATATTTGTATCCCAGGATCTCTTCTCATGAATATATTTGATATCATGGACAAGCGCAAACACAGTGCCATGGGTGAAGAGGCGAATAGCCAGGATAATAAGAGAGAGATTATGCAGAGTATTAAATCTTCAGATATGCTGGTTAGAGCACAGTTGGGTGATACCTCAATTTCGCTTGACGATGTATATAATCTACATGTTGGAGATGTAATCAATCTGAATACACCAAAAGATTCTGACGTCAAACTTTATATAGAGGGACAGCCCTGGTTCAAAGGTCAGCTGGGTGTTCATAAGCGTAATGTTGCTGTTAAAATCGACGATGTGGTTGCTCAAATTGATGATCAGGCTGAGAATGGAAATTACCAGACCAGTAAAAGCTGAGTCAGGGATTACATAAAGAATTATAGGATAATAAAGGAGATGTAGAAAATGGCAAAAATATTATTAGTAGATGATGCAGCATTTATGAGAATGATGATTAAGGACACTCTGACAAAGAACGGATATACCGATCTGTACGAAGCAGCTGACGGAGCTCAGGCTGTGCAGATGTTTACAGAGATCAGCCCTGATCTTATCATCATGGACATTACCATGCCCAATATGGATGGACTGGAAGCGTTAAAGGCAATTAAAGCAAAAGATCCCAATGCAGTAGTAGTTATGTGCTCAGCGATGGGACAGGAAAGCATGGTAATCGAAGCGATTAAATCAGGAGCAAAGGACTTTATTGTTAAGCCATTTAAACCAGACAGAATTTTAAAGACAGTTACTGGAATTATCGGCTAAGCTGATTCACTGAGGAGGGTACAAATGTCGTTTTTAAGTTCGATGAATATCAGCGCGTCTGCTATGACAGCACAGCGTCTCAGACTTGATATTTCATCACAAAATATCGCGAATATCGATACCACCAGAACGGCTACCGGTGGCCCGTACCGCAGAAAAATGGTGGTTCTTGAAGCACAGACTGAAAGCAATTTCCGTAAAACCTTAATGAATGCAGCAGGTAAGAGCCGCCAGCAGAGTGCGGGGGGAGTAAAGGTATCACAGGTAGTGGAAGATACCAGCCCTTTAAAATCCGTTTACGACCCGGAACATCCGGATGCAGATGAGAACGGCTATGTACAGATGCCAAATGTGGATCTGATAAAGGAAACAGTGGACAGCATGTCTGCAACCCGGTCCTATGAAGCCAATATAACCGCATTTAATGCCATAAAAATGATGGCTTCCAAGGCGTTGGAGATCGGTAAATAAGGTAAAATATGGCATAGAGGGCTAAATGAGTATAAAGGGAGAAAAGTTGTATGGATTCGAAGAATTTTAGCGCATTTGAGATTGATGCCATAGGTGAAATACTAAACATAAGCCTGGGTGCCTCAGCCACTGCAGTATCTACCATGCTCAATGCCAGAGTTGATATCACCACACCTGTAGTACGTGTATTAACGAAGAGTGAGTTTGAAATATCAAACCTGGAACCGGCAGTGGGTGTGGAAATTACTTATATTGCAGGTCTTAGCGGAAGTAATATTATGCTTCTGAAAAAGCATGATGTTAAGGTTATCGTAGATATGCTGATGGGAACGGAAACCCCGGAAGAGGATTTTGAATTAAATGAATTAAATATCAGTGCAATCTGTGAAGTAATGAATCAGATGATGGGGGCGTCAGCGACTGCTCTCAGCGAATTTTTAAGTAAAGCAGTTAATATTTCAACACCAACATCTTTTGAAATTGAAGATGTGGGAGATTTTAAAGAGAAATATTATCACGATGAAGATTTAATGGTTGTGGTTGGTTTTAATCTGAAGATAGCGGATCAGATGGCCAGTGAATTTATCAATGTTATGCCACCTGCACTTGCAAAAGAACTGGTAGCGGGATTCTTTCCCCAGGGAGACAGTGAGCCGGAAGAAGCGCCGGTACCAGAACCTGTTTCACAACCTGCTTCCGCTCCGGCTTCCTCTGGCGGCATTTTATCTCAGGAAGAAATTGAAAAACTTCTTTCAGGAAGTTCAGCTCCAGAACCGCAGCCACAGGAGCCTGTGAAACAGGAATCTTCAGGTGGTATCCTGTCTCAGGAGGAAATAGAGATGCTGTTAAATGGCGGCAAGGCTTCAGAACCAGTGCCGGCAACGCCAACTCCGACACCAGCTCCAGTTCCAGTTCCGACACCAGCACAAACTCCTCAACCTGCAGTTTCCACGCCGGCAATGGTAAGCCAGCCAGCAGGCATTGACAATTCCGCCGTGCAGCAGATGATGAATCAGATGCAGATGCAGCAGCAGATGATTAATCAGATGCAGCAGATGATTTTGCAGATGCAGAATTCACAGATGAATGCGCCGAAGAAAGAAGCTCCGGAGCCAAAAACCATCAATGTGAAGCCAGTGCCCCAAAATAACCTTACTGAAGGTCCGGTAAGCTATGAGGAGCAGGAGGAAAACCGTGAACTGATCATGGGAGTACCGTTAGAAGTTTCAGTAGAAATCGGCAGAACAAGAAAACTGGTAAAAGATATACTTGAGTTTACAAAAGGATCTCTTGTTATTTTAGACAAACTTGCCGGGGAGCAGGTAGATCTGTATGTAAATGGAAGATGTATTGCGAAGGGCGACGTAGTAGTCGTTGATGACAATTTTGGTATCCGTATTACGGAGATTATCAAAAAGAACGTTGAATAGAGAGGAAGTGCCTGTAGATGAACAGTGTGATCAGTCTGTTGTCGGTTCTTATTATCACCATTCTCATTCTGTACTTAAGCTATATTTTTACGAAAAGTATTGGAAAAGGGATGGGATTAAAACGCGGGGGAAATTATATGCAGATGTTAGACAGGCTTTCCCTTGGGCAGGATAAGGCGATTGCGGTTGTTCGCGCAGGCAGTCATTATTTTCTCATTGGTATCGCTTCTTCACAGATTAACATTCTGGCAGAACTGACGGAGGAGGATATTCAACAAAGCCTGGATATCCAGAATCCTCAAACAGGAAGCGGGTACCCTGATTTTATCAGCATTCTGAAAAAATATACGGATAAAAACCGGAAAGACTTGTAGGAGGAGCAGAATGAATACAGATGCCTTAGTTAACATTAATGGAGGCAGGGTGCCAACCCTGGAACTTTTCCTCATTCTGACCATTATATCACTGCTGCCGTCCATACTGGTTATGATGACTTCTTTTACCAGAATCATTATTATCCTGTCTTTTACAAGGAATGCACTTGGTGTACAGCAAACGCCCCCTAATATTGTTTTGGTAGGCATTGCGCTATTCTTAACTTTGTTTATCATGGATCCGGTTATAAAAGATATTAATACCCAGGCTTACCAGCCTTACATAAAAGAAGAGATCAACCAGTCGGAGGCATTAAAACGGGCTCAGATTCCCATGAAGCGTTTTATGCTGAAACAGACTGAAACCAGTACTCTGAATTTGTTTGTAGACTTATCCCATACAGAAAAAGCGGAAAACATTGAAGATTTACCAATGACTGTTGTCATTCCATCATTTATGACATCAGAATTAAAACGGGCGTTCACAGCTGGATTTATGATTTTCCTCCCATTTATGCTGGTAGATATTGTTGTTTCCAGCACACTGATGTCAATGGGTATGGTAATGCTTCCGCCTGCCATGATTTCACTTCCATTTAAGCTGTTATTGTTTGTTACAGTAAATGGCTGGGAGTTATTATTTACAAACCTTGTTAAAAGCTTTCATTAATGACGGGAGGGATTTTTATGACAGACGTAGCAATCAGCAGCCTGATGTACGAAATGTTTGGAGCAGCCGTTAAGCTGGCGGGCCCGGTTCTTGTGGTAAGTATGATCATCGGTATTCTGATATCAATACTGCAGGCAGCCACCCAGATCCATGAACAGACCATTACCTTTGTGCCCAAGTTACTTGTTGTGGGACTGATTCTTTTGATGATGGGCAGCAATATGATGAAGACGCTTAGTGATTTTACCATACATGTGTTTAATACCATGCTGGGATAGGCAAAGCAGATGAAAGGAAGAGTTAAATGCCGGATATTGGACAGATGATGCTTTTCTCCCTGATTCTCATGCGGATGGCAGGTTTTATTCTCCTGAATCCCATATTGGGAAGACGGAATATACCCGGTTATGTAAAGGGCGGTACGGTTATGGTATTTACCCTTATGCTGTATTCGTTTTCTTCCGCGCAGGTACCGGAACCAGTTACTTCCGTTGAATACGCAGTTCTTCTGATCAAAGAGTTTGCCATGGGGTATGTGATTGGTTTTGTCATGGAGCTGTTTGTCATGATTATTACATATGCGGGAACAATTATAGATTTTCAGATGGGACTTTCCATGGCCACCGTATTTGATCCCCAGAGCAATGCACAGGTTGCGGTGACGGGAAGTATCTTTCATGCATATTTTATATTATTGTTCTTTGCAGTAGACGGTCATCTGGCTCTGTTTAAACTATTAATCCAGTCGTCGGAGATCGTTCCTTATGGACAAGTTGTCATAGGAACAAAAGTTGCGTGGGCAGTGCTTGAAATTTTTACCCAGTGTATCGTAATGGCTATTAAATTTGCTTTTCCAATTATGGCAATTGAGTTCATAACAGAAATTGCGGTGGGAATTCTGATGAAGGTGATACCTCAGATTAATGTGTTTGTGGTTAACATTCAGGCGAAGGTTTTGGTTGGTTTATTAATGCTTATATTCTTATTTTCCCCCATGTCTGATTATGTTGGATTTATAATAAGTCAGATGTTACTGACAGTGGAGAATATGATCAGGATTTTATAGCGCAAAGGATGTGATGAACGGAAATGGCAGATGATTCAAAAACCGAAAAGGCCTCGCCGAAAAAACGGAAGGATGAACGAAAAAAAGGTCATGTTGCTGTTAGTAAGGATGTGGTAATGATCGCCACTCTTCTTGGAACTTTCGTGATGTTGAAAGCATTATTTCCGCTCATGTATCGTACCATGCGGGATTACATGATCAAATATGTCAGTCTGGCTCCGTTAGCAGATACCATGTCAGATTATACAACCAGTATTTTCTGGGATATGGTAATTGCCATTGCTAAAGCAGCGATACCGATTATTCTAGTTTCCACTACATTGGCAGTGATTGGAACAGGAATTCAGACAGGATTTCTATTTACCAAAAGTAATCTGGCACCTAAGTTTGAAAAACTAAATCCAATTAAAGGGATTAAAAATATTCTCTCTTTAAAGAGTCTGGTTGAGCTTATTAAAAATCTGATTAAAATTATTATACTTTCAGTGATTCTGTATCAGATCATAAAAGGTGATTTAAGAGCAGTGTCCAGAACCATTGATATGAATGTAATGGATTCATCAGTTTATGTTTTAAATTCTATTATGGATATGGTAATGAAAGTATCAATTGTATTCCTGGCGATCGCCGGCTTCGATTATTTCTACCAGTGGTGGGATTATGAACGCCAGATTAAGATGTCAAAGCAGGAGATGAAAGAGGAATACAAGCAGACAGAAGGAAATCCGGAGATTAAAGGGCGTATCCGGAACCTGCAAAGAGAAAGAGCCCGCAGCAGGATGATGCAGTCAGTACCTACTGCAGATGTAATTATTCGAAATCCGACCCACTTTGCGGTAGCACTGCGTTATGATATAGAAAAAGATAATGCACCAGTTCTGCTTGCCAAGGGTCAGGATGAACTTGCTTTAAGGATTGTGGCCATAGGCGAGGAACATGGAATCTATGTGCTGGAGAACAAGCCTCTTGCAAGGGGGATTTTTGCCAGTACCAAAGTGGGGGAGCCAATCCCTCCGGAATATTATGGTATGGTCGCTGAGATTCTGGTATACGTATACCGTATGAATAACAAGATCATAGAGTAGAAAATGCGGCATAGATACTTGAAAGAAATGGTGTAAAAAGAATGAAGACTTTACTTAAAAATTCCGTTGTAGTATTTGTCATTACAATTGTGCTTCTTTTGATCATCCCATTGCCTCCATTTTTTATGGATGTAATGATTATAATAAATATTTCCCTATCCATGATTATCCTTCTGATAACCATGAACATTCGGGAGCCGTTGGAATTTTCCATATTTCCATCGCTGCTTTTGATCACCACACTGTTGCGACTTGGACTTAACGTTTCTTCCACCCGTAACATTTTAACCAAAATGGGATCTTCCGGTCTCGTTATTAAGGCCTTTGGTGATTTCGTATTGCAGGGAAATGTTGTAGTAGGTTTTATCATATTCCTGATTATTGTTTTAGTAAACTTTCTGGTTATTACAAAAGGTACGGAACGAGTATCTGAGGTTGCAGCCAGATTTACCCTGGATGCCATGCCAGGAAAGCAGATGGCCATTGATGCGGATTTAAGTTCTGGTCTGATCAATGAGCAGGAAGCGAAGCTGAGACGTTATAAAATCCAGAAGGAAGCAGATTTTTATGGTGCCATGGATGGTGCCACCAAATTCGTAAAGGGCGATGCAATCGTTTCTTTGATCATTACCGCAATCAATTTTATTGGTGGTGCGATCATTGGTATTGTTCAGTCCAATATGCCCTTCTCCGAGGTTTTAACCATTTATAGCATTGCTACGGTAGGTGATGGACTGGTATCCCAGCTTCCCTCCCTTATGATCGCTGTAGCTACCGGTATGGTTGTTACCAGAGCCGTATCAGATGGCAGCTTAAATGAGGATGTGTCCGCACAGTTTTTGGCTCAGCCAAGAGCCATTATGCTAACGGGATTTGTTTTGGTTGTACTGATGCTTGTTCCGGGAATGCCAAAATTCCAGCTTGGTCTTATGGCAGTTTTACTTATAGGAACCGGTTATCAGCTGGAGCGTAAAGTGAAACAGTCAGCCTTTAAAGAGGTGGAGCAGTATCAGAATACGTTCATGGAGGATACAAGCCAGCAGACACCAGCAGACGAAGAATCCTATTACAGAGATGTAAATAATGTATATTCCCTGATCAGTGTAGACCCCATCGAATTGGAATTTGGCTACAGTCTGATTCCCCTGATTGACGAAGGCAGCGGAGGAAAGCTAATTAACCGTATTGTCATTTTCAGAAGACAGTATGCTCAGGACATGGGATTTGTTATCCCATCGGTCAGACTAAGAGACAGTTCCAGTCTGAATACCAACCAGTATGTAGTTAAAATCAGAGGTGAAGAAGTAGCAAAGGGTGAAATTCTGGTAGACTATTATCTGGCCCTGGAACCGCCGGTTCTTTCCGGTGAAGTGGATGGAATTGAAACGATTGAGCCGGCTTACGGAATCCCAAGTAAATGGATCCGGCCTGAGAATAAAGAAATGGCCGAAATCTATGGATATACAGTTATTGATCCGTTGTCAGTTATGCTCACTCACTTATCAGAGACCATCAAGCAGCATGCATATGAGATGCTTGGCAGACAGGAAATTATGCAGCTGTTAGACAATGTTAAGAAACATTCACCTGAACTTGTGGAGGAGTTATTCCCAGGTCAGTTATCCTACGGCAACTTCCAAAAGATACTCAACAGTCTTTTAAAAGAAGGTGTGCCGATCAAAGATATGGAAACCATTTTGGAGACCATTGTGGATGCTCTTTCAACAACCAGAGATATCGATCTTATTACTGAGAATATAAGAATCGCTTTAAAGAGAACCATTACCAGAATGTTCTGTGATGGAGGTCAGATGAAAGTTCTGACTCTGGATGCAGATCTGGAGAAAAATATTATCAGCAGCATGGCGAAAGGGGAGCAGGGCGTTTATCTGGCTCTCAGTCCTGAGGTAATGCAGTCAGTAATCGGACAGCTGGGTGAACAGATTAAGAAGTTTAACGATCTGGAACAAAAACCTGTGATTCTAACAAGTCAGGTAGTAAGGCTGTATTTTTACCGTCTGATCGAACAGTTTTATCCCAATGTCTATGTTCTTTCATTTAATGAAATTGCAAATAATATTCAGATCCAGGCAGTCGGAAATATTACCGTTTGACAAGGGTTAATGTCAGAAAGGCAGTGTTAATCGGAATGGAGCAGGAGTTAAGCCAATATACCAATGAAGATTTACTAATTAAATATAAGCGTACTAAGGATATTAAAATCAAGCACGAGCTGGTAATGCGTTATATGTATATGGTGAAGAGCATTTCAATTCAAATGCGTGATGTCTATTTAAGCTTTGCTCAAATAGAGGATATCGTTAATGAAGGTGTATTGACGATCATGAATGGGATTGAAAAGTTTGATCCTGATATGAATGTGAAGTTTGAAACCTATATTTCCAAGCGTATTCGTGGTATGATTATAGATATGGCAAGAAAACAGGACTGGATCCCAAGAAGTGTCAGAAAAAATGCCAAAGAACTGGACAATACGGTGATGGAATTATGTAACCGCCTGGGACGTTTTCCATCCTCAAAAGAAACGGCCGAGTATTTAAATGTATCGCTGGATAAATATCAGGAAGCGTTAGGAAAGACCAATGTTTACAGTGTCATCTCCCTTGATATGGTGTTAGAGGGAAGCAATGACAACAAGAAGACAGTCCAGCTGCCCTCCATCAGCGAAAATGACCAGCCGGAATCCCACTATCTTCAGGAAGAATTTAAACAGATACTGGTATCCGCCATAAATAATTTAAAGGAAAATGAACAAAAGGTTATTTCTTTGTATTATATGGACGAATTAAATATGAAAGAGATTGCCAGGGTCATGAATGTCAGTGAACCAAGAATTTCACAGATTCACTCCAATGCCATACAGAAACTGAGACTGAATCTGACTAATTTTATAAATGGGAAATAGGAAAGGGGAATAGCGGGATGTTTCAAGGATTTTATAATCTGGCTTCCGGGATGCTTTATCAGAACCGGAATTTAAATACCATCAGTAACAATATGGTAAACGTAAGTACTCCTGGGTTTAAATCAGACCGTATGACCAGCACCACATTTAAGGAAGAGATGCTTTACAGGAGCGGTAATGTGGATAAAAGCAGTTACACTCCGATTGGTACTGCATCCATGCTGAAAACAGTAGCAGGTGTGAAAACCAGCTTCGATCAGGGCAATGTGGAGGAAACAGGCGGTAATCTGGACTTTGCTTTAACAAAGCCTGGATTTTTTACAATCGAGGGTACTGACGGGACTCGTCTTTATACAAGAAATGGCTCTTTTGATGTTGATAAGGATGGCTATCTTTGTTTATCAAATTTAGGAAGGGTACTTGGAGAAGATGGAAATCCTATTGAGATGACCTCTAATCACATTTCAGTGGATCAGTCCGGGAACATATATGAAGAGGCCTTAAAAGGACTTAAAACCGATGAAGATGGCGGTGATACAGAGGCAAAAGAACCAACGCTCATTGGAAAGCTTGGTGTGGTAAACTTTGATGATACAGCTCAGCTTGTAAAAGGGGATAACGGAACCTTCACAACCCAGGCAGAGGGAAAAGCTGTTGATGGTGGAATAATGTGGAAATCAGTGGAACGGTCCAATATTGATCCCATCGAGCAGATGACCTCCATGATGACCAGTCAGAGAGCTACTCAGAGTGCAGCCCAGGTGCTTAAGATGTACGACCAGCTTATGGGAAAAATAGTATCTGACATTGGCAGAGTATAGGGGAGGACTAACGGATGAATCAATCCTTTTACATAGGCGCACAAGGTGCCATGAATCAGCAGACAAAACTGAATGTTGTATCGAATAATATTGCAAATGTTAATACAGTTGGTTTTAAACCGGAATATAGTGTGTTTTCCGATCTGATCTATGCACAGACACGAAATCAGCTTGAAGATACCAATATTAAGACCGGAAGCGGATCCAAAGTTGATCAGATAAAGACAAACATGACAGCCATGCCGTATCAGACTACGGGACAGGAACATGATTATGCTGTGGAAGGCGATGGTTTTTTCATGCTCAAGGATCCCGTATCCGGAGCGATCACTTACACCCGTGACGGACGTTTTTCCCTTGCAAAGACAACGGATAAATTCTATCTTGTCAATGTGGATGGGAAACGGGTTCTAAATATGGATCAGGCGGAAATATCCTATGATGTAAAGCCGGCATCCTACCCTTCTGAAGAAGCTGAGGAAGAGGAAGACGATACGGAAGAACTGCAGGAGGGAGAACATGATCCCCATGCCATTGGAATCTATACCTTTGCTAATACCAGCAGCCTTAAACCCATCGGGGACAATGTTTTTTCTGCAACCGCAGCCAATGGGACTCCCATTCTCCTGGAGAATGCAAAAGTAATAAGTGGATCTCTGGAGCAGTCTGGTACTGATTTTGCATTGGAGATGACAAAAATGATGGAGGCCCAGAGAGCGTATTCCTATGCTCTTAAGATGGTACAGACTTCCGATGAAGTTGAATCGACAATAAATTCTCTGCGGTAAATATGGCAGAGTTTCATGAAAGAGGGCGATCATATGAAAATAACACGTTATGACGAAATGAATGGGCTGGGGCTGGATCTGATTCGGGAGATTGGCAGTATTGGTACAGGCAATGCGGCTACCGCACTTTCTTCCATGCTGAACAAGACCGTACGGATGACATTACCCGATGTTCAGATACTGGGATATAATGAGGCCATTAAATTTTTGGGTGATCCGGAGGAAATTGTGGCGGCGATCCTGGTTAAGATGACAGGAGAAATCAACGGTTTAATGCTCTTTATTTTAAAAATGGATTTTATTAATGAGGTTTTATCCAGCGTTATGCAGCAGGAGATTGAAGACTATTACCAGCTCAATGTTTTAGAGACCTCCGCACTGGAAGAAATCGGTAATATTATTATCTCATCATATGTCAATGCCATGTCAACACTGAGTGAGGTTACAATTAATCTTTCAGTACCTGACATTGCAGTTAACATGCTGGGAGGCATCTTAAGTGTTCCAATGGTGGAATTTGGATATCAGACAGATAAGATGATGATGATAAGCGGACAGTTTATAATAGGAGGAAAAGTCCTTCACAGTGACTTGCTTATGATGCCGGATATTATGTCACTTAACTTTTTAATGGAAAAGCTGGGGATTGTAAATGGATAAACAGATAACAGTAGGAATTGCGGACATGAAATTTGCCAGGCAGGAGGGGACACTGATCACCTATGCGCTGGGGTCCTGCATTGGAATCTGTTTATATGATCCCATGATAAAGCTGGGGGCGCTTGTGCATATCATGCTTCCGGAAGTATACGGATCAGGAGACGGAAATATATTTAAGTATGCAGATACAGGACTGGCTGAGACATTTAGAAAGATAGAAATCCTGGGCGCAAGAAAACCAAGATTGATCGCAAAGATTGCAGGGGGGGCAAAAATGTTCGAATTGCAGGGTAACAGTACTCTTGGCAATATCGGAGCCCGCAATATTATAAGCGTAAAACAGATTCTCCAAAAAGAGGGGATCCGGCTTGCTGCTTTGGACGTTGGAGAAAACTATGCACGAACCATGTCCATGGATGTAAGTACGGGGCAGGTTAAAATCAGAACTTACGGCAGAGCAGAAATTGTTTTGTAAACATTATGAACTGGCAGAAAGTTGCCGATAAATTAACAGGCAGTTGTTTTTGCTGGATTATATTGGGATAAAGGAGAAAAAGTATGGCAGAAACAGAGATTTTATTAGAATCAGGGACGAATGAAATTGAAATAATGGAATTCACTATCTATGGTGAATTATATGGAATTAACGTTGCGAAAGTACGCGAGATTATGATGTCAGATAAGGTGAAACCCATCCCTCATGCCCACCCAGCTGTAGAGGGTATTTTTAAACCAAGGGATCTTCTTCTTACAGTCATTGATCTCCCTTATTACCTTACTGGCAATAAAGGTGAAAAACAAGGCAAAGATCTGTTTATTATCACCAATTTCAACAAGCTGCACATTGCTTTCCGTGTTCACAGCGTAGTTGGTATCAGCCGTATTTCCTGGAAGAATATTCAGAAACCAGATGATACCATAAGCCGCGGTGATGAAGGCGTAGCCACTGGAATCGCTCAGTGCGGAACTGATCTTGTTACGATCCTTGACTTTGAAAAAATTGTTGCTGACATCGCTCCTGAGACCGGAATTC